>JAYEJP010000001.1:0-2145 GCA_034660615.1 Patescibacteria group bacterium
CAATAAAATGGGTGCAGCCATAATTTTTACGGATGATAGCATGAAGCAAAGCTTCTCTTGGCCCAGCATACCGCATTTTAAGCGGTAAAATTCCTAGTAGAACTCTGGTTTGGGGATAATAGCGCTCAATCAGGATGTCATAAGCGCCAATAATATACTCATCTTTAAAATCTTGCAGTTTTTTGCGTCCAATCACCGGTTGGACAAATAAACCGTCAGTTCTGGCTAAAGCCTGCATTTGTAAAAACTCGTGGCCGCGGTGAGGAACATTGCGTGTTTGGAAAGCAGTAATAGTGTCCCATCCTCGTTTTTCAAAAATCTCTCTAGTTTGAGCTGGAGTGTAGTTATGATCACTAAAAAGACCTCGCCCATTGATCAGTGATGCAATCTCACCCCCAACTAAATAAGGGCCCATTTGATAGACCTCTTCTACTCCAGGATGAGCCTTATCTGTGGTGCCATAAACCTTTTGTGCTAACTCTTTGGCATCATATTGATAGAACTCAGGTTTCTTAAGTAAGGCCAGCGGTTCTGAGTTTTGATCTAGCAGTAAAATCTCTTTTTTGTTTTTAAGCTGTTTATATTGTTTTTGGGAAATATCTAAAACAATTGGAATTGGCCAGACTACTCCGCTCTTGAGGCGCATCTTGTCTATCACTGTTTTAAAATCCTCTTCTCTTAAAAAACCTTTGAGCGGAGAATAAACTCCGTCAGCAATATTTTTAACGTCTTTAGTGAGTTCTTTGTCTAGTTGGATAGTTTGATACTGATCTAGATTATTTAAAATTTCTTTTTTTTTAGTTAAAGAGAGTTGACAGTTGATTAATTTTCCGCCGTGAGGGTTATTCATTTGTTTAATTTTCCGACTTGAGGGTTATTCATTTTGATTGATTTTTAAAGCAAATTTCTGTTATTTTACTTGTTCTTAATTTCAACTTAACGTGTGCGGATACATTTTGTTCCAGTTCTTCAAGTTTATCGCAAATTGTTTCATTAAACAAAGGAAATTAGGTAAAGAGGGGAGATTTAAGCAAACTAATTTAACCACAATTCACTATTCTTTTTTTGAATCCTTCTTGGTTTTATCTTCCATGTCTCTTTTAGCGATATGGATCACTAAGAATCCAATTGAAGAAAAAATAATGCCAGCAACATAATAGGGAATGTGGTATGGCTCAATTAACATTCTTACTTGAAATAATTACTGTTATTTCTATCATAATATACCAAGAAATCAGAGTCAAAATTATCCCTGAAATCATTAAAAATATTAAAGCATTATTCAATGGTGTACTAGTGCTATGAAAAAAATTGAGTTTCGTCTAGTTTTATATCTTGTTATTATTTTTTATGCTTTCACCCTCCTTCACCCCTCCCCAACCCTAGCCAAGCCACACTACACCGTCATCATTAATCAAGTGCGGGGTGATTCTTGCTGTTTCTCAATTTAGAGCATAAGTTGCTCTTGTTCTTATATTATCTCTGTTTGAGTTTTAGCTTGTCAAATTTTTTTGAACAACAGCTTTATGCTCTAATCAGTGGATGCCTATATTAAATTTCCCTCTACAACTTTGGTAAAACAAGCAAACTTTTGTTTAAAGAATCAGCCAAGTACTTGAAGATTCTATCAATAGTTACAATTATATATTTTTTGGGCGCATCAACAGCAATAACAGCATCACCTATGGTTTTATTTACCCGAAAAGAATCTGCCTTTTTTCTATCACTATGTATCTTTACCAAACTATCATGGAATTTTTCATAATACTTTTTTAATTCTTGGTTCTTAATCAGCTCATCTAAGCTTTCATCATTGTCTTTCCAAAATTTTTCGAGTGGAATTTTTTTTCTGCTGTCATAAAGTTCGATAAAACCCTTGTATGAAGAGCGATCATAGATATCATACTTAACAACATCATCCCCAGCAAATTGGCCACACTTGGCTTTTAATCCATTATTAAAGCTCACCAAAAAATATATTATGTTCGCCTCTAATTTATCCAAATACCCCTGCGTATCATTAAACGATATGCGCGGATGGAGTCTCGCTAAAACTCCTTGGTTTATTAATTGGTATTTAGGATCCCTCCCTCTTTTGTCAGACCACTTATTCAATGCAAGCGAGACATCATCATAAGCTTTGAC
>JAYEJP010000001.1:2245-6474 GCA_034660615.1 Patescibacteria group bacterium
TGAATATCTCTGATAAAAGCTTCAACTTCTCTACGTTCTATTGTGTTATCTGCAAATCTATTTATTATTCCTCTCATATGTTCTAGCTTGCTTGTCTGAAAATTTTCCCACTGATTATTCTCAAAAAGCAAAGAAATGATAGAAATAACAATCCTAGCATCAGCATTTTGACGTACATAAGGTGAGTACTCTTTTATTAAGGATCTAATTTCAGCAACATGAATTATTGCATTCTCAGTGCCTTTTTCACACCATAACTCAAGCTCTCGTGACACTTTTTTTGCAAAAGAGGAGAGGTTGAATTGAATATATTCTTCAGAATAAAAACCATTATTTGACTTACATAAAACTGCTTGTTTTCCATTAGTATCTTCTCCTTTGCTTAATTGTAAATCTGTGGTCGTTTTTCGGTTCCAAGAAGCATTGCTTTCTGGAATTACATCAGCTTCGGTTTTACTTAAGTGGTCTTTATGTTGGAAGTAATTGCCATAAGAACCATCATATTTAAATTCAGCTTGAGTACATGAATAATTGCTGTGACTTTGAACTAAATACATAATTAATCCTCAAACAAAAGTTCTAAATAATTATCCAAGGTTGTGATCGCCTTTTTTTGAATGGACATAAGGTTTTCTTTCTCAACAATAGGACTCTCAAGAGAACTAATCGAAACATCTATATCTATAAATATATTTTTATCATTTTCCAAAGAAATAGGTTCACCAAATTTAGTAATAAACTTTTTTTTACCCTCATCTTTCTTAATAGCACCTATCTGTGAATGAATTTTTACACCATTATCATTTAATGTATCCAGAACAAAAACTAGGTCTAAAAGTCTACCTTCTTGAGGAGAATTTTCAGGATCAATTTTATATAAGGTTCTGTATAAAATATCAACTATTTCCTCAAACTCAAATTCACAAGAGAAAACATTTGTTGTCCTAAATCCAACCCTCCTAATTTCACTTATTTCAAATTTTTTCACCATGCTCTTGACCAAAATAGATGGGTGCTCAAAATTATTATCACTATCAAAGGAACTTTCCCTTAAGTGAGTAATATGATCTGTAAAAATCTCTAATGCCTCTTTTTTGTTCGGAGAATAAAGTGCAATATTCCCTCGCTTGTCGGATCTCCACTCCTCATAACTTGATTCAACCAAGTGAGCCACGTCAGCTCTATGGTTGAACCAACCGAGAGTTGGTCTAAACCTGATTTGTGTTATCTCTCTAGTAAGTTGAGAAGTAAAAGCGTTCATTGATAGATAGATGGATGATTTAAATTTTATCACAAAATTCAATGAATTACAGTTGTAACTCTTAACTCAAGATTTTGTATAAACCCACCCCGTTTATCTTGCATATTATCGTTTTAACTACCCATAGGAATACTCTGCTTCAAGCATTCTCATCTCAGAAATAAAGGTCTCAAGCATCTCCACTAGGTTATTAATTATCCGGTTCGGTTGCGTCAACCGAAGGGGGCTGTCAAACCGAGGGGCCCTATGTGTTAGACGGTTCTCGTTTTTTGGTTGATGGTGATGGGGATAAGGCTAGACAAAAGCAGGAAGAAATAGATAAAGCGGCGCAGTTTGTTGATTAGAAGAAATTGCTCGACATTAAGCAGAAACAAGCTAATTCAATCTTTTTTAGATTCTTTCTCATTGTTTCTTTTTGTAGCATAAAATAAAAACCACCCAATTAGCATTATAAAAGCGCCTCCGATATAGCCTGGTAAGTAATATGGGATGTTATCCATTTTGAGTATCTAAATAGTTTGTTATTTCCATCATAGCGCACCAAGAAATTAGAGTCAAAATTATCCCTGA
This sequence comes from Patescibacteria group bacterium, assembly GCA_034660615.1. Classification (GTDB taxonomy): domain Bacteria; phylum Patescibacteriota; class Microgenomatia; order UBA1400; family PJMF01; genus JAYEJP01. The sequence goes on from JAYEJP010000001.1 coordinate 4,077, forward strand.
AATCATTAAGCTTAGATTTAAATTAGTAGTAGCTATTGGGCCAATTATCCACCCAGCTAAAAAAACCAAACCGATTTCTTTAAAAACACCTTGCAACACTTTTAACTGAGACCGACTTAATTTAATAGAATCTATTAATTGATTCCACAATTTCATTAATTCAGCATAATAGCTTATGCTGTCAATGAACTTAAATTACGACTAGGATATTAAAGGATTGCTACTTTACCAATGGTATACTAATGCCATGAAAAAAATCGAGTTTCGTCTAGTTTCATATTTTGTTATTATTTTTTATGCTTTTACCCTCTTTCACCCCTCCCCAACCCTAGCCAAACCACACTACACCGTCATCATTAATCAAGTGCGGGGTGATTCCTGTTGCCAACCCGGCTCAGTAAAAAACTTGAAACAACAGCTTGAATACCTCCAAAATAACAATCTCACAGCAAATTTTGTTTTACGCTACGATGCACTTTTCCAGCCTGAAATTATTACTAAACTTAAAAACAGCAATCACCAAATCGGTGCTTATTTAGAAATAATCCCCAGTTTAACTCAGGCAGCAGCCATCACTCATCAAAGTGATGAAACCAAGTGGTACCAGGCCCAAAATGCTTATTTAGTTGGCTACTCGCAAGAACAACGGCAGAAGATTATTGATGTTTACATGAACAAATTTCAACAAGAGCTAGGCTATTATCCGCAACTAACTACTGCTTGGATGATTGATGCTTGGTCGCTCTCTTATTTGAAAAAACAGTATGGCGTGTTAGTTCATCAAATTACACGCGAGCAGTTTGGCACTGACTCTTACACTCTTTCTGGAGGGCCACCACATTATCCCTATTGGCCAAATTCAAATTGGGCCTTGATTCCCAATGCTACCAAGAATACAACCATGCCCTTGATTGTTAGACAAACTATTAGCGATCCAGTTTACAACTATGGCGACCAGAGCAATTCCTACACTTCTCAACCTAATGATTACCTGTTGAGAGAAGCTAGTACAACCTATTTCAAACATTTATTTTTGCAGGCTCACAATCAGCCACAAGCTAACTTAACCTTTGCTTTGCTTGGCTTAGAAAATTCCATGACAGATAATATTCAGCAAGAGTTTGCTAAGCAGTTGGACTTTGTTGGCCAGTGGCAAAATGAAGCAGAAAATCAGGTTATTAATGCTAGCGCGTTTTATCATTGGTATCGACAAAATTATCAGCCCTCTTTTATCTACCAAGGACAAAATCAAAATGAGCCAGCAGAAAAAGCTTGGTGGCTAACGACAGATAACTATCGCCTCAGGGTTCGTCTGTCAGATCATAACTTATTTATTGCTGATATTAGAATTTATGACCCAAATTTAGAAGGGCCATATTTTGCAAAGCAAGCAAATTTGTTGGGTTGGTGGATTGTGCCCTATGTGTTAGACGGCTCTCGTTTTTTGGCTGATGGTGCTGGAGTTGAAACCAATTTTTTTACTTCTAGTAATGACTATTTATTAAACCGTCAAGCCAAGCTAGGAGAACCGAGCCAAATTTTATTGGCCAGTGATGTTAATGCAGATAATTTGCAGTCTGAGAAAAATAACGAGTATTTTGAGATAAGGCTAGCTGATAAAGTTTTATTAAAAGCTAATGAAGATAGTTTTTGTTTCGTTTCTGAAGACGAAGCTGATCAATCTACTGCCAAGCAAGCTCCTGCTTTAGCTAAAGTCATGGGCAACTTAAATAAACTGACTTGGGTGGATCGAGAGGGGCATTTCCAGTGGGGGTTACAGCCGATTTCAGCAACTCCCTCAAGTTCATCAATTTCAGCAATTCTATCAAGTTCCTCAACTCCCTCAAATTCAGAAACTCCCTCAAATTCCTCTGACAGCTATCTTAAATGTTTTGTACCTAAAATTGATCCTAGAAATTTTACAAAGCAAAGAGATATGTATCCGCAGTTATTATTTCCAGAGCTGAAAATACAAAATATTTCTGCAGAAAAAACTAACGCTTCATTAAATAATCGCTGGGCAGTGGCACAGAGAAATCCTTTACGCTTAGTTGTGGCTCCGAGAGATGATGGGGATAATATGGTTTTAGCCAAAGAAAAGATTGAAGTTAAAACAGAACCGGCTACAGATATTACTATTAATACTCCCAATCCGGAGAATGGATTAGTATTTATTGATCTTAATCATCCGCAACCCAGCAAAGTTGAGATTCATTTGTCTTTAGGTTCTTTTGCACAAAATTTAACAGGTTATTTTGTGCCTAATTGTTATGACGACAAGCTATATTGCCTCACTCATCCTCGACAAACTTGGTGGTTTGTTCAAAATTGGTTGGGTGATAAGGCTAGACAAAAGCAGGAAGAAATAGATAAAGCGGCGCAGTTTATTGATTAGAGG
>JAYEJP010000002.1:0-6412 GCA_034660615.1 Patescibacteria group bacterium
AGCCTAAAATGGTTGAAAGAGTAGTTTTGTGCATGAATCAATCATACAAAAAACCCTACAGACGACTTTTACCCCTCAAGTTACCAGAGAGAGCATTGCCCCACTGTTTGCAATAGAGCCTATTTACCATCAATTACTAAAACTTTTCCGGTAAAATTAGTGTTTTTTGGTTTTGGTTCCTCATTCCAAAACGGCTTAAACCAACTGTAAAGTGTTTGTCTTGTTACACCATATTTATACCCTATTTCAGTTAAGCTGTTTTTACCCAACAGCCAATCTACAAACATTTTATGACGATTAATTTGAGTTAGATCAAGCCTCTTTCTCGTTTTTGTTGACTGACAATTTTTACAAAAATATCGCTGAGAGCCGTCTCGGTTTTTGCCCCATTTTTGCAGCTTCCCACCACATTTTTGACACCATTTTTTTTCATAAAATACTCCAATTTAGAACTTTTAAAGTTCTAATTATCGCACTTTTGACAGAAATATCAAGCAAAACTACCTAAAAAACCAACGCAAAATGTCCCTTAACCCATATATTAAAATTATTAGTAGAAATGATAAAAATAGCTGGTATAGTAAAGATCCAGAGATATTTAGGGTGTCGATTGATCGGTTGCCGTTCGCAACGTTGTGAAATATGACAACTAGTCATTTAGACAATTTATTTTACAGACCCTTCTCAAAACCTTTAACTAGGCTTAATTTTTTATAAGGGAATCTAGGCTTAACTTAAATTAAGCCGGAATCTATTTTAATACTGCGGCTACACGAAATCCTACTCTATTATTAGATGTTAAAGGGTCTAACCAAAAAGCATACGCAGCTCCACCTCCATCTGAACGACCACTTATTATTTGGCAGTTTTCTTCTGTATCATGTGCTTGAGTATTTGTCCATTCAAAGGTATCACTAGATCCCCAACCATACCGATTAGCTAATAAATTCCATTCAACAGTTTCTAGCATACGTATGTTTAGTGAAACAGGAAGGCCCATTTCTTTTAAGAGTTCAATTTTTTTAGAAGAAATTGCTGCATCTATTTCATCAAAGGGTACATCAAGACGAGAACTTAAACCTAAAATTTTTGTTATTAGAGATGATGGATAATAATTTCCACTTGAAGGTTTCTGAATAGTTTCTATAGCAACCCAATTTCCTGGTAATTTAGGTAACTTAATCTTTTTTTGCATTACTAGTTTCCAAAACCAGATGTTTAAGTTTCTACTAGTGTTGTGATCTGACCGCTCTTTACCACTTAAACTTTCATATGGGTGCCAATTTGGATATTGACTCTGAAGATTATCTAAGTAGTTTTTGATATCATTTTGTTGAAGATCTTCTAATTTTCCAAGATCAATTTTTGGTATATAACAGAGTTTAAATCCTAAATGTTCAAGATTAATTTTAACTTCTGGAGTGATATAAGAAGGTAATGGTTCTATTTTCATTTCTTTGCCCAAAATATTAGTCCAGGTATTTTTTTCCTCTGTTGTTTCATCACTTCTAGTCTCAGTACTAGTTGCTTTAAGGTTAATTTTTTTCCTTTTAGAAATATTTTTTGATGTATCTGTACCAACATATTTAATAAGCTCTTCTACTTGAGATTTGTCTACATTTGATGCTAATTTATTCAGATAGTAATAGCGTATAGCTGTTTGAAATGTTTTAGTTATATCACCGTCATAAAATCTTAAAATAAAGTCACGTACTCTTTTGGGTTCCATACGATCATCGTAGGAAAAAGACTGAGGTTGATCTGCAGCTACTCTTCTGCCTTTTACCATTTTTTTTACAGCTTTATGGAATTCAAAGTACCTTTTCAAAATAAGTTTAATTCTTGGAATTTTCTGCAATTGTTCTGGAGTTAATACATAATTATTTGAAATTATAAATGAGTCAGTTGGAATACTTTCTTTGTTAGGAGTTAGAAAGAATAATGCATCCATAAAGTAATGTAATGATTTATCTGTAAGTTCTGATGGAGCTTTAAAATACACCCATCGTCTAAGTTGGGCAGGATCTAAGGGTTGCCTGCCTATATATCCTTTTCCTGGTGGGTTCATAAGTGCTACAATTTTTGTAAAAGCCTTATTTACCGGGATAGATTCTGATGCATCTTCAGTTAATGTAACAGATTCACCACGATTAATTGCATCAAGTACTTCATGTAAACGGATTAGAATATTTGGTGTAGCAGAATTAAATTCATCTAAAATAATTATTTTTATTTTACTTTTTTCTTGTCTTAGCCCAGAAGTTACTCTTCCGTCAACAAAAATAAATTCAGGATCATCTGGACCATTTTTATTGGGATTGGGAACATATCTACCCATCAAATCTTCAACATCAGTTGCCCCATTTAGGTTTACATAATGAACTTCATAACCAAGTTCAGCAGCCATTTTTCTAACTGTTGTGGTTTTACCAATACTTGTTCCACCTTCGATTAATAATGGATCACCTTGTAAAAAACTAATAGCTATGTCTCTTTGCATTTTAAGAGAAAACTCGTCATTAATATAATCAGCATAATGTTCGATTTGAGGAACAAAAAGACCTTCAGTATTTTTTGCTTTTGGCAAACAAACGCCTAGATATACAATATTTTCACTAGTTTCATAAATTGGTTGTTCTGGTTGTGGTTTATAATTAAATTTTTCCATATTTATATTTCTATACGGTTGCGTCAGCAACAGAGTATCCCGACTTTAGCCCGGCGTGAGTGAGTATTCCTCGCGTTAACGAACTCACTCCTCCTGAGGCGGAGGGTACCTAGTGGTGCCAAGGGCTTGCCCGGGGGGGTCCACTCATTTAGTTTTGGTATGTAATTCCTGCTAAATGTAAAATATTTTGTTCGTTTTTTTGTGATACTTTGAGTGTTGATTTGTTTAATAAATAAATAATTGAAGCATTTTTATAATTTATAGAAAATACTTTCAAACTATTTTCACACTGTACTTCAACTTGACCCGAAGAATATTGGGCTGCAAATTGATATTCATCTTGAGGAATATTGGAGTTAAACTCAATAAATATTTTTTTATTATTATCAATATTTTTTATTAAATTACACACATTATTTACTTTTATGTAATCTTGTTTTATTAAAAGATTTTTAAATTTTACCATTTCATCATTATTTTTTGCTATGATCAGTGATATCTCTTTTTGAGAGTTTGTATATTTAAGGAAATTATTGAATTCATTTAACATATTTTTCCTTTTAAGATTTAGAAGGTCTCATGATTAGCAATTACTTCTTGAATTATATTAACTAAAACTCCAGGCATTTCGTCTATTCCAATATTTGCCATACTATTTGGGTAATATTTTTCAACATGATCCGTTCCTGGTCCTATTCCTAAACCAATTAATTTTTGATTTGTTGTCCCTACAATACCATTAACGATTTTTGTAAGTTCATAGCTTTGATTTGAGTGAGGTAAAGATTCATCAGGTAGTCCATCAGAAATCACTATTAAAATTTTTATTGCTTCCTTTTGTTTCTCTAAATATTTTGATGCCTCTTCAAGAGCCCAGCCATCATCATTATATTTAGCTCTTTCTGACCTTACTTCTTCAAGCATACTAATAATGCCTAGACGAACTTTATTTGTCATTTCTTCATCAAAGTCTTTATAACGATGAATTCTATCATTAAACCCCCAGACCGCATTATTAATTGACAATCTATTTATAGATTCTGTTATAGCAATCTTACCTTTAAGATCATTTTGAATTTTGCCACCATCCATCGATCCAGAACAGTCATTTAATACTAAAATTGCATAATCTTGTTCTGTTGGTAATTCACGTCTTAGCCATGCTTTACTTTCAACTGCTAGAACACCAGAAGCTTTTTCCTGCATTCTTTTTTGGATACCAATTCGTTTTCCAGATTTAAATTTTGACTTCCAATTCCTACTTCTTCTCTCAGAGAATATTTCCCACAAATTACTTTCTAAATCTTCAATTAAAGGTAAAACTTCATCTCTATATTTTTTGTAAAAATCAGCACTATTATCATGTTCATTATTAGATGCTTTGTGTTGATGTGGCTCAATATTTTCTTCATCCATATCACCACTTTCTTCTATTTCCTCATTATTTTCCTTTTTTTCAATTTGTTCTTCTGAAATATTGATTAATTCAAATTCAAAATTATGTAATGATTGTTTTGCTTGTTCTGTTAATTTTTGGATTAAATCTTTTGGCAAAGTGCTTATGTGTTTTAATAACTGATTTCTAAGTTTTAAGGATAATGAATTCAGTCTTACTGCAGCATAATTAGTATCTTTGTTGTTTTGAGAAAGTTTTTTTATTTTTTCAATAACTCTCCCTAACTCATTTTTTTGATTGTTTGAAAGTGACTCAAGCAATTTTGATGAAAATCCATTTTTTGCCAAGTATTGCAAAAATTTTTGCAAAATTTGATCATTAATATCTTTTTGAATAAGTGTTTGGATTTCGGGCCAAATTTTTTCTTTAAGGATATTTTGACTTAGTGAAGCATATTTAGAAGTTAATCTTTTATCAGTTATAGCCTCTTTTTTTGATGGATAGTGTAACCCATATTCATTAGAATAATCTAAAGTTTTATTGACAACATCAATTACTTCTTGAGGCAAACCATTATCTAACTCAATTGTTTTTTTATACCAATTATGAAAATATTCAAAACCTGCCATAATAAATCTGGGTATATGACCAAGTTTGATTAAAGCTTTTGTTTGAGCCACATTTTTAAAACTCAATCTGTTCTCGAGCATTGAGTACATTTGTTTATAAAAAAAAGGATAAATATCAAAAATAAAATTATTTACTCTCAGTGTTTCAATATTATAGTAAAAAAAAGAAAAACCTAGCTGTTTTTTTATATTGCTTGTAAGAGTTTCTCTTCTAGAAATTATTTTTTGTCCAATTATTTGTAAAAAAATAAAACGTAAATAATCTAAGTCTTGATTTAATAAATCTTCTGGATCAGCATAAATTGTATCAGAATTATCACTCCACAACCAACCGGTCCCAGGTTCACTTAACTCTATTGATGCATCATTTTTAATAAATGTTGCTAAAGCTGTAATTGTTTGCTGTCTGAAAAGAATTTTGTTTTGTTGATCAGGAGAATAGTGATTAATGATTTCCTTCGTATCATGTCTGTTTGCAGTATTCTTTTCAACTCCTCTATTTTTCATATATAAATAAATTTATGTTTTAACCTTATCTAGGTATTGATTTCTGCTAATTGAATATTTCAAAGCATTTCTTGGTTTTGAAGAAATATTTGGATGAATAACATAATTGGGTAGAACTTTTTGAAATTTCATTCCAGCTTTTTGCATAACACGTTCGGATGCTTTATTTTCTATATCACAAGTGCAATTTACTTTTTCTGCCTCTAACTGCTCAAATGAATATGAAATCATGCCCTGAAGTATTTCAGTTGCAAAACCTTTATTCCATTGTTCGAATTGAATAACATAGCCAATGTTTACCTGATTTTTTTCAGGAAAACTTAGTTTTGCCATTCCAATAATACTCTTATTTGTTTTAAGTATTATTTTATAGTTAAATTCTGAGCCATTATTCCATTTTTCAATACATGTTTTTAGAAATGCTTTAGTATCCTTTTTAAATTTGTGAGCTTTCCAAGTAGAAAATTTAGTTACTCTTTGATCAGAAGTATATGACTCATATACTCCAATATAATCACCAACATTTGGTTTTAAGACAAACAATCTTTGTGTAGTAATTGAATTCCCTGGATTTTTCATGGTCTAATTACCTTTCTACTTCTTTTAAGTTTATGAAAATCAAGTGTGGCCTGATTTACATAAGCTCTTACATCATTATTCTCTGAAAATTTTGAGATATCAGGTATAGGCTCAATGGGAGGTTCAATCCCTGTGCTTTCTAGAACTCTTGCATATAAATACCGATGCTTCCCATTAAGATTATCAAGGGGTAGATCTGGTTTTGGTGTCCAAGAAAGCATATTGGGTTTATATTTAATACCATAAATAGAACATAGTTTTTTAATATAGAATTCTGGTTTTATTCTAAATTGAGTCGTATCTAATATTTTATAACTAAAATCTAAATCTTCAGCAGTTCTTATTTGTTTTATCAAATCTTCCCAACCATTTTCTTTTAGTGGATAATCAGTTGGTAAGTTTCCAGCAATTTTTTTTGATATTCTGGAAGATATGCTAAGTCGGGGATCTCTAATAAGAAATAAAATTGGATGGCTCGTGATATTTGCCAATTGTTGAAACTGATCTTTCAATTGAAAAGTCATTTCTTTAATAACTAATGACTTCTTGTTGGGAGTATAATTAATTGGTGAAGAAACTACTAGTGGGCTTTCTAGATTTTGATATGCATCTGTTACTTTTAACCCTTCATAA
>JAYEJP010000003.1:0-6315 GCA_034660615.1 Patescibacteria group bacterium
AAAGGAGGAATAACAATTCTAATCTGATCACTATCAACAACAGGATTTAAATTAAGATTAGATTTGTGAATTCCTTGCTCAATGTTTTCAATAACATTCTGATCCCATGGTTTAATAACAATTAAATTTGCATCAGGAGTTGAAACATTAGCTAACTCATTAACTGCCATCATAGTGTCATAGACCTCAACTTTCACTGGATCGAGCATACTTATTGTTGCTTTGCCAGTTCTTAAACTTGCAATATCTTCTTTCGCATGTTGAATAATGTCTTCAAGCTGATTTTTAAAAGTTGAAAAATTGTACATAGTGTCTTTTAGTATATCATTTAGATTAATGAATTATGAGATAAGTAATTATTCTTTTTTTTCTTCAATTCTGATATCCATGTTTACATTAGGAAAGGGTGTGTCTTTATCTGCTGGATCGGACTGTTCTAATTTATTCTGTAAGTCTTCAAGTTGTAACCTAAGAGGAGATGAGTCTTCAATCTCTTCGATTTCGGTTTCTTGATTTTGTTGAGGAGCACTTTGGGGTTTTTCTTTGTTTGAAGATGAAATAAACAATAAAGCTAACAAAGCGAATAAAAGAATTGATAAGCCAATGATTAATTTGCCTTTTTTGGATTTAACAAAACTATCCTCTTTCAGCCGACTTGAGGCAGTCTGTAATAATTCCTCTTGCCCACTTTCATACAAAGCTCCTTCTTGAGTAAACTGAGTTTGGTTTTCTTGATTCTTTTTCATTGATCTAAAAGTTCTCCTAAATAAGAAACTAGTTGAGAGAGTTTTGTATAAATTAAATTAAGATCATCATAGACACGACGATACATAGCCTCGTATTTAGAATTCAAATCATCCTTGCCTAACTCTGACCATTGCTCAGCTAACATTGTTTGGGTTGATTCAATTAAACGATCTGTTTCTTTAAAAGCTTGCTCATTTAGGGTTTTGTCTAGCCTATTCTCTGCTACCACCCCCTCTTTTATCCTGCTTTCCAAAACATTTGTCTGGTCATAAACTCCTTGCAGCCTTCCCAACATCAATAAAGTAAGACTATAATAACAGTCTTCTTTAATGTCAGCTCCAATTTCAACAAAGTCATCTGCTAACTGATTAATTTCAATTCGATCATTAACTGGCTCAATTCTTGCTTTAAATTGTCCTAGTAGAATTAACTTTTGTTCAATTCTAGTGAGAGCCTCTTTTTTATGAGTTACCTCTATACCCTCAGTTTCTATTAGCTTGAGTCTAATTAACTTGAGGTAAGTAGTTAGGACTTGGTTGCGTGACAGCATGGTAAGTCGCGAAATTTCAACCACATCTTCAATTGAACTTAAAGTTTGGTGAGCTTGGTATTGGCTTAAAGCAATTCTGTATTTCTTCTCATCACGATTATAAGACTCTAATTGAGAAAGAAGTTCGTCTTTAGTTTGACTGATATCTTCGGTCAACCTCTCTTTTTGCATTATTTGTTTTTGTGTTTGAGAAGCTGATGGAGAAACTGATGGAGAAGCTGCTTGCGCCAAAACCTGCTTATTCTTTTCAAAAGCAGAAATAATAGAAAATAGAATTATTGAAAGAATAATAAATTTGGCAGCTATGTTTTTCATTTTTAAATTATTTTTGAGCTAACTCTTTGTTGCGAGCAAACTCTTTGTTGCGAGCAAACTCAACCGCCCGATGCATTGACTCAAAAGTCCCAGTGTCAAACCATTGACCCTCAACAGAAGCTACATCAAGGTTATTCTCCTTAAGATAGAGATTATTAATGTCGGTTATTTCTAATTCACCACGAGTAGAAAGTTCAAGTGATTTAGCCTTTTTGACCACAGTGTTATCGTAAATGTACAGTCCGGTGATGGCATAATCAGATTTAGGATGTTCTGGTTTCTCTGCAATTGAAATAGCCTTGTTTTGTTCATCAAACTCTACCACTCCAAAACGCTCTGGGTCTGGGACTTTTTTGGCAAAAACTCTTCCCCCTGATTCAAAACTCTGAATAGCCTGGGTAAAGTCATCTTCAAATAAGTTATCACCTAAAATTAGAGTGACATCATCATCTGCAATAAAATCCTCACCAATTAAAAAAGCTTGCGCCAAGCCCTCTGGCTTATCTTGAATCTCATAAGTAAAATCGCAGTTAAAATCTTTTCCGCTGCCTAAGAGTGTTAAAAAATCACCTGCATTTTTAGGAGCAACAATAATCAAAATATCCTCAATCCCTGCCTGCAATAGAGTTTGCAAGGGATAATAAATCATTGGCTTGTTATAAATAGGCAGTAGTTGTTTACTTGTCACCTTAGTTAGTGGTCTCAGTCTTGAACCACTTCCGCCAGCTAAAATAATACCTTTCATAGTATTCTTTTAAAATTAATTATTAATTTATTTGACTGCCTGCCAGTTTATCACAATTTTAAACTGTCACCAAAAATAACAATAAACCAGCAAATACTGCCACTCCAAAATATTCAATAAAGATTTTGAGATTCAAATCTTTACGTTTGAAATGAATAATAACTCCCCATAGAAAATAAAAAGTGGACATTAGCAGAATTAAATAACGCTGATATCTACGATCTGGCCAGGCAGCTAAAAATAAAAAGCTGGTAACAGTCAGAAATAAAATTAAAAATCCATAAGACAATTTGTGTTTTTTGAATTCATTAATCATTTAATCATCCCTCCTTTAAAGAAAATCAGTAAAAAAGCAACGCAGCTGAATAAAAAAATGTGGGCAAAATTCTGCCCAACCAATCTCATTGTCTTGCGGTTGCCAATGACAAATGAGTCATACACTAGAGTCAAGACTATTAGCATGATTACACCTAAGAAAAAAGCTTTTATTAATTGCAAAGGAGTGAATATAGGGGAATTTGATAAATTGCCAATTGGCACCATTGCACCAGCCAAAACAGGTTTAGCTTTTTCTTGATTTTTAACTGACTCGTCAATGGCAAAAACTGGCTTGTAATCTTCTTTTTGAGCTTGATCGATTGCGGTATTTTCATCAACCTCATTGGAAGCACTAATCTCTTTGGAGGCAGTCTTTACTTGTGCAACTTGAGGAGTTCCAAACATTTGCACTACTAAAGTAGTTTCAAATCCTTCAAGCTTACCATCAACCACAGCGATACCGATTTGCTCATACTTATTATTTAAAACATTAGCTTTGTGAGTAGGAGAAGACATCCAAGCCTGCATCATTGATTCTGCTTCTTGAAAATCTCTAGCCAAATTTTCACCAGCAACTCGGTAAGTATAATTCGCCTCCTTAATGAAATCCCAAGGCTGCCTGCCATCTGGAGAAACATGGGCCCAATATTGATCGTCGAGCATATCTTGCGCTTTAGCTAAAGCAGCTGCTGATAATTTTTGATTTGTTACCAAAGGCTTGAGCCCAGAATTTATTCGCTGTTGATTAGTCTGTTCAATTACTTTTTCAGCAGTAATACTTGAGCTAAAACCTAAAACTTTGTTATGTAAACCAGGAAAGAATTTTACTGTTTGCACAAATGCAAAAAAACCAATTGACACAAATGCTAAATAAATCAGTGAGTCTGAATGTAAGAGTTTAGATCTATAATTATTGGATCTTTGGGGTGTGAATAAGTGAGAAAGATAATTAACAAAATCAGAACCAGATTTTTTCTTGTGGACCTTACGCATAAAATTATTATGTATAATCTTAGTCAATTTGTCCACTCCTGATCTAGAAATTTAGGCACTTAGACAATGCCTTTTTGAACAGAATGATCTAAAAATTTCCGTCTTCAAAAACGAAATGCGCCACCACAGAAAGGTTCTAAACCTTAGTGAGGCATTTCCAAATTGAATTCGGGATTTGGTTATTTTATTGGCTAAAATCTCATAACTTTTATCTCTAAGACTATATATGTTATAATTACATATACTTAAGTTCTTCAAAATAACTCAGCGTTATTTATTGAGGACTAAGTGATCTTTAACAAGTTCAGATGGTAAATATTCCCCATCTTTTTAAGGATACATAAACTGGGCTTAATTTGAGTTAGACCTAAACTTGTATTTTTAAAAGGATGGGGAATAAATGGGTACAAAATGAAATGAAATGAAGGGTATCAAAAAAAAGGAGAAAAAATGAAAAAGAAAAGTTGTATATGTTTCGGTGGAAGTCTAGCCCTGCTCGGTGTGGGGCTGGCAGTAGTTTGGATCAGCAATCCCGCCTTCTTTCTCCGAACCCAGATCATCGGGTACGGGAACGGGATTGAGCGATTCCTCGGTGGAATCGTTTGGATCCTTGTAGGCATAGGGGTGCTAGTAGGAGTTTTTATGTCACCCCCCAAAAAGGTGAAGCAAATACTCGGCATCCAATTCGTCATCGTTATTGGAACAGCCATAATCTTGTATGGACTGTTCCTGATAGTAAGAGGAGGATAAAAAATGAGAAAGATAGGATTTTCACTTGTAGGGATAGGGTTAGTTCTAATGTTGGTAGGAATCCTTTTTTGCTTTGTTCAAGGACTCCTGATCTCCATAGCGATAGGGTTCGCTCTGGAGGTCGTTGGCTTAATAGCCATAACCAACGACATAAAAGGAGGAATTGGGGGTGCGGTCATCATTACCGTGATTGCACTCATCCTCGGAGGGGTAATAAACCCTCCACAGAACCAAATCTTGGAGCAGAGGATCAAGCAGCTACAAGAAGAAAACTCACAACTCACAACGCAACTCGAAAATGACGACCTGGGAGAGCTGCGCGAGTTAGCCACCCAGATGAGCGCCAACGCAGGCGCTTACTGGGTGTTGAGGAGTATAGCAGTTTTAATCAGCCTCTCAACCAAATTGATGGTAAAGAGGCTAAGCGGTAAAACAGCCCTTGTGTTCGGCGGGGTTGTTGGAGTTGTTTGCTCAGCAGCAGAGCTGTTGAGCGCCAGTATGCCAATCATCAACGCCGAGTTGACCAGCACGATGGTCAACTCATTGTTAGGAACAGCAACCCCCCCAGGACTATTCCTAACAGTCGCGTCAGTAATGGCACTCGGCACAATGTTATGGGGGTTTATTGATACTTTGATAAGCCTAGGGATGATCGTGGCGGGTTTCACCAAATAAACCAAGAGGGGGTTAGTACCCACCCCCTCTTGGTTCCCCTATTACCCAAAAAACTACCATCTGAACTTAGTTTCTATCTCTAAATATACTCTTGCTGCAGATGGAACATGAGATTCAAATCAACCGTATCTCCCATGGCACATGAGCTACAGTTTCCACTGTAAAATCTCAGTTTTAATGTGGCATCTCCGCCATTAACCATCTCATCAACTAAAGTCTGAGCGTCATGATCATATTGCTCAGTTAAAGCCGACAGGGCTGAGTTAACCAAAATTTCTTCATCATGAGCAGGATCAGTGACTGACATTAATAATTGAATACAATCATCAGCTTCGCCTTCACCCTCAGTATTGGTTTCTGCTTCAGGATTTTCTCCTTCCAAACTATTAAGTACTTCAGCATCTACCCAGAAATTGCCTTCAACCGTACCAGTATTTTTCAAAGCAACCTCATAAATCCGAGTCTCTTGTCCACTCATATCAGACAAATCTATTGGCAAGTTAACAGGATCCTCATCACCAACCTGCAAGTTAAGAGTTCCGAGCGAAATTGTGTTCGCACTTAACTCCTCATCAGTAAATACAGCCTTGGTTAGCTGAAAGCTAATAATTAATACAATTGCCATACCCGTACCGATTGTGATCATTTGCCTAAGTTTCTTTTTCAATTGACACCCTCCTTTAGAAAATAATTAGTATTATTTCCAATTTAGCTAACTAAACTTACATTTAACTGAGCGTGGGGTGAATATTTACTGAGCATTAGCAGAATTAGGGGTTTGTTCTAAATTATCAAGCCATAAATCTAAATCATTTCTGCTTCTGCCAGTAGTTTTCCCTTGATTGGTGAAATTCTCGTATTGATGCTGATCCACTAAATTGCCATCACTATTTTGCAAATAAACCACATCACCACTATTATTAAAAATTGGCGCACCATTAACGTAAATTACTAAAAATGAGTGAGGAAGAATGACTGTTTCACCCTGATCAGCAAAATTTTGATTATTATCACTATTTTGGTTGGTAATTTCAATTAAATGATTTGCTTCGTCTTCAAGCACCCAATTAGTTAGATCGATAGCTTGATCAGAATGATTAAAAAGCTCTATCCACTCGCTTTCCTGCCAGTTGCCATAATCATTTCCTTCAGGATTAAACATGATCTCGTTGATAAAAATAGTCTGCTCAATGTTATTACTAAATTCTTCAGCTTGAACTAC
>JAYEJP010000004.1:0-6214 GCA_034660615.1 Patescibacteria group bacterium
CTACAAAAGAGAGCTCGATAGGCTGATTAAAGAAAAAACAGCTCAACAAAACATTAAAAAACCAAGCTTAAGCGAAAAACAAACAAAAAAATTAGCAAAGTTAATTAAAAAAATTAAATTAAAAAAAATTAATCAAATCAAGGTTCACTGGCTAATTACTGCAAATGGATCTATTCTCATTAGTAAAATTAAGCCGTTTAATTTTATTAACAGCCAAGCAACCGATTCTAAAAAATACGAGACTATTGCTGTTGGCCAATCAATCACCAGCGGCTATTTAACTGGCAAAGTTTCTATTATTAAATCTAAACGTGATTTAAAAAACTTTCAGGCAGGCAATGTTGCTGTAGTAGATAAATTAACCCTTGATCACCAATTTTTAATCGAGACATGTAGCGCCATTCTTTGTCAGCGCGGAATTGAAGGTCTAAATATTCTCAAAAAGATTAGGCACTATAATATCCCCGCCATTGCTCACCTCAATCATTTGTTTAAACGTGTTAAAAATGGACAGCTATTGGTGGTGGATGCTGGCGCTGGAAAAATTTATCAAACAATAGATAGCCAACCAAAAAATAAACTGACACAAACAACTCGCACTAAACTTTTTTTAGCTGTTAACCAACCCGACAATATTAACTCAGAACTAAATCAAATTAGTGATGGTTTAGGTCTTATTAGAAGCGAACATTTTTATATTCAAAGCGGCTATCATCCGCTGAAATTGATTCGCACAAAAAAAAATAAGCTAAAACAACGAATTGCTCATCAAATCATCAACTATTATCATCGCTATTTAAATTCAGAAAAAAAACCGCCATTAATGGTTTATCGTAGTCTAAACTTGACTAGTAATCAGTTGTTAAATCTCAGACAGGGCAATAACTTTGAAACAGAAGAAGATAATCCCTATTTAGGTTTTAGGGGAGCGAGCCGTTACTTAAACCAGCCAGAAATTTTCGATTTTGAACTTGATCTCATTGCCCATATTAATCAAAAAATTGATCAACCAATTATCTTAATGCTGCCTTTTGTCAGAACTGCTTTTGAATGGCAGCAGCTCCAGCTTCACATTCGAAAAAAAATACCAAAACAGGTTTTGCGCCCCCAAGTCTGGCTACAGATAACTACTCCAGAAAATTTAATTAATTTACCACATTATTTTGATCAAAATTTAGCCGGAATCTCAATTAATATTAAATCGATTCACGCATTGATGCATGGCATTGATCCTAGTCAACCAGATATTTTCAATCAATATCAACTAGATACTCAATTTTTCACTGATCAGCTGAATCGACTCAAACAACTAATTGAACAACAAACTCATGAGGTTAAATCTTTAATTAATCTGCATGAATACAATCAGACAATTATTGAGCAAGCTGTTAAACTTGAATATGGAGGTATAACTGTTCGTCCGCAAATAGTTAAACAGGTCAAAGAACAACTTATTGAAGTCGAAAGCAGAGTTTCTTAAATTATGTCAACTATTAGAGGAATAAAAGCTCGAGAGATTCTAGATGGTCGTGGCATTCCCACAATTGAAATTATTCTTTGGATTCAAGATGGCCGTTCGGTTATTACCAGCGTTCCTACTGAACTGGCTTACACTCAACCTAAAGCCAAGGTGTTGAGAGATAATGACAAACAAGAATTTAATGGGCAAGGAGTAAAAAAAGCTATCAAAAACATCAACGAAGTAATTGCCCCACAACTAGTGGGTTTGCCAGTAATTCAACAGGGACAAATTGACCAAGCCTTGCTTAAAATTGACAACACTGCTGATAAAAGTAAAATGGGAGCCAACAGTCTGCTAGGTGTATCTATGGCAGTGGCAAAAGCTGGTGCTCTTAGTGTCGGCTTGCCTCTTTACGGCTATTTTCAGCAAAAATACAACCTAACAGAATATTTACATTTACCCAACTGTATTTACGACTTAATTAATGGTGGGGATTTTGGTAATGATAATTTAGATTTTCAAGAATTCCACTTGATACCTGCCAGCCACATTGACTATCCAAACTCAATTGCTATGGCTGCCACGATTAGACATAAAATTAGAGATGTTATTGAGAGCAAGGGTGGCTCAGTTTGTTCTGGACCTCTTGGTGGCTATCTACCTCGTATGAACAGCAACCTTGATGTTTTCGAGCTAATTCTTGAAGCAGTTAAGTTTACTAATTACACTTTTGCCCAGGATATATTTTTTGGCTTTGATGCTGCTGCTGATAGCTTTGCTGTTGATAAAAATTATTCACTCAGAGACCAAAGTGATCATCTCAATAGCAAAAAATTGCTAGAATTCTACGAAAAAATAAGAAACATGTACAAAGCAATTTACATTGAAGATCCTTTTATGCAGGAAGATGAAAAGTCCTGGCAAACAATCACAGAAAAACTAGGCGATACCACTAAGATTGTTGGTGATATTTATTTACAGGGCGACATTGAAAAGATTAATAGAGCAATAAAAAACAAGAGCGCTAATTCTATCTCTATTAAATTAATGGATCGAGGCACAATTAGCGAAACAATCCATACAGCAAAAATTGCTAAAGATGCTGGTTGGCAAATTGTGATTTCTCAAAATTCTGGAGAAACAACTGACGACTTTATTGCTGATTTAGCAGTTGGAATAGGGGCTGATTATGCTAAATTTGGTCCACCAAATAGAGGAGAGAGAATTAGTAAATATAATCGTTTAATTAGAATTTTTGAGGAACTTCATCAAGAAGCTAGTTAAACCGAAGATTTTTTGCCATTCCCTAAAAAATACCAAAGCTCACTTTACTGAAATTGGTATATTTGGATATATAAATATATAGTTGCCACTTCGCTATCTATTCGGTTATTCTATTAATATATTCGGGTTAACTTAAGATTTCACCCGAAAATTAATAAATAATTATTTTAAGGAGTTTAAATGGCAGTCATCCTTTACAAAAGACAGAGGCAAATCCTAGACTTTATTTCCCAATATATTCAAAAAAATGGATATGCACCGACCTTGCGCGAAATTGCTGATGCAATTGGCGTGTCCTCATTAGCCACAGTTCACGAACATTTGGAGGCTTTGAATCGCAAAAAAGTTATTAAAAAACACAGTGGTAAAGTTAGAGGAATTGAATTAGTTGATAAAACTTTTCTTAATACTGGCGAAAGTGTTGATCTCCCTTTGTTAGGGTTGATTGCCGCTGGTTCGCCAATTGAACCTTATCCAGAAGATGATGCTACTTTCAAAGTTTCTCCAGAATTAATTACTGGTAAGCGTCGAGCCTATGTTTTGCAGGTTAAGGGCCAATCAATGATCGAAGACCATATTGATGATGGCGATTATGTTGTTGTTGAGGAAACACAAAACGTAAATAACGGTGATATCGTAGTGGCTTTACTAGACAATGGTTTAGCTACGTTGAAAAGATATTACAAAGAAGTAACACGTATTCGTTTAGAACCTGCTAACGCTAATATGAGTCCAATTTATGCTACTAATGTCCAAATCCAGGGTAGAGTAGTAGGCTTGATTAGAAAATTTAGGTACTAACCGCAAAAATTAAAAATACTATTTTTTTAATAACTGAGGATTAAACTCATCTTCCTCATAGCTAGCCTTAAAATTAACATAGCATCTTAATATATATAGATAGTCAGAAAATCGGTTAATTACCTTGATAAGCAATGGCCTGAGTGGTTCCTGATGGTGCAAAGCAACCATTTTTCTTTCTGCTCTGCGACAAACCGTTCTGGCAAGATCTAAATTAGCAGCAATATCAGTGCCACCTGGTAAAACAAATTTTTGATGCCATTCTTTTTCCATTTCTTGTTGCAAAATCTTACCTTTCTCCTCAATTTTTTCTAAAAAACTTTGCTTAATCTTTGGCTTGGAAAAACCAGCTATCTCAGCACCAATAACAAATAGACCATTCTGAATATGTTTTAAAAACTGATATGAATCTTCAAAATCATTCTCTAATTTAACTCTCACTAAACCTAAAAAAGCATTTAATTCATCTAGGCTTCCGATTACCTCTAACTGCAGAGCATCTTTACAAACTCTGTGTCCATTTGCCAAATCAGTCATTCCCTCATCACCTTTTTTTGTAGAAATATCTTTCATAAGTAAAACTATAATACCATGTCCTACTAACAACTTCACTAAAAATACAAAATAATCTTAAATAAATTTAACTGACCTATAAAACTTTTAACCTCCTATTAAAAAGTCTTCCTTTTACTTTGTACATGATTCAATTAGAATAAATATTCGTGAGATTACCTGGTACAAAAAGACCACAAAACCAAGAAAATACTAAGTATATTTTTGTCTCCGGCGGCGTCCTCTCAGGACTAGGAAAGGGTATTACAGCAGCTTCACTCGGTGTACTTCTCAAAAAACAAGGATATTCTGTCACCAACATAAAGTGCGAGAACTATCTAAACATTGATTCAGGCAATATTAACCCGATTGAGCATGGTGATGTGTTTTTATGTGAGGATGGCTTAGAAGCTGATTTAGATCTTGGTTCATATGAGCGATTCCTTAATCATGAGGTGGGTTATAAAAACTTCACTACCATGGGGCAAATTTACTCAGCAATAATTGAAAAAACAAAAAACCTAGAGTTTAATGGTGCTACTGTTGACACTATTCCTTATATTCCTTTAGAAGCTGTTCGTCGTATTAAAAAAGCAGCTGAAGGCTACGATATTATTTTAATTGAACTTGGCGGCACTGCTGGCGAATATCAAAATTTGGTTTACTACGAAACCAACCGCATCATGAAGCTACGCAATCCTAAAGATGTGCTGCATATTCATGTTACTTATTTTCCAGCCCCAGCCCATTTAAACGAGTTAAAATCAAAGCCAACCCAACTATCTGTTAGTCGGGTTAATTCAATGGGTATACAGCCTGATTTTATTGTTGGACGAGCTAAGCTTGTAATTGACGAAAAACGCAAGGAAAAAGTTGCTTATTATTGCAATATTGCTAAAGATGATGTTATTTCTAATCCGGATGTTGATAGCATTTATCAAATCCCTCTAATATTTAAAGAGCAACATTTTGATGAAAAGGTATTGAAAAAACTAAATTTGCCTAGCAAAAAAACTAAACTGGCAGAATGGAAAAAATTAGTAAAAAATATTTTTGCAGAGAAAAAATGCAAGATTAGTATTGGCATTATTGCCAAATATATTGCTACGGGTGATTATGAGTTAAAAGATTCCTATACCAGTTTAATAGAAGCCCTAGAACATGCGGCTTGGGAAAACAAATTTGATTTAGAACTGATGTTTATTAATGCTGAAGATCTTGAGCAGAATAATAAGCAAGCCCTGGAAAATCTTAAACAATCAGATGGAATTATCGTTCCGATTGGTTGGGGAGAAAGAGGAGTAGAGGGTAAGATTAAAGCCATTACCTATGCGCGTGAAAATAAAATTCCTTATCTTGGTCTTTGTTATGGTATGCAACTGGCCTGTATAGAGTTTGCACGCAATGTTGCTGGCCTGAAAGATGCTCACACTACTGAAGCAAATGTAAAAACTCCTCATCCTATTATCCACAAAATCCCTTTTCAAGAAAAATATCAGCGTATTAAAGGTGAGGGAGCAAGCATGAGATTGGGAGCTTATGATTGTTGCTTAAAACCCAATACTTTAGCTCATAAAATCTACAAAAAATACAACGCCTTTAAAGACAAAAAAGAAAATTTGATTAGTGAGCGCCATCGCCATCGTTTTGAATTTAATAATGCTTATCGCGAAAAATTAGGCGAACATGGCATGATTTTTTCCGGAACTAGTCCCGATGACTTCTTTGTGGAAATGATTGAATTACCACAATCAATGCATCCATTTTTCTTAGCAACACAAGCACACCCAGAGTACAAATCCAGACCTCTTAGTCCACATCCTCTTTTTATTGAATATCTTAAAGCTGTTGAAAAAAATCGAAAATAGATTTTGTTAGAATTCTTCTAAAAAATACTTCGCTTGAAATTTGCTCGATATCTGAGTAAAATAACAGTCTGTTAATTAAGATTAAGTTAAGGTACATATGGCACTATCATTTAAACATCAAGAAACCAAAATCAGCGTCGGAGACACAATTCGCGTTCATCAAGAAATTAGCGAAGGCGATAAGAAAAGAATTCAGATTTTTGAAGGTATCGTTATTGCAATTAAAAATCGCGGTCGCAATAAAAGC
>JAYEJP010000005.1:0-6131 GCA_034660615.1 Patescibacteria group bacterium
GCACATTATAAGCTAAAAAATAAAGTCTTATAACACTCATACCCCACTCACATTCTCCAATTCTTGTTCTTTTTTTGCCCCCCCTTTCTTTCAAAAATTAATAGCTAAACAATAACCCTCCTTAACAAAGTCAGTTTATATATTAAAATTATTAGTAGAAATTAGTAGAAATGAAAAAAATACCTAGATAAAAATAACCCTTGTAATCCAGATCTAGTCAAGCTAAAATCTAATGTTCTGTCGTTGAAATATTTAAAAATTTGCAAAAGACATCATTATGGGTGCAGTACCAAAGAACAAAATTACCAGTGTTGAACGAGGTAAGCGCCGGGCTGGTAACAGAAAAAATCTGAAAAAAGATCCGCGCAACTCAAGAGTTCAACCTTACAAACAGGGTTTAGTGGCACAAATGTTTTCTCGTATGGGACTTGATTTTGAACATTTGTTAAAAAAATAAAAGATATTAAACCCCAGGGCAAGCCCTGGACCTAATATTCCCAAGGCAAGCCTTCGGGGTATTAGATCATAAAGTTTTAAATAAATGCCGAGTAAAAAAACTAACGACCCCAGACATCAGAGAAGAATTAAGTTGATGCAGCTGTTATTTGCTCACACTTTTGTTGGCAGTGGTGAACCAGATGACCTTGATCAAAGCAAGAAAGATATGGAGACAATCGAACAAGTTCTATCTGAGTTAGAAAAAATTGATCCACAAATTAGTCAGTATGCTCCAGAAAGACCCTTAGCAGATATCAATCAAGTTGATTTAGCTGTTTTGCGTTTAATTATTTGGGAAGCCGAACATAAAAAAACACCTAAGAAAGTTTTAATTGATGAAGCAGTTGAATTAGCTAAGGAATTTGGTTCAGAAAGTTCTCCTAGATTTGTCAATGGAGTTTTAGGTAAACTACTGATGGACAATTAGAAGAATTGCACAAAAAGTTTTATGAAAGATTCTCAACCTCAATCATTACCAGAGTGTTTTCCCACGGTACAAACTATCATTGCTGTCACTACAGGCAATAGAATCGCGTCAATTACTCCTGATGTTAATTTAGAAGTTGATTTGGCAATAAATCTAGATATTGATCTTCCTGAGATAGTGCTAGTGCTTAATCAGGAATATAAAGCTGATTCTCTTGATCTCGATCCTAATGAAGTTAAACAAGAATTACGAGCAGGAGACCCAACTTCTTTGGAATTAGCAAATATAGTTGAAGAAGTCAGAAATCTAGGTTAACTATGTTACCCCAATTTAAAAAATCCCATCTTTTAGAAACAGCTTTAACTCATCGCAGCGCTCTTAACGAACCGGATTCGGGGACAACCTCCAAAACTTCTAATGAACGTTTGGAATTTTTAGGTGATGCTGTTTTAGAATTAGCAGTTAGTCGTTTTCTTTTTGTTAAATATCCAGATGAGCCAGAAGGAAAATTAACAGCTTATCGTAGTGCTTTGGTTAGGACCACTACCCTGGCAGAGGTTGCTCTGCAGTTGGAGTTAGGCAAAAAACTTTATATGAGCAAGGGTGAACAAGCGACCGGTGGCAGAACCAATCAAAGCTTGTTGGCTGATACTATGGAGGCAGTAATTGGAGCGATTTATATTGATCGTGGTTTTATTGAGGCTGAAGCTTTTATTGCTGAGTTTATTTTGCCAAAATTACCTAAAATAAAAAAAGAACATTTATACAAAGACCCTAAAAGTTCATTGCAGGAAATAGTTCAGGCTCAAAGTTCTCCGACTCCAGTATATGAAGTTGTTGCAGAAATAGGACCAGATCACGACAAAGAATTCACAGTTCAAGTCAAAGTTGGTGACAAAGTTGTTGGGCAAGGTAAAGGACACAGCAAACAGCAAGCTCAACAAGAGGCAGCTAAGCAGGCTTTAAACAGATTTGATAAAAATTAAGCAATATTGTAGAATCTATCTCTATGCTCAAAATTAAATTAGCCAGATTTGGCAAAAGAAAACAACCTCACTATCGAATAGTGATTAATGAAGACAGAACTAAACGTGATGGTAAGTATGTTGAAATGATTGGTGCTTATGCTCCAACCCAAATTCCTAAGGAGTTAAAAATTGACTTAAAGAGATATGATTATTGGATTAGTCAAGGTGCTCAACCGACAGATACAGTTGCTAGTTTGGCTAAAAAATATCGCTCAGGCGATCCTTTCCCAGTAAAAAAGCAATCCAAAGCTAAAAAAGATGCTAAGGAAGCAAAAAAGAAAAAAGCAGTCAAAGAAGTTGTGGAAAAGCAGTCTTCTCAGAAGAAGGTGGCCAAAAAAGATAAGAATAATAAATCTAGTAAAAAGAAACAAAAAAAAACTAAAGCAAAGCCAAAAAAAGAAGAGTCAAAAAATAAAGATAATAAAAAAGAATAATAAATCTATTTTACCCAATTGTGAAACATCTCATTGAATTTTTAGTCAACCATTTAGTTGAACATCCTGATCAAGTTGCAGTGGAACAAGACCAAGATGGTTATGTGCAAGTTTACTCTATTTATGCCCATCCTGATGATATTGGTCGGATTATTGGTCATCATGGCCGCACTATTAAGGCAATTCGTAATATTGCCAAAGTGATAGCTATTCCTCGTAACGAAAAATTTAGATTAGAGATTGCTGATTAAAGGCTTAACTTAAATTAAGCCTGATTAAAGATCAATCGTTATTTAGAATTTAGATTTAGTTCATTTTCCAAAAAAATAAAATTTATACAGATTGAATTTTATACCCTCTTTGAAAATAACCCGGGCTTTAGCCTGCGGGAGTGGCTTCACTAGTTTATCAAGCCTTTCACTCCAAATATATCCTCTAATTCGCTCCTTTTTAACTCTGTTTGAGGCTTAAAGTCTGATGGCCTGAATTTTTGAATAGTATCAAAAACCTTGATCTCTTCTTCCCCAACTGCTGGTAATTTTTTAGAAAGGGTGGTGCTGATGGTGCGGGTGTAATAATAAGTTGACAAAAGCATATTAGCACTTGAGACTCTCACTGTTGGTCCGGAACTACTGCTAGATACCTCCGACTCTGTTTCCTCTCGGTTGTTTTTATCGCGCCTTATAGAGAGCTCAGTAATTGTACTGATGGGGGCAATTTTTTCAACAATATTCAAAAATTCTTCAACGTTTGTTTCTAGGCCAGCGACACTTAATTTCAATTCAAGAGAGTCGTAGCCTGTTTTTGTTTGATCAATTGGGACAATTTCTGCTCCTGGACTAGCAACTTTTCCTGGACTAATTTCGAAATTGGTGAAAGAAACCTTGGTTACTTCAGCTGCTTGATTAAGATTTGCTAATAGCTCGAGCAGCGGTTTGTGAGAGGGTAGGACTTCATCGACAGTATCTTTCTTTTCAAATTCAGCCGATAACCTGATTTGTTTTAGTTCAACTAGTTTTTGCTGTAGGTTTTTAAGATGGCTGCGATTTTCATCAATTTGCTCAGTATTTTGGACTAACTGTGAAATTTGAGGTTTAATTACGAAAAAAATTAGAGCAAAACTTGTCCAGACTAAGGCAATTGTTAGCACTAAAAACTTACGATTTAGTAAAAAAAGCTTGATGTTTTGATCAGTGTTTTTTTTCATGACTCCTCGTCAAGGGGATCTGTTTCTTTAATGAGCTCTGAATTTTCTTGTAAAGTGATAGTCAGGTCAAAACTATAAGAACCATCTTCCCCCCTTTCTAGGTTGCTTTTAGCAAATGTTTTAAACCTTTGTAATATTATTGGATCCTCTAAAGTTTTAAGGGCATCTTCTAGATAGAAAATATGAGGACTAGTCACTGTTAGTGAGAGAATGCCCTCTTTCATCTCATAATTAATTCCACTAATATCAATATTTGGTCCGAATAAATTAGTAAAAAAATTAATTGCAACCTGTTTGTCTGATCTCATTTCAAATAAAGCCCTGATTACCTTTAGCTTGTCAATAAAAAATAAATACTCTGCCTCCAAAGGTTCCCTTTTGGCAACCTTATTTGAAGTTGATCTGATTTGGGTTTTTAAATCCTTATTTTTAAATTGTAGATATAAATTAGCTCCAAACACTAAAAGACTGACGAGTATTACCACTGAAGAAAAAATTGCTACATAACGAAAATTTTTTTTATCTTGCTGGGCCTTCTCTGAAAGTTTCCGATTTTTTTTACTTAAAAAATTAATGTCTTTCATTAGTTTTTTCTCATTAGCAATCCAGTACAAACGATCATTGCTTGTTGGTTTTGGTTAGGAATGTTACCTTTGGCTGCACCAAATGGCGATGCAGCTAATACTTCGCAATTGGTGATTTGAGTAAGATATTCAATTAGTCCAGGCAGCTGAGAAGTTCCTCCAGTAATAACTACCCTACTTACAATATCTTGAGGGTATTTAGAATTATAATATCTGATGGTTTTTTGAATTTCGTTTGAAAAAGCTTCTACAGCAGGTAACAAAGTTTGGGCAATTTTTCCTTGTAGTTGCTCAGTGTTGAGTCCATAACTATGTTTGTATTCATTGGCTTGATCTTCATTAAGGTTTTGAATCGATTGTTGCAGGGTTTTGGTGAGAAGAGCGCCGGCAGTATGATGATTGGCCACTAATTTGAATTCTGTTTTACTAACAACACTCATTTGAGTGCTGTTATGACCAATATGAGCTATAAGCGTGGTTGGGTCTTGTTCTTCAAAACCTAAAGCCCTAATTACTGAAAACATTTGTGTTTCCATGATTTTTGGTTGAATGCTCAAATTTAGGAAAACATTAGTATATCTCTCAATTAAATCCTTTTTTGCTCCAACAAGTAGTACTCTCATTGGTTCATCTTTTACTTTTTTTGGTGGTCGATAAAGTATCTGATATTCAAGACTAAGCTGATCTAGAGGGATTGGGATGTGTTGTTCTGCCTGCCAATCAATCGCAGAAGCCAATTCGGCATCAGATAAAGGAGGCAATTCAATTACTTGAGTGGAGATAGCTTCTTCAGGCAAGCTCAAGCGGACATCATTTTTGGGAAGTTTGTTATCATTAAAAAAATCGGCCAAAAAATTTAGTAATTTCTCTGCTTGAGCATCATCTTTAGGATAACCAAATCCTGAGGGATTTTTGACTTCAATAACTTTATCAATGAAAGGATTTTTTCCAGCTTTTCCAGTTATGGCTTTAATTGAATAGGAGCCAATATCAATTGCGGTTGTGGCAGACATATTTCTGTTAAAAGTAATTAATTATTTAGACAGACTCGAGCCACTGACTAAGGCATAGTCCATAAAGGCTGGTGCTGCTGGCAAAGAACGACTAACATCAATTGCTTTGGCTACATTGTCGTCAGTATTCCTTGCTCGAGAGATAATATCGTATTGTCCTTTCGAGATTTCACTACTTGCAAGATAGATTTTAGTGCTATTGTATAGAGGGGTGATTCTTAGATATGAATCCCCTGCTTGTAAAGTAACTGTGGCGCTAAAGCTATAGCCTTCTCTGGAGCTAGAATCAGGTTCAATCAAATTATTATTGCGGTCACCGCTAGCATAACAATGATCATAGGCTAAGTAGCGGGAAGTAGTTACTCCGCCAGCTTCATTATAAATTGATATTAAAATAGCAGCCGGATTATCGCTGCTACAACTAGTGCCGCTTTCTAGCCACCAATCGATCTTGGCATCATCAGAGTTTGTCGGAGAATCAAGGGCAGCTTTAACTGAAGAGCCCTGCTCAACATACATTTCTAACTCACTATTAGTTTCAATTTGATACTCATCAGTTCCTTCTGAAACTACGTCACCACCAACTTCTTCTCCTGCTCTTTCTCGTTCATAAATTTCTGACAAGGCTTTTTCTACTCCGCTTTCAGCTGAATTAAAAACACGTGTTGATTCTTCTTGCTCAATACTAATTTCCTGTTTTTTAGAGGTTCTAAGTCCAATGGAGATACCAATCGTTAGTAAAATAGTCATGACTAGAATAATTATTATTCCAATTTGACCTTGTTTGTTGTGGTTTGATTGAGTGTTGATTATGGGCATACTACCCCATGATAATTTAATTTTTTCAATCAGTAAATATGCTGCTGTTTAGTGAGGTTTGGTGCGACTGTTTGGTGCGGTAGGGTGTCTGTTTAGTGTCTGTTTAGTGTTGGTAGCCTAG
>JAYEJP010000006.1:0-28422 GCA_034660615.1 Patescibacteria group bacterium
TGATTTCAATTGAATGATTTACTTCGTCTTCAAGCATCCAATTAGTTAGATCGATAGCTTGATCAGAATCATTAAAAAGCTCTATCCACTCGCTTTCCTGCCAGTTGCCATAATCATTTCCTTCAGGATTAAACATGATCTCGTTGATAAAAATAGTCTGCTCAATGTTATTACTAAATTCTTCAGCTTGAACTACGTTTGATAAAAGTGATTCGTTGCCAGCGACATCTGTTTGTTTTACTGCAAAATAAGGGCAACAGCCTATGTTCTCAATTTCCAAAGGCAGCCAATAATTTTCAAAAAAATAGGGTTGATCTAAATCAAAATATTTAATCTTAGCTTGAGATAAATCCCTCCACTCAGCTTCAGTAAAGTCATTGACACTAAATCTAAACTCATAACTTGTTAGGTCTAGAAAATCTTGGTTAGTAGAAAAATATGCTGAAAAAACACCTTCTGCTTCGTGAAAAACAGCTAAATCATCAATCCTGGTTGGAGGCACTTCGTCTTTAACTAACTCAATTTCCCTCTCTTCCTTTATTAGTCCATCTTTTCTTGCAATTAATTTTAAATTTTGAATCGTTGAGTTATTTGTGAGAAGTAACAATTCATTTTGCTGATAAGTGGTAATTTCCTGCCCGTCTTGCTCAAACTGATATCCAAGTTCAGTATTCTCTTGCCTAGAAACCATCTTGATCTGAGGATCACCCTTAAAACTTATATCAGAAGTAGTAATCCCATCTAAGAAAGCCCAAGTTGGATTAAGATTATCGCCATTATTGCCCGTACAAATTTTCAACTCAACCTCTTGATCCAACCAATCTTCAAGGCTCAACCATGCATCTTGCCACTCCAACCCCTCTTCGCTTTTCTTAGAAAGAAAAACTACTTGATCATTAACTAAAACCACCAAACTAGGATTATCAAAAACGGTTAAATCCTCTGTGGAATTAATCAAATAATAAAAATGCAGCTGTAACCATTTACTTTCATCTATAGTTATTGATTGACTAATACAATTTTTTTCCAGCTGGTTGTTTTTTTCAGAGCTTCCTAGCCTCAGATACTTTTCCCCTTTGACTGCCTCTAGCTCTTGATTTGTATTTTGCACTTCAGCTTGCCCTATCCAATCCCAACCCTCCAACCCATTTTCAAAACCACCATTTACCACTTGTTCCTGAACAATTATTTGCTCATCTCCTTGCCTTTCAACAATCAGATCAAATGCTGGTTCGCTGTGATATTGAAGGCTAATCAACTGACTTTCCAAATCTGTAAAAAAACCTAGTGTTTTAGCTATAGAAAACAAAAAAAACAATAAAATAAATATAAATGAGAGTCTAGTCATTAAATAAAATCGCCAGCTTATAAACAAATATTAAAAAGTTGGTCAAAAAAAGAACTAAAAAAATAAATAAACCAATTGGAGAATGCAGATATATTAACGCAAAGCCAATTAAAGGAATTGCTAAAATCACTTTGCCAATAATCTGCGCTTGTTTAATCCAATTTTGATCAGCTACTTGATTAGCATCGCCTTTGGTCAAATACAACGGGTTTGAATTTAAATTTCTAGCTTGAACAATACGATGAGTCAAAATATATTTTTTGTTTTTTGAAAAAAATTTACTGCGCGAACTTAATAAGCTGAAGCTAATAGTATCTCCAGGGTAATAACTATCCATTTTTCTTGTCATTATCAAACTGCCAGTACTTAATGCCGGTTGCATTGAACCACTGCCCACTACATAAAAATTAAATTTATTCACATAGTTCTTGTTAATGACTAAAAATATAAACACTAAAAATACAATTAAAATAAAGCCAAGAATATTTTTGTTAAACATAATCTAGGTTAAATTTTATTTTTCTTTGCTGACAAATAAATGAAAAACATGCTAAACCTGGTGTTGAACCGTAGAACCTGGCGCTGAATCTGGTTGTCCAGCCTTTAATTTCCCGATATAATTAGCCAGCAATATTGAAAAAAGATTTAAAAAAACCACTGGCCCCATAGTCTAGTGGTCTAGGACGTTGCCCTCTCACGGCAAAGACCGGGGTTCAAGTCCCCGTGGGGTCACAAGATTGATATATCAACCTATATTATCTATTTTGTTTTAAAATTTTTCTATCACAAAGCTTAAATACCAACTGGTATAATAATTAAGTAATAATTCTTAATTCACTATGAGTCAATACGCCTCTATTCTTCTTGTGATTTTGATTGCTTTTTTAGGAGGGGGAATCTCACCTTTTACAAAACTTGCTCTTAATGAATTAAGCACTCCTCTTTTTATAGCTTTGCGGTTTATTATTGCGGGCTTGTTAATAATTCCTCTTTTCTTATATAAAAAAGAAAAAATAAGCAAAGAGGCTCTTAAAAAAACACTGCTAGTTTCCCTTCTGGCTGTTTCAAATGTTACTTTTTTTGCACTGGGAATTAAAAGATCTAATGCCACTGTGGCTCAGATAATGTATGCAGGTGTTCCTATAATTGTGGCCTTAATTTTAAGGTTTTTGTATAAACAACCTTTGGCCAAGAAAAAGATTGTAGGAATAGTAATAGGATTTTTGGCTGTTTTATTTATTATATTGGCACCTATTATCACTAGATCATCTAGCGGAGAAAATAGCTTATTTGGAAATTTATTGGTTTTGATTGCAGTATTATCTTATTCTTTTTATACTGTGCTTTCCAAACCTTTGCAAAAAATATCTTCTCCTTTGTTTATTACAACTTCTTTTATAGTGACAACAATTTTTATACAGGGATCAATTGCAATGCTGACAGTTCCCAATATTTCTACTTCAGTTGGAAATCTCTCTGTTGCTAGTATTGTTAGCATTTTATATGTTGGTCTGTTGGGGACAGCAGGTTATTTTCTTTTATATCAATACGCTATAAAAAAAGCTTCTCCGATAACCACATCGATGGTTTTCTATCTTCAACCCATTTTTACATTCTTTTGGTCAATGTTTTTATTGGGTGAAAATCTTGCCCCTCAATATATAGTTGGCGGGGCAATTGCTTTTACAGGAGCATATTTAGTAACAAAAGGCTAATTCAGGCTCACCAAAAACCTTTATCAATTCCCTTGCCACTTCAACACAATCCTTAACCAAAGTGTTCGAAATAAAACAATGTGGGGTCACATAGAAATCTCTTGAGTTATTTTTTGAACCCTAATGTAAACATTGAACCGAGAGATAATAATCTAACTCTAGGCTTAATTTAAGTTAAGCCTAATTTTCTTTGAGCTGATAATAGGTTGATCTCCCTTTACCTTTGCGAGTTATCATTCCTAAATTAAGAAGCTTTTGAAAATCAAGGGCGCGAGTAGCTTTCGCACGAGAGGTTAATTTAGTGTAATCTCTATCCCGAATAAAACCATTTTCGCGAATGAAAGTTAAAATTGATATGTGGTAAGACTCTAGTTTAGTTTCTGGAGAATTACCACTCTTGGGTAATAATTTTTTTACTCTTAGAAGCTCATCTATAATTCCACCACTAAAGTATTCAAGCCAGGGAGTAAAATCAATGTTTGCCACTAATTCGTTGTAATCGCCAAACTCACCCACTACTTCAAAATATTTAGTTACGTTTTTGTTGTAGTAGTTTTCAAAGCTAAACAAATTGAAGGTGTTAAGTCCCATCTTAGCTAGTAGTGCTTTGGTTATGAGTCTAGTCGTTCTACCATTACCATCCATAAAAGGGTGAATAATAACCATTTGCTTGTGGAAAATACCAGCTAGAATAAGAGAGTCTACAGCGGACTGAAAATCATTTACATATGTAACTAAGTCATCCATCAACTTTGCCACAGCCTCTATATCAGGAGGGAGGTAGACCACTTTTCCACTTCGAGGATTATTTATTACTACAGGTTTTTGTCTAAATTTACCAGTTTCAAATTTTGGCAATAATCCTGTAACCACCTGTTTATGAATTGTCAAAATGACAGAGATAGTCAGTTTGAAAGATTTACTTTTTAGTTGAGCCTCAAGATCTGTTAATGCCTGATTGTAGTTGAGTACTTCACGCTCACTATCACGAGCATTAAGAGGCTTTGATTTTAGTACTTTCTTAACCTCAGTAAGAGGCAGCGGATTACCTTCTATGCTCGTGGATGCGTAAGTTGAGACTTCTCTAGCAGTCTTCTCCATCTCTAGAAGGATAACTTTGGGGAAACGACGATTATTTAATTCTCCAATTAATATTGATATACGTTTGATATTGGCGAGAAGCTGCTCTGTGATTATATATTTTGGAGTAAACATATAGACCAATATTAGACGATTATTAGACGATTATCAAGACTAATTGCAGCACTCTGCCCCATACTCTAAAGAGGTGTAGTTGGTTTATCCCTTCTGTTCTGAATACTTGTAAATCAGCCTAAATTGCTCAAAATGAGCTAAAAGCGGTTCAAATCACGCGTCACTAGAGTTACAATACTAAAAAAATTCATCATAGGCTCTTTTTTTAGTATTTTGATTGTATAGCTGGAAGAGAACCCAGCTGAACGAAGTGAGGCTAGTTCTACCGACCATTCTCCCTAGATACAACTGTCAATCAGAGTTACTTTAATTCCTCTAAATCTTCCTGCAGGGCCTCTAGGTCATCTTCGTGCTCCACTTCATCACGCAAAATCTCCTTAACAATTTCTTCAGTAACTAGATCTTTACCCTTAACCATTTCGTACAACTCTTGATAAGCCTCGATTGCACAACGCTCACCCTTAATATTTTGTTTGACAATTGGCATCGAAGCATAATCAGCAGGAACTTCGTAGCCACAGTTGGTTAATTCATACCAATTTGTAGGATCAATAATTGGATCTCCTCCGAGCTGCATGATTCTCTCTACCAGCAGATTAGCATGTCTTAACTCATCAGTCGCATGCTCTACTAATTCTGCAATCACCGCCTCTTTTTTGACCCCTTTGACCACCTTAGAACCGATCCAATATTGATAATAAGCCAACCATTCATCAGCTAAAGCCTTATTTAATTTTTTAATTAATTTCTCTTTATCAACTTTGATAATTTTGTTGCCTGTTTTTCCCATAAATTTCCTTGAATTATTTACTAATTTATTTAATTATAACCACAAAAATTCCACTGTCTATTCGGGTTTAATATCGTCAGACTTAAATTTATTTTCATAAAAATCTATCCTCTCTTGTAACAGTTTTTCTCCCATTTCTTTAGCCACCTTATGCCTAAACAAAGGAAATCTTTTTTCTCTAACATCGCGCACATATTTCTGATTACTCTCATAGCTCATGCCTCCTGGCAGTCTTGACATATCCATTGCTCCCAAAGTATCAGCTTCTAGCAAAAGCACCTGGTCTTCATCTTTAATTTTGTCAAAAGCATCATGCCATTCAACCAGATATACTGTTCTTAAGGTCTGCTTTTCTGTAAAAAATCTACTCAGTCTCCTGTAAATTAACTGCTCAATTTTATCTGCACCCAATTTCATGTGCATTTTTTTTCGCTTTATAATTTCCCTATAGTCACTACTATCAATTCCTTCAAATAAACCCATATAGCCCCAGTCATGAGCATAAGCAGCAGTAACCATTACCAAATGATCAAATTCTTGATCTATTTCCTCGAGTAAATACTTTATCCAATAAACCACTGCCTCGGTATGAGGTTTATCCCAACCCCGCCGACCCTTATTAGCCAAATCTTTTAAAATAATTTGGCGCAAAATTTTCTCTACTCGAGATAGTGAAGTTTTCATATATATCCAAAATAAAGGGATTAACCCCCAGGGCAAGTTCTGCACTCAATATTCCCAAGACAAGCCTCTGAGTATTAGACCGTAAAATTTTAATAAATTCGCAAATTTGTATTAGATAAGTTATGAACTCATTTCTGATTTATTTCCCTCAAGCAAGCTCACAGGGTATAAATCGGAATTAATACAACTTTTCTTGATATTCTTGCAACATTCGTTTAGCACTAAAATTCTCAGCTAAAGTCATCGATTTCTTCATTTTTTCCACCCATTTGTGATTAACTTTTCCAGAATCTTGATTATAAAACAAAGGCTGAATTTTTTCTGACAAAGTTTGGTAAAACTGATTTCCAACATTCTCTGAAGGCAAAACCCAACCCATCTCAGTTAAATCAACCTCATTAGCCCAACCATCGCTAGTCGTGCACAATAAAACTCCATTACTAATAGCCTTCATCCCAGAGGTGCCACAAGCTTCCTTGCCCTTTTCGGGAATATTGAGCCAAACATCACACCCCTTAACTAAATAACGAGCCACCTCAAGATTATAATCAGGAACAAACAAAGCATAGCCAGCCATTTGATCAGACATATATTTAAGAACTTGATGCAACATCTCTTTCCCCGCCTCATCTTCTTGATGGGCTTTGCCTGCTACTAATAGCTGAATTTCTTGTCCTTTTCTCTTGGCAATGTCAGCCAATCGGGTAATATTACTAAAAACTGCATCCAAGCGCTTATATCCGGCCAAGCGCCTCGCCCAGCCTATAACTAATCGCTTTTCGTCAAATTCAAATCCTGTTCTGGCTTTAACAAATTTTTGTAATTTCTGTTTGTTATCTAGATGAATCTGCCAAATCTCTTCATCAGAAATATCCTTTTTTCTAAATCTCTGATCTTGCCATGTTTTCAAATGGATACCATTGGTAACATTTTGCCAATCATAATCCGGCCAAATTTTCCTTGATAAAGAAGTGTGTAGCTCACTAACTCCGCTCTGAGTGTGAGACATTTTCATTGCATAATCTGTCATAGAAAAACCCTGGCGGTGCCTAGATAATCCAGGTGCCAACAACTCATCAACACTGATTTTTAAATCCTTAGCATAGAAACGAGCATATCCAATTACTTCATCAAGATTAAGGATAATATTTCCAGCTGGAACTAAGGTGTGATTGGTATAAACAAGCTTATTTTTTACCTGGTGAACAGCTTGATAATAATCTAAATCCTGCTGCTGTATTACCTGGCGAAGTAACTGCCAAATCATAAAACCAGGCCTACCCTCATTCAAATGATAAACTCTTGGCTTAAGTCTTAATTTAGCAATCAATTTAGCTCCACCAATCCCAAGAATAAATTGTTGTTGGAGTTGTTTCTCCTTGTCTCCAAAATAAAGAGCATCATTAATATCGCGATCTCTTTTTTCGTTTTGTTCTGTATCCGTATCAAGTAGATATAGTATTACTTGAGTAGTTAGTTGTTTTTTCCAAACTCTCACCCAGACGTAACGATCCTTAAGATACATTTTGATGAATAACGGTTGTCCCTGATGATATACATGTTCTAAGCCTACTTCAGTTGGATCAAAATTTATGTCTTCTTCAACTTGATGTCCTTTAGGGGTAATTTTTTGCTGTGCTTTCTTGCCTCGATAAAGCAAGCCTATTCCAACAAAAGGTAAATTCGTTTCTGCTGCCGCTTTGATTGTATCGCCAGCCAAAACCCCCAAACCACCAGCATAAATTGGTATTTTCTCATCTAATCCATACTCAGCACAAAAATAAGCAATAGGGGCAGAATGCATAAGCTATAAATTTTCAACTAATTGATCTGTTTTGGTTTTAATTTTAGCAAAAACCTGTTCACTAATATTAACTATATTTATATCATGGGCTTGAGTTTATGGCTAACCCCTTTTAGCCAAAATTGGTACTTAGACAATACCTTTTAGCCATAATTCATCCAACTTTAGCCTAAAAATTTATTAAGTTTTTTTAAAGCTATAAAGCGGTGACTAAGTTTATTTTTGACATCGACTCCTAATTCACCAAAAGTTCGATCATAGCCATTGGGGATAAATATGGAATCATAGCCAAAACCACCTTCCCCTTTTTCTTTTTTTGCTATTTTCCCTTGAATTTCTCCTCTAAAAAAAGCGGCTTGGTTTGTTGCTGGATGATAAAGACAAACAATCGTAACAAATCTAGCAGAGCGATCATTTTTATTAACAACTCTTTTTAGGAGAGCGAGATTACGATAATGATCGCTTCCCTCAACCCAGCGATGTGAATCCACCCCAGGCTGATTACTCAAAGCTGTCACTTCTAAACCAGAATCATCAGCAAATGTAGTCATCTTTGCTAAATCAGCAAAGTGCTCAGCTTTAATAAATGAATTTTCCTTGAAAGTTGAACCTGTCTCAACTACATCTTCCTGCTCTAAATCAGAATTGGTTCGTGTTCTAATTTGCCCTAACGTAACAATTGTATGATATGTAAGGATTTTTTGCGCCTCAATAAGCTTGCCTTGATTAGTAGTGGCAAATAAAAGTTTCACAAATATAAAATTTTATCCCATTAAACCACCTAATCCTCCAGAAATAGACTGAAGTTTTTTGGCAGCGGCCTGTTGTGATTTTTTAATAGCTTTGTTCAAAACCTTAACTGCGTCATCACTTGAAATTCCCTGAACTGAAAAGTGCTTAATTTCTTGATCACCTGAGATTACTACGACAACATCACCTTCCTCAACTCTAATTTCTTCTTTTTTTAGCTCTTTTTGCATCTGCTTAGCTTGTTTACGAAGTTGGTTAAGATTGCCAAGTGCTTTTAAAGGGTTTGCCATTTTGAGTCCTTGTATATAATTTTTATTTGGTTTAATAGTATATTACATTAATGCTTCTTCAGCTAGAGTTTCTAGCTTTTTAGTTTTAGCCGGCACTTCAATTAGTTCAGCTTTTGCTGGCGGATCAGTTAGAACAAATTCAAAATTAATATGATTGCCTAATAAACGACTACCGCATTCTTCAATTAATTTTTTATATTTAGGCTGCCGAAGCTGCTCTAGATGAAAACTATAATAGACTTCAACTTCAGCTGTTCCGTTAAGGCCTGATTTTGGTTTTCCTGATCTGAGTAAGGCCGCTAAGGTCGAATTTTCTGCTGCTACTATCTGCAATAATTTTGCCCACTCATCACATATTTTTTGGCTCAAGGAAAATCCTCCAGCAGGATCTTTCGTTCCTAAGCTTTTATTATCTTCCAACACTTCAACTTTTTCATTTTCCTCCTTACCTTCCTCCTTACCCTCCTCCTTTGACGATGTATTTTTGATTAAATCAATGACTTTTTTATCAATAACTTTCAATTCTTCATTCTTAGCTTTCTTTTTTGCTTTTTTTTTACTTGTTTTGTTTTTCTTATCAATAGATTTCTTAATATTTTTTTTGTCAGAACCAGAGCCGCTATCAGAACCAGAGCCGCTATTAGTCCGAGCTCTTTGAATTATCTCAATTAAAACTAATTCCATTGGTAAAAATGGAATAGGGCTAACAATAGATAAATCAATTTTCAAAAGTTCCTTTAGTAAAAAATGAGCTACTGCCTGATTAACAAAGGGCTCTCCTTTTTCTATGCTAAAAGCACGTAATAGACTTTGATGAAGCAAAGAGAAAAAAGTTTGATAAAAATAATCTTCATTAAAATTTTCCTGCCTTAAGTCATTAAAAATTCCTACTACCTTACCTTCATCTTTAGCCAAAACCGCTTTCACCAGGGCTTTAACTCTTGCTTCGGCTGACCCGCCAATTACTGCTTGCAATTGACTAATAGTCACTCCATCAGCCTGAGAAGCTAGCTCAACCAATTTGACTGCATCGCGAAAACTGCCATCAGCCCGCTGTGCTATTTGCTCTAGAGCTTCAGTTTCATAATTTACTTTTTCTTTTTTTAAAATCTTTTCTAATCGCTGACAAATTTCTTCAATAGTCGCTTTACGAAAAGAGATGGTACTGCAACGAGAAACAATTGTAGCTGGCACCTTGTGTAATTCTGTTGTCGCTAAAATAAATACTACATGCTGAGGTGGTTCCTCTAATATCTTTAAAAGCGCATTAAAGGCTTGATTGGTGAGCATATGCACTTCATCCAAAATATAGACTGCCATCTTGCCCTCTTGAGGGGGAAGAGCTATTCGATCCTTTAGTTGACGAATATCATCTATCCCTCTATTAGAAGCTGCATCTATTTCTTGAACAACAAAAGATTTGCCTTGATAAACTCTTTTTGCAAAAGCTAACTTAGAATTAGGCTCTTTAAATGACTTAAGTTTGGTTTGATCACCAAAAAATAAAGACTCAACATTTTCTTCATTAGTTGGGTCGTTGAGCATAGCTCCTATGATTCGAGAAGTTGAAGTTTTGCCTGTTCCTTTTGGTCCAGCAAATAACATTGTTTGGGGGATTTTCCCCGACTT
The DNA here is from genome assembly GCA_034660615.1 of Patescibacteria group bacterium. Lineage (GTDB taxonomy): Bacteria > Patescibacteriota > Microgenomatia > UBA1400 > PJMF01 > JAYEJP01. The sequence goes on from JAYEJP010000006.1 coordinate 10,226, forward strand.
CATCATTGTCAAAAATGAATCTCTTACATCAGTAAGGTCTAAATCCTTAATTTTTTTGGGGCGGTATTTTAGAAACCAAGACATTTGTAAATTAATTCTAAGACATTTTTAATAATGATGATAGCCTAACAAATGAAGCAATCCATGCTCAACATAAAAACATATTTGGTCTGTTAAGGTATTTTTGAATTTAATAGACTCTTTTTCTGCTGTTTGATAGCAAATAACAATATCTCCAAGAGTTAGTAATTTACCACCAATTAGCGGAAAATCCTTTCTATCTTTAGCTGAATAATGAGGAAAAGAGAGAACATCAGTCTGACCTTGGCGGTGTAGTTCTTCCTCATTTAATTGTGTAATTTTTACAGTATCAACAAAGCTTAAATCAACGCTCACATCATCAATCTCGTATTGATTTAAAATTTTTTTTACTCTTGTTTTAAGGACTTGTTCGTCCAGTTGATATTGATTTTCATTAAAAATATTAACTTTAATCATTTTCCTAAAAACTGTTCTAAATCAGCCGGCTTGTCTAATAATGGTTTAAGCTCAGCTTCGACATATTTGTTCAGTCTTTTTTCAAACTCAGCAACTATTGAGGCATATCCATGCCCTACTAGCCAAAGACTAATTTGCTCTACTCTCACTTCTGATTTGACTTCAGGCTGCGTTTGTACAAAAAATCTCTCAATAAATTGCGATTGGTCATCGCTCTTGACCTGGTTGTCAGCAATTAACTCTAACATCAAATCTGTTGCCTTGATTGCAATAATGTTATTAACTAGCTCCATCTCACTTTCATTATTAGGTGAAGCATTAATAGATTTGTTTTTCTTGTTAAGTTTCATTTTCACCTCCTTCGGTCTCTTCCCAGTTTAAATCAATTACTCCTAATGGGACCTGATCATTGGGGTCATCGATAAAAAATAGTAAAATTTTTCCTTTAGTTTTAGGGCTCCAAATTTTTCCTTCTCTTATTATTTCTGGGGAACCACCAAATTGTTTTTTAACCCAAAGTGCGGGACCAGCATCACCAACCACACCAACAATAGCTATTCTTTCAGCTGGATTAACAACAATCATTTTTCTAAACTTGTACCAAGGCTTTAACTCAGTATAATCTTGATTCCAATCAGGTAGATATAAAGTCTGAACTGCAAAATAATATTTCTCTTTCATAATAGCCTTGGGGGTGAGTTGCCCATTCTCTGTAAACCAACCAAATGCACCTCTATTTGATGCCATACCGGCTTCTAAATAAGCATCATGATCATTGAGCGTGTCAGTCGGATAACGACGCAGGTGCTGCTCTCCACCCATAATCCCCATTGTGTGATTGAGACGATGGCCCTCTAATTCAGCCGTAACGTCAAAACCTAGAATATCTGTTAACTGCTGCTCTAAATACAATTCTTCATCTTCTGGCAAATTCCCTGGTGGCAAATGAGTGAATTCAAGCATTTTTTGCATGATCTCTTGATATTCTTGTTTAGTGATTTCTTCAAGCAGTTTCTTTTTCTCTCGATGTTGGAATGTTTGTAACTGTTGTTGTACTCGAGCCTCAACTGGTTGAGTCATAGCTATTTGTCCTGCCAATGTAACCGCAGCCATAATTTGCTTAGCTAGCTGTCGATACTCATCCAATTCAGAATTATTGGATTTAGCCCACTTTTCAATATTTTTATGGCGACGACTGAAATCCTTCTTTAGATGTTTGTATTTCTTTTTCAGTTGGTCTAAGTGGTTGGATTTCTTTGAGGCGGGCATAGCTTAATAATACTTAATTTTTCAAAAAATTAATTGCTTGTTGAATTCTTTTTGAAGATTCCTCCCTACCCAGAATAGTCATAACTTCATAAAGAGGGGGTGTATATTTCTGAGCAGTAACAGCCGAGCGCAAAGCCATGAATAGATCCTTGTGGCTCAAATCATGCTTATCAGCGGCTTGTCTAATTGTTTTTTCCCAAACTTGACTATCATTTTTTTGAATTTCCAATAATTGTTGGTCAACAGCCGTTAAAACCTTTATCATTTCAACGGCTTCATGATCTTGCAATAAATCATGACCATCATACTCAAGATCAGATTCAAAATAAAAAGCTATAGCTTGTGGAATTTCTCTTAGGGTTCGAGCTCTGTCTTTAGCTAAAGAAACTGCCTGACGCAGCACATTGGGTTTTGAGTTCTTCCATTCTTTAAATAACTTAACTTCGTTAACTACTTCTTGATCTTGCCCTTTTTTTTCCACCCAATCAGCCCACTCAGACAAGTGCTTTTCTAATTCCTCTTTTGATAATTTTCTTAAATACTTTCCATTAAGCCAATTGAGTTTTTTTATATCAAATATTGGCCCAGTCACGTTCATTTCTCGCCATTCAAAAAATTTCACCATCTCTTTTCTAGTAAAAATCTCAGTTTGCTCATTAGGCTTCCATACCAACAATGCTAAAAAATTAAGCAATGCTGTTGGTAGATAGCCATGTTCACGATACCACCAAAGAGAAGTATTACCTTTTCTCTTAGACAATTTTGATTTATCAGGATTCCTTAAAGTGGGAGTATGAATTAATTTTGGAATTGGCCAATTAAAATATTGATAAAGTAAAACATGCTTAGGAGCACTAGAAAGCCACTCTTCTCCCCGAACAATATGAGTAATACCCATCAAATGATCATCAACTACCACAGCTAAATGATAAGTGGGAAAACCATCTGACTTTAATAACACCTGATCATCAACAATATTTGAGTCAAACTTTACTTCGCCACGCAGCTCATCATAAACCCTAATTGTCTGATCATCCGGTACTTTTAAACGAACTACTACTTTTTTTCCTGCTTCAATTCTAGCTTTAGCCTCTTTGAGACTTAAATTACGACAATGTCGATCATACATTGGTGGCTGACCTGTTTTTCTTTGAGTTTCTCTAATTTGAGTCAATCTTTCTGCACTACAAAAACAATAATAGGCATCTCCCTGTTCAACCAGTTGCTGAGCATATTGTTGATAAAGTTCTAGACGTTCAGACTGACGATAGGGACCATATTGTCCACCAACTTTAGGACCTTCATCTGGGAGTAAATCTAACCAAGAAAAAGCTTGATACAAAACTTCTTCCGCATCAACAACTAATCTTTTTTGATCAGTATCCTCAATTCGCAAAATATATTGACCATCATAGCGACGTGCATAAACCCAATCAAACAAAGCTTGAAAAGCTGTTCCTACATGAGGATAGCCTGTTGGTGAAGGCGCGATTCTCGTTCTAACTTGACCAATCAATTTTTCTTTTTTTTGTTTTGCCATCAAATAAATTTCTGTGATTCAAATTAACAATAAAAAATTATTCTTTTTTAAAATACTCATCTCTAATCGCAGGGACATAGCCAATGAAATCATCATCTCCTTTAAATACATAAATCGGCTGTAGATATGACTGCTCTTCAAATGCGTCAAAATAAGCCAAAATTATATCGCGAACTACTGCCTCTTTATCTTTAGAAGAGGCAATGTAACCCTCACCTGCTTTTAATTTTTCCCAAGCCAAGGTTGTTGGCATAAGCGGATATGTTTCCACCTGCGTATAATCTACATTCTGATAATGATAATGAATTTCTACAATAGATTCTTCATGTTCTAAAATTCCTGTAACCACAGCTGAAACAACCCCCTCTTCTCCATTGGGGGTGTACATTTCATACATTCCATCAATTGGGTAGCGATCCAGATCTACCTGCACAAAATCAGAATCTGAAAGAGAAACTGCTTTTACTGTTTCTCCACTTAAAGCTTTCAAATATGTAATTTTCCCTGAATTGGTAGCAACATCATCCGGAAGCAAATCAGCTTTTGATAAAAATGATTTTACTCTGCTCACTGCTTCGTAATCATCAGGCAATGCTTCTCTAGTTAGCAATTCGGGTCTAGTTAAATAATCAGTGGTCAAATCAAAGTTATTATTTTTTAGATTTATCTCAAAAGTAGTTTCAATTGGCTGACTCTTAACCCAACGGAAGTGGCTTGAGTCCAGTGCTTTTGGCTTAGAAGTAAAATTATAGCGATCTGCAATTTTTCTAACTGTTTCATCAGCCAAAAGACTTGACTTAGACAACGGCATCAAAAAAACTTTCGCTCGATCACCAAAGTCAGGAGTTCTACCATTTGGTGTTTCTAATTGATATTCTTCTGGCACAATCTTTATTTCTTCTTTGGGAAAATCAATCTTAGGAATTAAACCAAAGCCAACAGTCGGTGGTGGTGGTGGCTCAGGATGAGTTGCTTTCCAATAAGAAACAAAAGCAGAGATTAGCATTTTCAAAACCATATAACTTACCAAAAAAATCAAAGAGAACTTTAAAACCTGCCTTCCAACATTAGTGACATCAAATAAACTCGGTCCTTCTGGACTGGGTCTGGATTTTGGATTATTTATTGGTAGGTCAATTGGCATAATGTACCTGGTTCTAGTTGATTTTATCAAAAAATTTAAAATTATCTGGGTTTAATCTATATTTACCCATTCGACTTGATTTTCAAGCCAATCTACAATCAAATTTGTATCTGTATAACGATCATCCGAGTCCATAACTACGATTAAAACTTTATGTCCTTCCTTAGTCCACAAGGTCACCAAAACCTGCCTTGCCAACTCAGTTGTTCCTGTTTTAATACCATGAACATGTAACCTTGTTCCTAATAATTCATTTGTATTTATTAGAGTATAAGCCTTTTTACCAGTTAAATCAGTAATCTGCATCTGTTTAGTGTTTACTAGTTCACGAATTATTGGAACAGCTAGGCATTCTTTAGCTAGAAGAACTAAGTCCCTGGCTGTTGTCACTTGTCCAACCTGATCAAGGCCAGCCGGATTAACAAAATGAGTTGATTCTAAATGTAAAACAGCTGCTTTCTCATTCATGGCTTTAATGAAATTATCAAACCCACCCGCATAATTATCAGCAAGTGTATAGGCAGCATCATTTCCGGAATTAATTAGAACAGCAGCTATTAAATCTTTGACAGTAATTTTTTCTCCAATTTGTAAACCAATTACTTGGCCTTGATTCATTAAGGCTGGCCCAACTGTCACAACTTGATTGAGGTCATAATAATCCATGGCTACTAATACTGTCATTAGTTTGGTGGTTGAAGCTGGATATTTTTGTTGATCTTTGTTTTTATCAAATAAAATAGCACCTGAATTCAGATCAAGAACAATACTCGCATTAGCTCTTAATTGTGCTGAAAGCGTGGCTGGAGTTACAAAATTATCCTTTCTTTCAGCTAAAACAGGCATGGGGTTAACTTTTAGTAATTTAAGCTCGCTAAATCGATTCTTGGAAACAGTAGCAGCTTGTGGAGAAGAAGAGATAGCTCCACTAAGCATGAATAACACCATAAAAAATAATGCTGAGCAATACTGATCTAGTCTAATACTGGTTTGATTCACGGCAGGTTATGAACTAAAGTCCAAAATTGTTGGTTTTTCCAATCTAATAAAATCTAAAACACTCATGGTTACTGAACGGTCATGCCGCCCCACATTAAACGCAATTTCTGTCTCAGACTCAAGCGATTTATCTAAATATGTTTTTAAATCCATGATCGAACCAAGTGGTGGAATCGATCCAACTTCCAATCCAACCTTGCTTTTAACACTATCTTTTGAAGCCATAGCCAGCCTTTTAGCGCCAACCATTTGTGCCATTTTTTCTAAATCAGCTCGTTGATCTCCAGGTAAAACTAAAAGTATGAATTCTTTATCTGCTTGTAAAACAAGTGCTTTTGCTGATTGCTTAAGATCAGTTCCTCTAACTTTAGCTGCCTCTTTGCTAGTAAAGACATCTTGATGACTCATATATTTGAAATCAGCGCCCTGATCTCTCAGCTTTTCGATAATTTGATTGTGAACAGAACTCTGTTGTTTCTTGATTTGCAAACCAACCTCAGCCAATTGTTCCTGCTCAACTTTTGCAGGAGCATCCATAACTGCGGTTCTACCAGTTGAAGTCATAGGGAAAGCAACTGTTTCTTTTAATGAATCCTCATTATTCAGCAACATTACTAATCTGTCCAAACCAAGAGCAATCCCACCATGAGGTGGAGTGCCTAGTTTAAATGCTTCTAGCATATGACCAACACTTTCCTCTATTTGTTGATCAGAGTAACCCATAATCTTGAAAGTTGACTTTAAAATGTCGGGTTGGTGAGCACGTAAACTACCACCACCAACTTCATGACCATTGCAAACTAAGTCATATTGTGTGGTCATAATCTGATCAACACTTTCTTGAGCTAAATGATCCTTGAGAAATTGCTGTTTAGGCATACTGAATGGGTTGTGAGTAAAAGTCCAACCACTCTTACTATCTCTCACTTCTGCCGCATCTTTTTTATTAACCTTTTTGAAAAAAGGAAAATCAACTACCCAAGCAAAAGCCAGCACATTTTCAGCCTTTTCCTTTTCGCTTCGGAGATCAAATTTATCTTCGCCAAATTCTTCCATTGCTTGATCATAAGTAAAAACAGGGAAAGATGTTTCTTTTAATTTGCCATCTACTGCCTGAACTGAACTAATCACTGCTTTTTCAACTGTTTGCATTATTTCTTCTTGACTAGCAAAACTCATTTCTAAATCAAATTGAGTAAATTCAAAACCGCGATCAGCTCGCAGGTCTTCATCACGAATGCAACGTGCAACTTGAAAATATTTTTCAAAACCAGCAGTCATTAACAATTGTTTATACTGTTGAGGACTTTGCGGTAGAGCATAAAATTTTCCTGGTTGAAATCTTGAAGGAACAATAAAATCTCTCGCTCCCTCTTTAGTTGATTTAGTAAGCAGCGGCGTCTCAATTTCTACAAAATCCTGATTAATGAACTCTTCTCTAAGCTTATTGATAAATTTCGACCTAAGTCTGAGTATTTTTTGTAAACGAGGACGGCGCAAATCTAAATAGCGATATCTCAACCTGGACACCTCATTAATCTCCTTGCCATCAGTATCTATAGTGATAGGAAGTTCGTGGCAGCGATTTTGAATAACATAATCAGATGCCTCTATTTCAATTTCTCCTGTTTTTAAATCAGGATTAACATAACCATCCTGTCTTTTCTTCACTAGCCCACTTACTTCAACTACAGATTCAACGCTCAAATCTGCTAGTTTATTGACTCCGACTACTTGAACTACTCCAGTTCTATCTCTTAAATCAATGAAGGTGATTTTCCCGTGATCTCTCTTAGTATTCACCCATCCCTTAACAGTTACTTCCTGACCTACTTTGGTTAGTGTCTCCGCGACGAGCGTTCTTTTTTTAGTCATCATGATCTGTATTATAATTGCAAATCGCTGCTTAAGCCAAGTAGAGCTAAATCAACAAACCAAGTAGACCTAAATCAACCATTTATTTTAGAAGCTTTGCACAATCTAAACCAACTTTTCTTGGTAAATATCCCTATCTCAAGCAAGCTAAAATCTCTATAATATAAGCGATTAAGTTCATCAAATAGAATATTGTAAGCGCTTAAGCTCATCAAGTAAAATATTGCATAGTGCAAAAAAAAATAGGAGTAAAAATTATCTTAGTATTGTTTTTATTAGTTGTTTTTACAGCTACAACTTTATTAGTAATAAACAATCCTAAACAAATCAATTTAATTTTGAACAAAGTTAAGAACATTCCACTTTTTAATAAATCCTTAGTTTTTAATAAATCCTTACATAGTCCTTTTGTAAATAAAATTGAGAAAAACGAACAATTTCCTCTTTTAAAATATTCAATTCCCAATCTAAGCCAATATTCTTTAAAATCATCAAAAATAATTGTTACCAAGCTAACCTCAACTTCTCCTGAGTTTGATTCCTATCTTTTTCATTACACTACTCTTGGAAAAACAATGAGCGGCGCAGTTAATATCCCTAAAGAACAAAGGGGTGGACCCTTTCCTGCCATTATTCTTATTAGAGGCTGGGTGCCCCAGAATATTTATCAGCCGGGAGTAGGCACTAAAAATGCAGCAAAAATTTTTGCAGAAAACGGTTATGTGACTCTAGCACCTGATTTTTTTGGATATGGCCAAAGTGATTCAAAACCTGAAGGCAGTTGGGAATCGCGCTTTGTTAAGCCAATTAATATTCTTGAGTTAATTAAGTCAATTCAACAATTTAAAAAAATTGAAGTTCAAACTGAGCTGGAATCTGAATTAGCAATTAAACTTAACAGCAATCAGCTTGGAATCTGGGCACATAGTAATGGCGGACAAATTGCGCTAACAGCTCTTGAAGCAAGTTCGCAGCCAATCCCCACTACTCTTTGGGCACCAGTGGTAGCACCTTTTCCTTATTCAATTTTATTTTTTAGTGATGAAAATGAGGATGAAGGAAAAGCGACTCGAAAATGGGTGGCGTTATTTGAAGAAAAATATGACGTTTTTGACTTCAGTCTTACTCAGCATTTAGATAAATTAACAGCACCGCTACAACTTCATCATGGCACTAGTGACGAAGCTACACTGATTGCTTGGTCAGATGAATTTGTAGGTAAAATTGACCTAGAGAATCAAAAAAGGCAAAAAGTTCTTAAAGAAAAAAGGGCTAGCGCTGCTGCTAATTTAAGCGCAACAAGTAGCTCTGGCTCTCATGACAATAATCAAAGTGCCAAACTAGAACAAATTGTAATCAATTTCTATCGTTACTCTGGTGCTAATCACAATTTGCAGCCAGATCAAAATTGGAACCAAGCCATAGAGCGCGATTTAAACTTTTTTAACAAATACTTATTATCCACCGATTAGATTTGCCAAAAAAATCAATCCTGCTCTTATGAAAAAAGCTAAATCAAGACTAAAACAAAATAAAAAGAAAAAGTCTAGTTTCAACTTATTCTCTTTGCTTCAATATTATTTCAATCATCTTCCCTGTCTTTTTTTGGCGATTGTTTTCAATGGCCTTCTCTATTATTTAGTAACTCATGTCAACCCTAGTCAAATTAAAAACTTTTTACTTCCAAATACATATTTACCATTTTTATTAATTCTCTTTTTTGCTTCCTGGTTTTCAATTAGTTTTTTAATGCTTAATTCAAGAAGGGGTTTAGTAATTACTCTTTTACTTGTCTGGATTGTTTTTTTAAAGTTGCAAAAAGTAATTTTTACTCAACAATTAATAATTTTTAGTTTACTCCCTTTTATTGTCCTTGAAATTATTCTAGCTTTAACCTCTCCTTCCTCCTGATATAATAATAAGGTTATGTCATGCTTATAATAACAAGGTTATGTCAGAACAAAATTTTTATATCACCACCACCCTACCTTATGTAAATGCAGAGCCGCATATTGGTTTTGCTTTAGAAATCATTGGAGCAGATATTATTGCCCGCTACCAACAAATGGTCGGAAAAAATGTAGTTTTTAACACTGGCACAGACGAACATGGACAAAAAATTTATCAAGAAGCAGTAGCTGCTAATTTAGATCCTCAAAAATACTGTGATCAGTATGCTGCAAAATTTAAAGATCTAAAAAAACTTCTAGGAATTAATTTTACTAATTTTATTAGAACTACTAATCCTGCACACAAATCTGCTGCTCAGCATTTTTGGAACCTAGCTTTGCAAAATGGTGATATTTACAAAGCCAAATATCAAGTCAAATACTGTGTCGGTTGTGAAATGGAAAAAACTGACAGCGAACTTGAAAACAGCAAATGTCCACTTCACCCCAATCAAAAACTAGAAAATAGAGAGGAAGAAAATTACTTTTTCCGCTTTTCAAAATATCAGGATAAACTGTTAAATTTGTATAAAAATAATCCTGAATTTGTTCAGCCTTCGTCAAAATTTAAAGAAATTACTTCTTTTGTAAAAAATGGCTTAAAAGATTTCAGCATCTCACGGATTAAAAGTAAAATGCCTTGGGGAATTGAAGTCCCAAACGATCCTAAGCAGGTGATGTATGTCTGGTTTGATGCTCTCATTAATTATATTTCCACTTTAGGCTGGCCTGAGGATCAGAAAAATTTTGATTTGTTTTGGCCAGGAGTACAAGTAGCTGGCAAAGATAATCTGAGACAACAGGCTGCTATGTGGCAAGCAATGCTAATGTCAGCTGGATTACCCACTTCAAAAAAAATTTTGATTAATGGTTTTATTAGTGTTAATAACCAAAAAATGAGCAAGTCACTAGGAAATGTCATTCACCCTGAAGAGATGGTTAAGCGCTATCAAACTGAAGCCACTCGTTATCTTTTAGTTTCGCTTGGATTATTTGATAAAGATATGGATGTTACTTGGTCTCGTTTTGATGAAAAATATACTGCTGATTTAGCCAATGGCTTGGGGAATCTCTGTTCTCGAGTAGCTAAGATGGCAGACAATATTGATCTAGATTATCAACCTCCAAAGACTAAAATAAGTCAGTCTTATCAGCAGCTAATGAACCACTATCAGATTTCAGCAGCTTTAGACCATATCATCGATCAAATTAGACAAATAGACAAATATCTTAGTCAAGAAAAACCATGGAAAAAAAACGGCGGAGAAAAACAACAGGTTTTAGAACAAGCAATTGAAAAAATTCTCTCAGTTGTAACTCAACTAAAACCATTTATGCCACAAACGGCTGATTCTATTTTGGACAATTTTGCTGGAAAAATTAGTTCAATGAAACCACTTTTTCCTCGACTAAGCTAACAATAGACCTAATCAAGCTAACAACAGACCTAATAAAAACAATTATGTTAAAAATTATTGACAGTCACTGCCATTTAAATTTAGAACCTCTCTATTCAGGTAAAGGTTTGAGGGAATATAACGCCTCAACTAAGAAAAATTGGTCACATTTCTGGAAACAAGCACAAAAAAGCGGAGTAAAAGGGCTAATTATTCCTGGGACAAGCCTTACTTCCAGCCAAATTGCTGCTAAGATTGCTCGCAAAAACACAAATATTTTTGCCACCATTGCGATTCACCCTGAAGAAATCACGCTTAATTCAAACCCAGAAATCTCAAGTCTAGAAAACTCAAACCCAGAAGAGAGTGACTACTTGCCCGAAAAGTTTTTAAAAGAGTTGGTTAAACTTAAAGAGATAGCCAAATTAAATAAACAAATCGTTGCTGTGGGTGAAACAGGCTTAGATTATTTTCATCTCAAAAAAAACAAACAAAAAAATCTTGGATCAACCATAAGCCTACAAAAAAAATTATTTGTTAAACATATTCAGCTAGCCAATCAATTAAAATTGCCATTAGTATTGCATGTAAGAGATGTTAATAATTGCTATCATGATAAAAAATGTGCCTACAAAGATGTGATTACTTTAATTAAAAAATATTATCAATTTACTAAGCCATTAATTTTCCACTGCATCTCAGGCTCTAGACAATACCTCAAACAAATTTTGGACTTAGACGCTTACATATCAATTGCCGGCAATGTTACTTATCCCTCAGCTGAAGAAATTAGGGAAATAGTGAAGATGGCTTCATTAGATAAGATTTTGGTAGAAACAGATGCCCCTTATCTAGCCCCACAATCTCAACGCGGCAAAACAAACCAGCCAGCTTTTATCAAAGAAACTGTGGTATTTTTGCAAACTAACTTTGCGATTAAGCCTGAAAAATTATTTGTTAATACTCAACAAGCTTTTGAGATTAAAATTGTTTAAAATAGAAGCACCAATTTATGATTAAACGCTATTTTCAAAGACATCCAGTCCGCACGCAACGAGGATTAGAAATATTACCAGGTTTAGTTTCCTGGTCACTAATCTTGTTCCCCATCTGGGGTTCTTTCTTAATCCCTAAAGTAGTTGCCTATTACGTAATTGCCTTTGCTGTCTACTGGCTATACCGCTCATTGATAATGGCCATTCTATCTATAGTAGCTCATTTCAAAATGAAAGCATCAGCTAAATTTGATTGGGTGGGCGATCTGAAAAAAATCTACCCACAGAAGTGGAGGCAAATACACCACATCGTTATTATTCCAACTTATAAAGAACCAGATTATATTCTTGAAAGAACTTTGCAGGCACTCAAGGAACAAACCATTGATCGTCAAAATATACATATCATGCTTTCTTTTGAAAAAAGAGAAGGGGAAGAAGCTAAGAAAAAAGCTAATTATCTTCAAAACAGATTTAAGGGCATATTCGGTCATCTTTGGACTACTTATCACCCAGATCTCGAAGGTGAAGTTAAAGGTAAATCTTCAAATACCTGCTGGGGAGCTAAAATCGCTAAGAAAAAGTTAATTGATGGAGAAGGGATTAATATCGATAAAGTTACTATTACTAGTGAAGATGCTGATGCTCGTTTTCATTCTCAATATTTTGCTTACTTAACTTACGAATTCCTCACTCAAAAAAAACCACATAATCTTATCTGGCAAGGAGGAGTTGTTTTTTATAATAACATTTGGGAAGTTCCCTCTATCATTAGAATTCTAGCCGCAGCCTTCTCAGTTAACCAAATGTATATTCTGATGAGAAAAGATCGTTTAGTTAATTTTTCAACTTATTCCAGCTCTTTAAAACATGCTCATGAAATTGGTTATTGGGATACTGATGTAATTCCAGAAGATTATCGTTTCTTTTTCAAATCGTATTTTGCAAAAAAAGGTGAGTTTGAGGTTCAACCTATTTTCCTCCCAATTTATGCTGATGCTGCTCAAGCTGAAAATTTCGTTGCGACAATTAAAAATCAATACAAACAACTTAGGCGCTGGGCTTGGGGAGCAAGTGACGATGCCTATATTATTCGCAATTATGTCCTCTCAGATGCTCCTTTCTGGGGTAAAACTGTACGCGTTTTTAAAGTAGTTGAAGACCACTTTTTATGGCCAGTTAACTGGTTTGCCATAACAGTGTCTGCTATTTTCCCACCTTTGCTCAATGAGGATTTTAATCGCACTATGATTGGTAAAACTCTTCCCCAAGTTACTTCAGGACTTCTAACAATCTCTACAATTTCAATGGTAGTGATGATTGTGATCGATGCTTTAAATCGACCACCCCGGCCAAAAAAGAAAGGTTTTCTTTCATATATTGTCCAACCTCTAGAATTCATCTTATTGCCAATTGCGGGATTCTTCTTCTCAGCGTTGCCTGGAATAGACGCTCATACCAGATTAATGCTGGGGAAATATATTGAGTATAAAGTCACTAAAAAAGTTTAAGAATCAACCTTTTTACACCGATAAGGTTCAAATTTTTGCTAAATTTATCTTTTATCATTACAATAAATTTATGCTCAAACTCTTCAAAAAAATCGATATCTACCTTGATAAAAAAGTTCCTGTTTTAATTTTGCTTTTAAGCTTAATTCTCCTTAGAATTCCCAATTTTTTTGAACCTTATTGGTACGGAGATGAAGCCATTTATCTCACAGTAGGACAAGGCATTAAATATGGACGAAGTTTATATGAAGGAATTGTTGATCACAAAACTCCAATTATTTATTATTTAGCCACCGTTCCTAGTCAAATTTGGTTCCGTGTTCTTAACTTAGCTTGGATGGGTGTTAGCACTCTTCTTTTTTACCGTTTGGCTAAAAAAATCTTAAAAAACAAAAAAAGTGCCTTTATTGGCTCTTTTATTTTTGTATTATTAACTACCCTACCTTTTTTAGAAGGTAATATTCCTAATGGTGAATTATTTGTGATAGGCTTTGTGCTTGCTGGCGTTAATTTATTACTAAATAGTAGTTATTTTAATTGGCTTAATAACAAGAAAGAGATTAAAAACAATGACCATCTTCAACTATTCGCAGCTGGTATTTTCTTTGGATTAGCAATACTAACTAAAGTACCAGCCCTTTTAGATCTGGCTGCTTTTTTAACCATCGGATGGTTTTACCTTGCCAATTGTTTTTTATTTAAACAAAAGCAATTTTTCAAAGCTTTTAAAACAATTTCTCTTCAATTTATTTTCCTAGGACTAGGAGTTTTAACCCCAATTATTCTATCTATCCTCTACTTTATTTTACTGGGAGTGGGTAAAGATTATCTTCAGTATGGCTTGCTCTATAATTTCCGCTACACCCAATCCTGGCAGGTTGCAATTGAACCAGCTTGGTTGCTTACCTTGTTTGGACTTAAAGCCAAATTGGGAATGCTGGTCGCTTTCTTTTTACTTTTAACCGTTCTTGGTAAAAAACTTAGTCGTCAGTTTAAATTTATGCTTAGCTGGTTAGTTCTATCTCTATTTGCTACAACCTTATCAAATAGGCCCTATCCTCACTATTATCAACAACTAGTACCAGCTTTTACGCTATTGTTAACTTATGTTTTAACTAATGCTAATCAATTATTAAAACAAGGCAAGGGTAGGATAAAAATATTAATTGAATCGGGAGCGTTTTTGCTTATCTTTATTTTTATTTTTAAATTATCAATTGTTCTAAATTTTCACCCCTATCCAACATTTAGTTATTATCAAAAATTTTATCAGTACTCCACCGGAAAAATCAGCATGAATGATTACTACCAGTGGTTTAATCCCTTAACTCAAGACACATATCAGGTAGCACAATTCGTCAGAGATGAGCAGCAAAGAGAAATTTTTATTTGGGGTACAAACCCAATGCTCTACGCTTTAAGTAAAAGCATCCCAGCAGGTAAATTTACTGTTTCCTTTCATATTAAAGATGTTAAAGCCTATGATGAAACAATGAGCAGCATAAAGAAAGTTAAGCCAAATATTATTGTTATTATGAAAAATGAAGCAGGAGATTTTCCCGAATTTTACCAATACTTGAATAATAACTACCAGCTAGAAAAAGAGTATCAGTATATGGATTTGTATTTAAAGAATAACTATGTCAAACAAAACTAGCCAACCAGAAGAATTAAAGCCACATAAAAATAGAATTTCAAAATTCTTTCCCGAGCCAATTTTAAAACCACTGCGAATCTCACTTACTATTAGTTTAGTCATATTCGCTCTTTCTACTTGGTTTTATCCAAAATTACAACCAGAAATACCGCTGTTCTATTCATTAGCTGACCCAAGCCGGCAGCTAGTTGCCAAACAATGGTTATTTCTCCTACCTGTCATTTCTTTAATAATCTGCACCATCCATCTAATACTAATCAGGACTTTTGCTAAATTAAATGAGCTTGCCCTGTTTTTATTTTCATGGTCAACAGTGATGATTGAAGTTATTATTCTGATGATTTTGTTAAGAATTATCTTAATTCTATAACGATGATAAACACGCCAGAATTTATTATATTTTTTTTCAGTTTTCTTAGCTCTACTTTACTTACATTTCTTGTAATTAAAATTTATCATTATTTTAACTGGCTTCATCAACCACAAAAACTTCATCAACCACAAAAAAACGAACATCAGAAACAGACTCACACGAAACCAGTGCCTAGAGGCGGAGGCATTCCCATTTTCTTAACTTTTGTATTAGCCTCAGCTCTTTTTTTAAATATCGATAAATACTTAATCGCTTTGATTTTAGGCGGATTAGTTTTAACCATTATTGGTTTTGCTGATGATTTAAAAAATATTCATCCTTATATTAGATTAATTGGAGGCATTCTTGCTGGATTAATCATTGTTGGCTCAGGGATTGGGATCGCTTATATCACTAATCCTTTTGGCACTGGGGTTATTCATTTAAATCAACCACAAATTGCTTTTTCTTTACTTAATCAGCCACATACAATCTGGCTAATCGCAGATATATTTGCTCTTACTTTCATCTTATGGAATATGAATATTGTTAATTGGTCAAAAGGCGTTGATGGGCAATTACCTGCCTTCATTACTGTTGCCTTTTTATTCATTGGATTAGTAAGCGACAGCTTTAGTGCTGATCCAACTTCCTTTAGTAACGCTCTCATGTCTTTTAGTTTAGCCGGTGCCTATTTGGGACTACTTGTTTTTAATTGGTATCCACAAAAAATAATGCCTGGTTATGGAGGAGGTGCTCTGGCTGGCTTTTTCTTGAGTGTGTTGGCAATATTGAGTGGTGCTAAAGTTGCAACTTCTTTGATGTTGCTTGCCGTCCCCACAGCTGACGCTATTTTTACTATTTATCGAAGAATTGCAAGCGGCAAATCTCCTATTTGGGGTGACCGAGGGCATTTGCATCACCTTCTTCTTGATGTTTATGGCTGGGGCAGACAACGAATTTCTCTATTTTATGCTTTAGTAACAGCGTTAATGGGAATCCTGTCTTTATTTTTAAAAACAAATGGTAAAATAATTGCATTAATCACTAGCTTTATTTTGGTTTTTGCTTTTCAAATTAAAACTATAAATAAAAATAAAACTAAATGACTCAAGCCTTCAAAAAAATTTATTATGTGCTAAAAACAGCTCGTCCTCAACAGTGGGTTAAAAATCTAGCTCTTTATACACCACTGATTTTTTCTGGATTTTTCTTTTATAGTCCCATCAATAACCCCCCCTATTTCTATACAGTTACAAAAGCCTTTTTTGTTTTCTGTTTACTTGCCTCATGTGTTTATATTATTAACGACATCATTGATATCGAGGCTGATCGCCAACATCCTTTTAAGAAAAAGCGCCCACTAGCATCAGGAAAACTGTCAATTGCCATAGCTGTCTTAGCAGCAGTAGCCCTCTTGTTTGCAGTTTTTCTTTTTTCAATGAATTTAAGCCCTTTTTTCAGACTATTGCTTCTCGCCTACTTACTTTTACAAATATTTTATGCTAAAAAATTAAAACATTTACCCATTTTAGACGTACTTTCAATTGCTGCTGGCTTTTTAATTAGAATTTATGCAGGTGCTGTCGTCGTTAATTTACACATGAGTGTCTGGTTCTTATTAACTGTAATTTCAGCTTCTCTGTTTTTAGCTGTTGGCAAAAGACAAAGTGAAAGAACTTTGCTTAAAGATAAGCATTTGGGTAAAACTAGAAAAACATTGAGCAAATATAGTGAAAGATTGCTCGATGTATATACTGGCATGTTTGCTAATGCTACTTGGTTAACCTACGCTCTTTTTGCCTTTCAAAATAGCCCTGATCAACTAACAGCTCATCAAAAATTTCCTCAGCTGTATACTGTTTTGCCACGCGCTCTTCAATCAAAAAAACTGCTAATGCTCACTATTCCTTTAGTTATCTTTGGCGTAATGCGTTATTTAGCTTTAGTTTATGAAGAAAACAAAGGAGAATCACCTGAATTAGTCCTTTATAAGGATAAAACTTTACTCACCACAGTTTTCACCTTCGGAATTATGGTGATGATTATTATCTATTCGTAAACACCTGATTTTCTCAATAGTCTAGTTAAATCTTCAATTGGTAAACCATGAGTAAAAGCTGTGAAAGAACCTTGGATTGTTTCTATTAGAGCCATACCACTGTCATAAGCTGGACTAAAAGAAGCTGACCAGGTTAGTACCGGCTCACTCTCTACATAAAATTCTATTTCCTCTATAGAAAGATCCCTAAATTTAGTTTTTACTTGTTTTGTAGTTGAATAGGAAATTTTATTAACAGGATCAAGATAGCAAAAACCCGTTAATGCTAGAAACTCTTTATTAGATAGCAACTTCAACATTTTTATTGCTTTTTCTTTGCTAGTTGGTTTTTCTAAAACTTGATCTTCCAATAGACCATAGGTGTCAGCAGCAACTACAATCGCTTTTTTGTTTTTCTTAATGACTTCTTTAGCTTTTGCTATAGCCACCAATTCTGCTCTTTTAGCCTCAGCGCTCGCTTTTATGACGTGCTCATCAATATCAGCAGGCTGGACAACAAAAGGCAAATTCAGCGTTTTAAAAAGCTTGTAGCGCTGTTTTGATTGAGAAGCAAGAATAATTTTACGATTGGTCATACCTAGGCAAGATTGTAAAATAATAAAATTAACTTCGCAATGATTTAAGGCTTAATTTAAGTTAAACCTGATTTAACTAGACACAAATAGAAAGATTGCTTACAATTCTTACTAACTATTCAAGATAATAAAAGGACATATGCCTATTACTAAAGCCGTTATTAGCAGTGCAGGTTTTGGAACAAGATTCCTTCCCATTTCAAAAACTATTCAAAAAGAAATGCTGCCAATTCTTAATAAACCAGTAATCGATTACATTGTTGATGATTGCGTTAAGGCTGGTATTAAAGAAATAATTTTTGTCATTAATGAGCACAACTATCAAACTTTGCACTATTATCGGGAAAATCAACGTCTACACGATTATTTACAAA
>JAYEJP010000007.1:0-6096 GCA_034660615.1 Patescibacteria group bacterium
GTTAGCATCACTATGACTGTTAGTTGGCCTAAGGGAGACTATGATTCGCTGTCTGTAGAATTGACTCAAGATTTTAAACAATACTAACCTCATTCATTTTAATCAGCTCAAGCACTTTGCTTAGCTCAAACCTAAAATGATGTATTCCTCAGCATAATTCCACTGCTAAAACTTTCTTCAAATATATCATGGGAGTTGTCAGAATTATTTTTTGCTAGACTGAAACTAACGTCAACATATTGAGCATTTTGGTTTTGGTAACAATCAAAGTTTAAATTATCTAGTGTAACTTCGTTTGAAGTCAAATAATAAATTACGTCAGGAGTAACGCTGGTACTAATAGAGGCAATACGGTCGTTACTATTTTCGATAGTTGTAATCCCCCCATCAAGAGCCTGAAAAGAAAGGGAGGTTAGATCAGTATGGCACACACTAATGCTTTTAGCATTTCTGAGCATAAATTGAATTTTATTTAAAGAATTGTTGCCATTAGCTTTGATTTCTTGCCTCAGGTTAATACGGCCATTGCCAATCATAAAGGTCAAAAATAAAGCAGTACTCCCTAAGATAATAATTACTGAGATTGAAACCACCACAATGACTTCAATGAGAGTGTAGCCAACACAATTTTTATTTTTTATATTCACAGAATTATCATAGCATAGAAGATATATGACTTTCTCAAGTTATTTTGATACATTTTGTATTACTTTATGGGTTTTTAACATTGTGGACAAGCGAGAAATGAGTTTATATACTGAATAAAGATAGAGACCAGAATGGTTTTCCTATGTCTAATCCAATTCAAAAAAATAACGAAGACGTCAACCAAATTAATCCGGTTAAGCCAAAAATTTCTTTACGAAATTTAAATAAAAAATGGATTCTATTCACAATCCTTGTTGCCCTGGCTGTATTAGTTTCACTCATTTTCTTAATAGGTGGCTTCTTAATAGGTGGCAAAAATCCTTTGCAAATTGTTAAAGACTCCTCTTTTGTTACTAGCATAGTGAAGAGGCTGCCGTTTGTTAGTACTAGCGATAAGCAAAAAAAAGCTAAGGATAGTGATGAGGCAATTGAAACTGCTGAATCTCCTGTTAAAAGAGAATATGAAGAAATTGCTGATAATTTAATGCTTTGGCTTGATGAACAAAAAGATGACAATGGTTCTTATGCTAATCAAATTATTTGTGAGCCGTCATGCGATCGAATACTGAGTGCTGGTACCAGTGGTCATGACGGCGTGCCAGTAGTTTGGGGTCGCTACAAATATTACGAAAAGAATCAAACTAAAGAGGCTTTAGCAAAACTAACTAACGATCTAAAAATATATGCTAATAAAGAGCTGGTGCCATCAATTCAGGCTAATGGTTGGACTTGTAATTTAATGCATGATCTTTGGAAAAGTAAGGTATTGCCCAAGAAGCAACGAGATTTAGCCAGTGATATTTGTTGGAGAACTACTTACTATGCTCCGGAAGAAATGGGTGATCATATTACCACTGGTTATAGTTTTGGTTCCACTTATGAAAAGGTGAAGAAAGGTCTGGGAAAAATAGAAATCCAACAAATTAAAGATAGTAAGCCAGAGATGGAAGAAGTTGGCCAGGCAGTTCTCAACTATCTAACCACCTACCCTTCTGATTTTGTGGCACGCTATCTTTGGAAAAACAATGATGTTGATTTATTTAAAGCTCAGTATTATTTTAGAGAAGCCTTGAGACACTATTCTAGTGGCAATGATGAGTTTGGGGATTTGCAAATGTGTCAACTGGGGGTGAGTAGTGTCGACTTATATCTTCTAACTGATGAGAAGCAGTATTATGATTTTGGAAAAGTTCTGGCTGAAGAAAGTTCTGGCTATTTTTATCTTCCTTGTCTTTTTCTTTATGATCGGTTAGCTAAGTTGGCTCCTGAAGTCGAAATTAATGATGAAACTAATAAAATAGGTCGGCACTTTGCTTATTATCGAGATTATGGCTTAGATAAAAAAGTGGCTTGGACCTATGATTGGGAAGGCTATTATCCTTTAACTGAGGAGGGTGGCTTTCTTGACACGAGTGCTAATGGTGGTCCTAAATCTGTAAAATCTTTGAGGAATAATGGATTAATTATTGGTTTAATTTTATCTTACTAATGAAGAAAATAACTAAAAATATAGTTCAAATTTTACCTAGCATTGCTCTTTTTCTATTGTTGTTCTTAGTTGGTGGGGCATCTTTGTTTTATTTGAGCAACTCTGACAACGACTTTTTGGCGGCAATGGCTGACCCATACACTTGTGATCCAAGCACTTGTTATGGAAATAACGGTTGTACTCTTGGTTTCTGTGGACAAGCTGGTTGCAGCGGGAGCATTGGATCATGTGGAGGAGATAATTATTGTCAATGTGATGGTGATAATTGTAAAAACGTATGGAGTTGTACTGGTAGTCTGAGTTGTGGCGATGCAGCAGATGGTGCATGTCCAGCCGGTGCTGTTGACTGTACTACTTGTTATGTTCGTTGTATTCCTTGTCAAAATAGTGCTAGGGCTTGTCATTTTGGGGATGATAGTTCTATTACCATTCCTCCTAGTACAACTGTCTCCCCTCCTCCGCCAACTGAGGATCCTCCTCAACCTGACGATATTTATATTGAGGGTCACCGTTATTGTATGAGCGGAGAGGCATGCTTACCTGATTCAGGTTGTTATTGTCCTGCACCCAGTATTGCGATGAGCATAGATGCAGATACTATTGAAGAAAACGCTCAGGGGGAAAATATTGATGGGATCGCAACAAGTTATGAGGACCCTTACTCTTTCCATGTTTATCAGGCTGGATATAATTTAAAATCAGACAAACCAGCTGGAACAGAGAATGTGCAGTCCAATGTTTGTTATGGTTGTTCTGACAACCCTAATCCTTCGCCTGCTTACAGCAATGTAGAATGGCATGCTGATGAGCAAAAGTACTTTACTACTGTTTCCAGTGAGGAAGCTGATATTGATGTTAATTGGCGCTATGATGTGCGGGCATATATTTTGGGTAGATTTGGGGGCGGTGGTGAATATTGGCGGGGTGGTTCTTGCAGCGGCTGTTTAGGCAGTTGTAACGCAGATGCAGATTTATATATTGAGTGTACTGATGGCACTGATACAGAAAACACTATTTCAACAGGAGCTTACTGGGCGTGTGATGCAAGTGGAGCCTACTACTCTACTACTGATTTTGCTTTTACCAGAGGTGAAACTATTA
Organism: Patescibacteria group bacterium; assembly: GCA_034660615.1. Lineage (GTDB taxonomy): Bacteria > Patescibacteriota > Microgenomatia > UBA1400 > PJMF01 > JAYEJP01. The sequence goes on from JAYEJP010000007.1 coordinate 3,239, forward strand.
CTTGTACAGCTCACAATCCGCCGGATGGACATCAATTTTGGACTTGGGATGTAGATAATTTGCACCCAGCTTTGAGCATTACTGGTGTGTGTGATCCGCAAAGCAATAGTTGCAGCGCTAGTTTTACTGCTGATCAGGGAACTTTGGGTGATGGCAATAATGATCTTTCTTTTCAGCTAGTAACTCCAACTCCTTATATTCAGGTTAATATTCAAAATGACCAGGGCGATCCAGTGGAGATGGTGGTGCGTAGTGTGAATTGTGATGACTATTTTGGTGGATGCCAAATTCGGGATTCCTATCAAGGTTCAACTGTTGAATTTGCCAAAACTGGATTAGATGGCAGTGCGGTTGGTGCTCAAATAGGGTTGGAACAAGGTGAAATCAAATATGCAATTCATGACCTGGATGCTGAACCAACACTTCACTTTGAGGAAAGAGATAATGGAGTGGCTAGTTTAGAAAAAGAGACCCCGGTTGCAGTGCAACCCAAAACCATTTTAGGAAAATTAATTACTTCATTAGTTAATCTTTTCAAACCTGGGACTCAAGCAGATATGGCAGATCCTGACAGCGAATATTTAGTGTGGAACAATGCTGCTACTTTTAATACTGGCATGCAATCCATGGCTGTGGTGGTAATTACTCCAGCCATTGAGGGCAATTTTTATGAAGGAGCAGCGAGTCAGGCTTCGCAAGATCAAGTCTGTAATCCTCCGGGAACGTTAGTTAGTTTAGAAAATGTGGAGGTAGTTGCAGAGCATGTTGACGGTATTGATACTACTTCTACCTTGGTGCTAAGTGATGATTCTTATAATGTTGCGGTTGATAATCAATGTACTAGTTGTTATGACGTTGAATTGAGACTGCCTACTCCAGTCTCAGACGCTACCAATGCTTATGTTTGTGCCTGTTCGATTGAAGATAATTTCACTTGTCGTTATTTAGATCAAACTTCTCCTAAAACTGGAGTTAATTTCTTTGTAGAACAATTTGATTTAAGCAGTGACTCCTGGTGGCAAGTATACAGCGGTAATGTTTATGCTAATAATAGTATTCAGAGTTTGGTGCCACACACACTCTGCTCTGGAGATTGTCAGCCCGCTTTGTCTCTGAATGATTTTGATGATATTACCAATAGTGCAGGTTTCCCAATCACTAATAGTGGCTCGATTGTTACAGGATCTGGAGATACAACTGGCTATATTCACCAATCAGGTGATCGTGATTTGGCTGATTTAGGACATGCAACTGGAGTTGATTTGGCTGAACGCGGTTATCAATATTACTTTAATAATTTAGAACAGGAAATTGATTTAGGTGATGGAGAGTGGGGGGTTAATGGCGAAAAGCCGGATTACACTGAAACAGACGGCTCTGCCGAGATATATTATTACAATGGCGATTTAACAATTGGTGATAATACAGCTTGGTCAGTAGCAGCTGACGAAAGCATCATTGTTTTTGTTGATGGTAATTTGACAATTGATGACCAATTAGGCACTGATCAGATTGTGGCAGTTGATGATGATGGTTTTATTGCCTTCTTTGCTAGCGGTAATATTACTATTAGTGCTAATGTTGGCTATGAAATGCCTGATTTAGTTGACGCAGACGTTCATCATGATCCAGCCAGTACTACAGCCAATATTGAGGGAGTCTATGTAGCTGATGGTAATTTGATAGTTAGTAGTCGAGGTGCCACTAGAGATAAGAAATTTATTGGAGCTGGTACTTTTGTGGGTTGGACTGCCCTAAATTTAAATCGTGATTTTGCTCAAGAAAATACAGTTTATGGCGCTTATAACAACATGAATCCAACCTCTAGTTTTGTCTTTAGACCAGATCTACTAATCAATGTTCCTTTTGCAATGAAAGAGGCGCAGATTGAATGGAGAGAGGTCGAACCACAAAAACCAACTTCAGCGCCTGCGTCTTAGTATTACGAATAAAATTTATCTAAACTGATTTGTTACTAATGGTAAATAAATAAATTTTTGTCCTTCTTCAACCATTACTGTTACACTGCCAGTTGCGAAATTGTCAAGATCATCACTTATTGTATAGGAAAAATGATCAGAGCCAGTATAACCTGAATCTGGAGTATAAGTAACCATTCCTGTTTCTGTATTAATCTCTACTTGTCCATGTAGAGGGTTGGTCGCACTTACAAGAGAGATAACATCTCCTTCTAAATCATGGTCATTCTCCAAAACAGGTATGGCTATTGGCTCATTTTCTGTAGCTGTAGCTGAATCTGTTTCAGCTGTAGGAGCTTGGTTTATTGTGACAGAAGCTTCTGCAAAACAGTCAACGTGTCCTAGTCCACAGGCTTCGTTAGCTGTAATGTAAGCTCTATATAATCCCAAATCATGAGTCTCGCCAAATGCTCCTAAATTATCTGCTAAAACAACATTTTTTAAGACAGTAGTATCTTCATAAACATAAGAGATTGACAAACCTGCTCCGACTGCGCCTTCCCTCTGGACATCACAGTTAGTAATTCTAACATCATCTAACTCAATATCTAGCCACTCGGTTGGTAAGCCGATAGTACAAATCTCGATTCCTCCTCCAACATTCCAAGATTCACATCCTTCGATTTCAACATCCTTTAGCGATACCACAGCACATTGATATGCAGAAATACCGCCACCTGTACCTTCGTCAGCTTCACAATTTGTGACTCTTACCCCATTAAAATGTAAGTGAGAGTAATCACTGGCGTGAATAGCTCCTGATAAAGGACCAACACAGTGGTCAAAATTGCAATTTTCAAGTGCTAAATCAGTTTGTCGACAATATTCAATGCCGGCTCCATTACCTCCATAAGATTCCCGATATCCATCAATAATGTC
>JAYEJP010000008.1:0-4738 GCA_034660615.1 Patescibacteria group bacterium
TCGATGACTTTACCCTAGCCAAAGACACCGAATACAGCCTCTACACCACTTCTGCCTACAGCAACAGTCAGGTCACCACTTGGGATTCTTTCAGCACCACCTCCACCACCAGTGGCGATTCCAGCTTAAGTTATCAATTGTGTACTGATGACGGCTCAAGTTGTGAATCTGGCAACTCTTGGAAGTATTGGGATGGTGACTCCTGGGAAACTGCCAGCAACACCACTACTCACACTAACACTGCAACAGAGCTTGACCAAACTGCAATGCAGACGCTTTCCGTTGCTTCTCAAAAAATCTCAGTTAAAGCTATCATGAGCTTTGGCGGGACAGATACACCGGACTTAGATAATTTATCTATTGGCTTGACTACTGACACTACCCATCCGCCCACCAATGCCAGTAGTTTGAGTATGAGCAAACAAGCTAGTGGTGACAACGTCTCCAGCAATGGCTGGACTAACAATAATTCACCCTACTTTTCCTGGACAGCTGGAGCTGATGACGATGAAGGCACAGGGATCAAAGGCTACTGCTTATATTTAGGGACAGATGCTGAGGGGGACCCAGCCACCAGTAAAGGACCATTACTAGGTACTTCACCGGTTTCAACCGATGGTTCAAACTGTGGATTTATAATAAACGCGACTAGTATTGATCTTGCTACTTCAAGCTATCGCGGTGGTACTTGGCTGTCTTCCTCTGATGATTCTTACTACTTAAATATCAAGGCCATTGATGAAGCAGAAAATGTTTTTTTAGAATCCAGTGAACAGTTTCAGTTTCGCTATGACGACACCTCACCCAGCAACCCCAGCGGTTTGTCAGCCCCCAGCGAATATAAGCAAAGCGTGGACAGTTTTACTGTAGCCTGGGCTACATCTGGCGGTACAGCTGGCAGTGACTCCAATTCGGGAATTAAAGGCTATCAATACAAACTAAATGACGGCACTTGGTACGGCTCTAGCCACTCTGGCAACGAAAACTGCGACGATGTGGTAACCACCGGCTCTTACACCTTAAATGAAACTGATGACTCTTTAAATAAAGGAGAGAATACTTTTTACCTGCGCACCATTGACAATGCCTGCAACGTTGCCTCTAGCAGCGTGACCGGGATTTTAAAGTACAATGCAGACGCCCCCTCTTCCCCGCAAAATTTAACAGTTGACCCCTCCAGCCCTAACGAGATCAACTCATTTGCCTTTTCCTGGTCAGCGCCAGCCACTTACTCTGGTCCTGAAAGCAGTTTGAGATATTGTTATACCATTAATACTGTACCCTCCTTAGTCGCTTGCACTTCTACTAGCCAGACTTCGCTCTCTGCCGACAGCTATGCCACCCAACCAGGCACCAATACTTTCTATTTAACTGCTAAAAGCGAGGGTGGAAGTTTCAACTATGATAACTACACCTCGGTTAACTTTACAGCTAACACTTCGGAGCCTGGATTAGCCAGAGAAATGGGCATCTCTGACGTTTCTATTAAATCAACCTCTAACTGGAAACTAGCTTTATCTTGGGAGACACCAGGGGATGTTGGCGCTGGCATTGATGCTTATAAAATTTATCGCTCAACCAGCTCTACCTCTTGCTCCAGCGATTTCTCAGGCTTTTCTCAAGTAGGAACGACTTCCGGCACTTCTTATGTAGATAGTGGCTTGAGTCAAGATGACTATTATTACTGTGTTAAAGCATGTGATAGCGCTAACAAGTGTTCAGCAAACTCGGAAACCGTGACTGATTATCCCACCGGCAAATACGAAACCGCTACCAGCTTGACCAGCGGACCGACTGTCTCTAATCTCACTACCAAACGTGCTAAGATCAGCTGGAGCACGGGACGCAACTCGGACAGCAAGGTGGCATATGGCGCCAGTGAAGGCGATTATTTTGACGAGGAGCCCTCAGTCAGCACACAAACTACTGACCATGTCATTAACCTAACCAATCTCAATCCCGGTACTACTTATTACTACAAAACCAAGTGGACAGATGAGGACGGCAACACCGGTACTAGTGAGGAAAAAAGCTTTACTACTAATCCACCGCCTGAAGTCAAGGATGTTCAAGTCAAAAGCGTTAACCTTTCATCAGCTTTGATTGAGTTTACGACTAAAGATGCAGAAAAAGTTGAACTTTACTATGGCGAAACCACTAGTTTCGGGGGTTTAAAAACTATTTCCACTTCCACTGCAGAAAGCGCTTATACCACCCAGCTTTCGGGCCTAGATGATGGCACTAAGTATTACTTCAAGCTCAATGTCTTTGATGCTGAGGATGATGAATATGAAGGCACCATCCTTGACTTTGAAACTCCACCTTCACCTAAAATCAGCAACGTCCAGCTCCAACAAGTTAGAAATACCGCTCAGTCAACTATTTTGACCACTTGGAATAGCAACACGCCTATTTCTTCAATTGTCACCTTCTGGCCACAAAATAGTCCTGATCAAGCTCGCGATGAAGTTGAGGTGGCACTCAAGGAGGGCTCACACCGAATGATTGTGCGCGGTTTACTGCCTAACACTTTGTATAACTTAGTAGTTAAGGGGAGAGATAAGCTAGGTAATGAAGCAGTTTCTGACCAACATCAGTTCACTACTGCCACCGATACCCGCCCGCCGCAAATCAGCAACTTGACAGTCGAAGGCAAGAATATCCCGCCCACCAAATCAGCTGGTCAGAAAACTTACGCCCAACTGATTGTGGCCTGGCAAACCGATGAACCTGCCACTAGCCAAGTTGAGTTTGGCGAAGGCACGGGTGAGGCCTACAATCAAAGCAGTCAGCGTGATGAAAACTTAACTTTAGACCACCTGGTAGTAATCTCCAACTTAACTCCCTCCAAGGTCTATCACCTGCGGGTTATTAGTCATGACAAAATCGGCAATGAAGCCCGTTCAATCGATACAGTCACTATTGCCCCCAAAGCAACTGATAATGCATTGAATCTAGTCATTACTAACTTGCAAGAAACATTTGGATTTTTGAGGAGGCTAAAATAATGCCCGCCAAAGCTGTTTTACAAATAAAGGAACTTAAGAAGTCTTTTGTGAGCAAAGCTCAAACAGTACCAGTTTTAAAAAACGTCAGCTTTGAAGTTAAGCAAGGAGAATTTTTTGTAATTTTTGGACCTTCGGGTTGTGGCAAGTCAACTTTACTTCACGTAATTTTGGGGCTGGAAAAACCTGATTCCGGCCAAGTCAATCTGCTTGATACTAACTTTTACCAAACGCTTGATGATGACGGACGCAGTGAATTTCGCAAACAACATGTGGGCATGGTGTACCAACAACCTTACTGGATCAAATCTTTAAGTGTTTTAAAAAATGTGGCCTTTCCAGCTCTCTTATTGGGTGAGGCAAAACAGCAAGCATTAGGCAAAGCACAAAAAATGTTAAAGGTGGTGGGCATGCTTGATTGGCAAGACTATATCCCCACTGAATTGTCTTCAGGTCAGCAACAACGGGTCAACTTAGCTCGTGCCTTGATCTCTAACCCGGACGTGCTGGTGGTAGATGAGCCCACAGGCAACTTGGACTACAAATCCGGTCAAAAATTAATGGACCTTCTTGCCAAATTTAATCAGAAAGACAGGACCATTATTATGGTCACCCACGATTTAGAATTTTTAAGTTATGCTAAGCGCGCTGCACGGATGCAAGATGGGCAATTAACCGATTTTTATCAAGGCAAAAAGTTAGAACAATTACAGAAAACTCTCAAAGGAAAACGAGGGGTGACATATGAAAAAAATTCTTAGCTTAATAAAAGTAAATAATTTTAAAAAGGGAGTAGTCACCACCACTACTTTTGTCTTGCTTTTGCTTTTATACATAACTAATCAAACCCTGAATTGGCTGGGTCAAATGAAGCCATTTAGAAGCATTGCAAAAAAATTAGGTCCAGGCTGGAATCGTTTTTTTGGTAAAACCAGCTTGGTGTTAGATCGCGGAGTTAAAAATTCAATCAGTCGATTGGAATTGATTGAGATTTCCCTGGAGAACTTAAAAAATAAAAAGTCACGAACTTTGGTTACGATTGGCGGGATGGCGGTGGGGGTGGGAGCAATTGTATTTTTGGTCTCGATTGGTTATGGCTTGCAAGATTTGGTAGTTTCTAAAGTAGCTAGACTGGAAGAAATGAGTCAAGCCAGTGTCGCCCCGCAGGTAGGAAGTAAACTGCAATTAAATGACAAAACTGTAGCCGATTTCAACAACCTGACTGGGGTCAGTCAAGTCTTACCTTTAATCTCAGTTGTTGGCAAAATAGAGTATGAGCAGGCAATGAGCGACATGGCAGTTTACGGAGTAACTAAAGATTATCTGGAAAAATCAGCTATCCAACCAATTAAGGGTCGAATTTTTGACAGCAACGAGCTAGCCTTGGAAGTAGGCCGAGTTAAGCCAGCTGAAGTTTTAGGTGCAAAGACTGATGAACCAAGTCCGGAATTTGGTCAAGAGTTAAGCGAGGTTGAGTTTGAAATCGAGCCTGGAGCCAGACTGCGGGTCAGAAATAAGCCTAGCACTGAAGGACAAATCTTAGGAGTGACCCAACGAGTACCGGGTAAACAGTATGGTACGCAAGTTTATGGAGATAAGTATGAGTTGGAGAGTGGTAGTACATCTCAGGAATGGATTAAGGCGGATTTTGAAGCGAGCCGTGATGGTAAAAAAGTGCAGGTGGAGGGCTTCATTGCTCAACTTAGTGTAAAAACATCTTCAGCTGAGATTAA
>JAYEJP010000008.1:4838-6062 GCA_034660615.1 Patescibacteria group bacterium
GAGATTAAAACACCAGAGGTATTGGGAGTTAATACCGAGTCATCTAAGTCTGCTGAGGCAACAAGTAGCGCCACTGCGGGAGGAGGTATTGGCTGGGTAGAGATAGCCAGCGAATCGGCCCAAGCTCAACAAAATCAAGTTAAACTGGTCACACCCCGCACAGAACCAGTTGGACAAGCGGTTGTCAACAGAGCGATGCTGAACGTCTTAGGTATTAAACTTGATCAAGCAGTCGGACAAAAATTCTCTGTAGCCTACTCTGTTTCGGGCAAGCTACTGAAAAATCAGGGTGAGAAGTTAGAATCAGCACCTATAGAATATGAGATTGTGGGAGTAGTACCAGAAAAAGAAGCCCCGATTTTTTATGTGCCCTTTATTGACTTGAGAAGTTTGGGCGTCAATAATTTTTCTCAAGCTAAAGTGGTGGTAGGCAATAAGCAGGATCTTCCTCAAGTCAGAGAGAAAATTGAAGCCATGGGCTTTTTGACTCATTCCGTAGCAGATACGGTTGATCAGATCAACAACTTATTTTCCACCGCGCGAATCTTTTTAGCACTTTTGGGGTTGATTGCTTTAGGGGTTGCTGCTCTGGGGATGTTTAATACTCTAACAGTATCTTTGTTGGAACGAACGCGTGAAGTGGGGCTAATGAAAGCTTTGGGGATGAAGTCTGAGGAAGTTAGGGAGTTGTTTTTAACCGAATCAATGCTGATGGGATTTTTTGGCGGAATTCTAGGATTAATTCTGGGTTCAGTAGCCGGTAACTTGGTTGGTTTAGTTTTATCTGTCTTCTCACTAACCCAGGGCACAGGCATGATTGATATTTCAAGTGTGCCGATTCTATTTGGAGTTTTTATTGTCTTTTTATCCTTGGTAGTAGGCATTACAACTGGCATCTATCCAGCCCGACGAGCGACCAAAATCTCGGCCTTGAATGCGCTAAGGTATGAGTAGCAGTAAAGTCAGTCCCGTGACCTTACGGTCTGGTTTTCGGCTTCTCAAACGCTAAATAACAAATCTATGAGCTAACTCTAAAGATCTATGAGGTAGCTCTAAAAGTGGGTATTCTAGCAAACAACGCTATTATCTGCTAATTAGTCTTCACAATTGTCTTCTTATTTAATAAAATATATTTTAAGTTAGTCATAATTTTAAATAAATTATAATGAAAAATCACCTGAGACAAAATCCAGGATTAGCAATGCCGATCTAACAAGACTAATG
>JAYEJP010000009.1:0-1665 GCA_034660615.1 Patescibacteria group bacterium
AATTTCAGTCGAGAGCTCCATCAAGTGAAGAGCTTAAAAGTTTAAAAATTGAAGTAGAAAATGATGTTTATGGACCTTTTTTAACCAGTGTTGAATGGGAGCAAAAAGATTAGTTGCTAAACAAAAATTAACTTATTCAAGATTAAAATTTTCTGTCATAATTTTAGTTTGATTAAGTTCTGACTCAAGTGTGTCCTAATTAGGGTTAATTTAAGTTAAGCCCCAAATCATTTTTATTAGATATCCTCGGTATGTTTTTGAATTTAGTATCAGTCGTTTTAGCATCAGTTGGAGCTGGAGAATTTGCTGGCTGTTTTTCACTATTTTGCTGTCCAGTTGTGTCTTTGACCGCTTTTTTCATTAAAACTTTATGGTCTAATGCCCCGAGGCTTGACTTGGGAATATTGAGTCCAGAGCTTGCCTTGGGGTTAAATACCTTTTATTTGTTGTTTTTTATTAATACAAATTTGCGAATTTATTTCAACAAAACAGAACAATTTTGACTTTTTTAGACTAATGAGAGCTATTACTCAAATTGCTTGGTAATCGCTTCTACAAGATCTGAGTGATCAAAATAGCTGGCTAATTCCTTTTGCCAATTTGCTTGCGAGACAGAAACTACAGGTTCAACCCCGTTGCTTTCGATTGGTTGGCCATCAGCCCTCAGGGTTAAATGATGGACTAGAAAAAGAGAGTATTCTTCGTCTTGGCTAAGTTGATTTTCAAGAGAGAAAACTTTTTCAATCGTTCCCCAACCTTTCGTAGTAGTGCCAACTAAATTGCCCACATTGTACTTTTTTAAGACAGACGCCATCACTTCAGCACTTGATTGAGTTTGATCATTGATTAAAACAGCTGTTTTTTTATATCGTTTTAAACTTGGCAGCCAGCCTGTTTTAGTTTTAAAATCTGTTACATCTCCTTGCTGAATAAATTGGTAGGCATATTGATTAGGGCCGATAAAAGGTCCTAAAAAGTAGGGGAGCCCATCAATAGCACCGCCAACATTACCGCGTAGGTCTAAAATCAAGCTGTCCAATTTATCACCTTGGTCAACTTTTTGAGTGACTTCTGTTAATTCTTGAATGGTGGTGGGAGAGAATTTTTTAATCTTTAGATAAAAAATGCTGGGAGAGATTAGTCTCCATTCCATGGTGGGACTAATACCTGCCTCATCATAGCGTTCGCGATTTTTGTCATTGGCTAGGGTTTGATAAGCCTCTTCAACCTTTTTCAATTTTTGTTGAGCAGAGGGAGATGCCTGGTTTTCCAATTCTTGTTTTTTTTCTTGATAGGCTTCTTTTACCTTATTTTCATCAGCGTTTTTATCAACTTCCAGCTCCTGATAATGATCAGTTTCCGGATTAATATTGGCTACTCTTTGACCTAACTCTTTTGTTTTTTGCTTTGAGTAAAGACGGCTACGGCCGGCGGGTTGGAGATTGGCCAACACTACGTCAGCTAGTTGAGTAACAAATTCAATTTTTTTTTGTTCAGTTTGATGCTCGGCTAAAAGCTCAATAAGCTTTTCTTCAAATTGATCCGGAGAATTTAAGCCGGCACCGAGCTGAGTGCCAGTAATACGCTCAGTTGCTAGAACGAAAAGTTGGGTTAAATCTTGATCATTTAGCTTTTGCCAATAATTATCTTGGATAGTTTGATAAA
>JAYEJP010000009.1:1765-6054 GCA_034660615.1 Patescibacteria group bacterium
ATCAAACTAAAGAAGAGTTGGGGCAGGAGTTTAATTTGAGTGAAGATCAAATGCAATCTGACACGTTAAGAGTGACTTCTGTGTCGCCTAAAGAGTTATTGGCTCAATTAGAAGAACAAGGTTTTAAACAATTGGCTGTATGTGGCGGCAGCTCTATTTATCAGCAGTTTCTAGAAGCTGGAATAGTGGATGAATTGATTTTAACAGTTGAGCCAGCTCTTTTTGGTCAGGGGGTTAATCTATTTAAAAAACCTCTACAAAAGAAATTGAAGTTAATTGAATCCAAACAAATTAATAACCAAGGAACATTGCTTTGTACTTATGAATGTAAAAATTAAGCGCTTTGATAAACATTTACCTCTGCCTGAATATAAAACAGAGGGGGCAGCTGGCTTTGATTTATATTCACGTTTAGAAATGAAAGTTCCAGCTCAGACTATTGCTTATATTCCTTTAAATATTGCTATGCAGCTGCCCCAAGGCTATTGGGCCTTGTTGGCGGCGCGAAGTTCTTTGCACAAGAAGGGGCTAATGTTAGCTAATGGTATTGGTATTGGCGATTATGACTACCGAGGAGACGAAGATGAATATAAGGCGGCTGTATTTAATTTTAGTCAGGATGAGGTGGTGGTAGAAAAAGGAGAGCGGATCGCTCAGATGTTAATTTTACCCATAGAAAAAGCGAAATTTGAAGAATTATCAGTTTTTGAAACGGAAAATAGAGGGGGGTTTGGTTCTACTGGCAAGAAGTAAATAATTAGTTATATGGTTGCGTAAGCAACAGAGCATCCCGGCTTTAGCCAGGCGTGAATGAGTATTCCTTGCGTTAGCAAAGTACTCTATCTTAGGAGGAGAGTACCTAGTGGTGCCACCGGCTTGTCCGTGGGCATCCGCTTTTTTGGAAAACTTTTGTCCATTTTATCCAAAATTTCTTTTAACTCCAAAATTGTTTCTAATTTTTGAAAATAATGGATACTTTAAAATCATTTTTTCAGATGCTAAAGCTGCAATCTCAATTGCTGGAATTGATCGATGAAGAAGTGAGAAAGCAGGTCAAAGATTGGAATGAAGAAGAAGTATGTCGCTGTGTTCAAATGCAAGCGGCTGGTGTACCATTATTTTTGATCGAAGATTTGATGTGATCTAGTACTCAGCCTGCAGAAATTTAATCAAAATAAAAGGAAAGATATTTATGAAAAACAAAGGTTTTTTAATTACTTTTGAAGGTGGGGAGGGCGGGGGAAAAACAACTCAAACCGTGAGACTGAGAGACAAGTTGGCAAAAGCAGGGTATGATGTGATTTTACTAAGAGAGCCAGGAGGAACTGTAATTAGCGAACAGATCAGAGAAGTACTTTTATCTCCTAAAAATACTAGTATGGCGTTTACCACTGAGGTTTTGTTGTTTCAGGCGGCTCGTTCCCAAATTTATCGAGAAATTGTCATTCCTTCATTGAAAGCAGGAAAGGTAGTTTTAATGGATCGGTCAAGAGATAGCAGTCTTGCTTATCAGGGAATAGTGCGTGGTTTTGGTAAAAATTTGATAGAAGAGCTTAATGATTTATCTACAGAAAAAACCTACCCAGATTTAATTTTATTACTTGATTTGTCAGTTAAAACTGGATTATTAAGAAGGGTAAAAACTGAGAAGATGGATCGCTTGGATATGGAAGCAGTTGAGTTTCATGAAAAAGTTAGAAGAGCGTACCAAGATTTGGCTAAAGAAAATGCTCAGGGATGCTGGCAGGCAATTGATGCTGAAAAAAGTCTCGAAGATGTAGAAAAAAAGATTTGGAAAATTGTGGCACAAAAACTTGATTTGAAATAACAAGGCAAAGCTTGAGCTTATTTAAATTCTCAGTTAGGATTAAACCTCTTAAGGTGTAAATAAATGGCCAAACTTCCAAAAGCAGTCACAAGATTAATTGAACAATTTGAAAGACTTCCTGGCATTGGGCCAAAGTCAGCCCAGCGTTTGGTTTTTTATTTATTGCATAATCCTGAAGAAAAAATTAACGATTTTGCCCAAAAACTAAAAGCGATCAAAACTGATACAGTTATGTGCTCCCGTTGTCACAATGTGGCAGAAAACGACCCTTGCCATATTTGCTTAGATCAAACGCGAGATAAGTCAGTTTTGTGCGTGGTGGAGCAGCCCTTAGATTTAGTTGCGATTGAGAACTCAGATAAATTTAAGGGGTACTATCATGTATTGCATGGATCAATTGATCCTCTTAATAACATTGGTCCTGAGCAGTTATTCCTCAATGACATTCTGAAACACCTGGATGGAGTTGAAGAGTTGATCGTTGCAACCAACCCCACCATGGAAGGCGAAGCAACAGCACTTTATATTGCTGAGACTATTCGAAAATCTAAGCAAGTTGATGCTGACAAAATTAAAATTAGCCGCATTGGTCATGGTTTGCCAATTGGGGCAGATATTGAATACGCTGATAGAGTTACTATCGCTCGGGCGCTTGAGGGAAGACGAGAAGTCACTGATTAATAGCTCTTTTTTGCTGATTGTAGCCTTTCGTTGTTTTTTGTTAAACTGAAATTAATGAGACTTAACTGTCTTGATTTTAGAGCACCGACTATTCCAGAAAAAGGAAGCGTCGGTTTTTTTATTAATTAATCCTGAGGAGGACTAATTTATGAAAGTGTTTGTTCAAGGAAAAGATATGGAGGTTACTACTGGTATTAGGCGTTTTGTGCAGGAAAAAATTAAACGCAATGTCTTGAAGTTAGGTCAAAAAGTATTGTCAGCTCGAGTATACTTGGAAAATATTGCTCGCAAAAAAAGCGATCCTTCGTCGGCTCGGGCCAAGGTAAAATTGGAAATACCGGGAGAGGATATTGTTGTTGAGGAGGAGTCTTATGAGGTTTATCAGGCAATTGCTAAAGCGGTTAAATCAGCCTCTCGCCAACTTAGAAAATTAAAAGACCGTAGAATAGAAAAAACAAGAAAAAAGACTAGCAAATAAGCTGGAGAGTAAAGTTTATGATGTGATAGGATGAATTGGTATGAGTAATAAACAACAACGAAACCCCAAATCAACTCCCGCAACACCAGCTCTTGCAACTTCGACTAAAGTTCCGGCTAATTCGACCAAAGTTGATCAAAAAGATCCATTGGCTGCCTTAGAGAAAATGATTAATAAGACTCAACAAAAGCAAACACAAAAATCAGCTCAAGGAGGAGATCAGCCTAGCGAAGAGCAACAAGCCAAATTACAGAAAAATAAGATTAAGGAGTTAAAAAAAGAAAAACAAAAAGAACAGGTAGCTGACATCGAGGCTAAACGACAAGAGATTAGTCAGGCCAAACAAGAATCTCCGCAAGTGGTAGAAAGAGAAAAACAGCTAGGAGAGTCTAAGGATCAGCAGGAGCAAGAAAAGCAAGTTAGAGACGAATACCAAATTCGTCAATTGGATCATACTAAAGTTGAGCGACCAATTGTTCCAACGGAGGAATAAAAATGTCACCAGGACCAGGAAAAGGACCAAAAAAGATTCGCCGCCCTTCAGGAGGGGTTAGGTCTTCATTTGGAGGGTTGAATGAAGCTGGAATGGATGGTCAAGCTATGAAAGCTGCTGCGCAGCAAAAACAGGTCAGCCAACAGGTGAGCGATAGCTCTCAGTCTAATACTGGCGGCTCGGCGCTAAAGACTCTAGGCGAAAATTCTCAAGACCAAATCCAACAGCAAGAACCAAGAGAAGTTGCTGATTTAAAGCAAGAATTAATCCAGCGACCAATTAAAGATATTGGTAAAGAATTAAAAAAGTTTTTTGACATTAACGCTTTATTAGATATTCACCCAACAGAAGATGGTCCAGAAGACAAGATTCGTAAGAAAAAGATGCATCAGCGTTGGCAAAAATTAACTCAAGAGGAACAGCAGGAAGCCCAGAAAAGATATAAAAAGGAAATGGAAAGAAAGCAAAAGGAAGAAGAGGAAAAAGAAAGAGAAAGGAGACAAATCAAAGCACAGAAAAAACAGGCAATTGCTCCTCCAACTACTCCTAAAAAAGGTCCGGGATTGCCGGCTCCAGGTAAGGGAGGGAAATCAAAGGCTATGAGCCAGCTTCAACAGCAGCGTCAGACAATTGGCACGGTTAGTGGTCGCAATTAAAACAAGTTTTTGTATAATAAAACAGATTTTGCAGATCCATATGCCAAGTCGGCAGAGAGGGGCAAATAAAAACTATCATTTAATTGCATTAGCACCCTTCTTAAATAAATATGCTATGATTTTTAAATAAATATGGAAGAACGACAATCCAAA
>JAYEJP010000010.1:0-5859 GCA_034660615.1 Patescibacteria group bacterium
CCAAGTGTTAATCTTAAACAAGGTCTAGAAGCAACTGTTAAATGGTATCAAGATAATCCCCAATGGTGGCAGCCTTTCAAACAACAAAACCAAACTTGGTTTAAAGAACAATATCAACAAAATTGACTACCTATGGCTGATAATAACGAAACAAATTCTGAAAAAATTCCCTTACTTGCAACTGGCTTGAACGGGTTGGTGGGGTCAAAATTTACTCAATTGTTTCAAGACAAGTATACTTTTGATGGTTTAGACATCAGACACCCAACCCATCCCGTCGATATCACTGACAAACAAGCTGTCGATCAAGCCATTGGTCAGTCACAAGCACAATCTTTAATTCATTTAGCAGCTTTTACCAATGTGACTGCAGCCTGGAAACAAAATAATGATAAAAACGGCTTAGCTTATCAGGTCAATGTTATTGGCACCCAAAACATTGTTGAAGCTTGTCAAAAATATCACAAGCATTTAATTCATATTTCAACTGCATATATTTTTGACGGTGAGAAAGATGAAATGTATTTGGAATCGGATCAACCCAACCCGATAGAGTGGTACGGGCAAACAAAATTAGAAGCAGAAGGAATAGTGACAAACAGCGATTTAAATTGGGCAATTCTAAGAATTGATCAACCTTTCCGCTCAGATCCTTTTGAAAAAACTGATATGGCTCACAAAATCATTCAAGGTCTAACTGCAAATGAGCTATATCCTATGTTTGACAATCATTATTTTGGACCAACTTACATTAATGATTTTGCTAAAGTACTGGATTTCTTTGTTAGTCAGCAAAAAACAGGCTTGTTCCATGCCACAAGTGGCGAAAAGTGGTCAGATTTTACTTTTGCCCAGACAATAAAAGAGCAACTTAATCTTCCTGGAGATATTAAAAGGGGAGACCTTAACGATTATCTTAAAAAATTGGATCGACCTTATCAGCGCAATACTGCGCTAAATAACGACAAGTTGGTAGCAGAAGTAAGCTTTGAATTAAAATCAGTCAAGCAGGCAGTAGCTGAAATTGAGATTTAGCTCATTTTTTGGGGTTAAGAGAAATTTTGCAAACACAGATTTTTCACGAATATCATTTACTCAAGCTTTTTTCTTTGTTCTTGTCTCCACTCAGCAATTTTTTGGTGATTGCCACTTAAAAGAACTGGTGGAACTAACCAGTCTCGATAATTTTCTGGACGAGTGTATTGCGGATAAGCTCCCTCTCCTTTTTTAGAATGAGACTCACCTTCTAGACTTAATTCATTCCCTAACACTCCAGGTACTAAGCGCCCAACTGCATCAACCATGACTAAAGCCGCTGGCTCTCCTCCAGTTAAAACAAAATTCCCCACTCTTATTTCTGCGTCAACTAAATACTGAGCCACTCTCTCATCAACCCCCTCATAATGCCCACAAACAACGGTTAGTTGTTTTAGCTGAGAAAAATTTTGAGCAGTTTGTTGTTTAAACAACTTACCTTTGGCTGAAGTTAACACAATTAAACTGTCTTTCTGTCCTTTTTCTACTTTTAAACTCTCCAAAGCTCGATCAATCGGTTCAACCTTCATCACCATACCTGCTCCCCCACCATAAGGAGGCAAGTCAGTTACCTGATGTTTATCAGTAACAAACTGCCTAATATCAACCACATTAATTTCAATGATTCTCTCCTCTTGAGCTTTGCTTAACATAGAACTGTGCAAAGGAGTTTTGAAAAAATCTGGAAATAAGGTTAAAACATTAATTTTCATATTCGGTTATGTTTTGAAGCATTATGTTTTGAAGCTACCTAGACGTATCCTTAGGCTTTGCTTACAATCATACATATTGTATAACATTGATAAACTATTTTTTAGAAAGCAGTAATTATGAAAATTACATTCATTGGAACCGGATTTGTAGGCTTGGTTTCAGCCGCAGTTTATGCTTCCTTTGGCAATCAAGTTACTGGACTTGATATCGACGAAGATAAAATTAAGAAATTAAAAAAAGGCAAAGCACCTTTTTATGAACCAGATCTAGAGGAAATGCTCAAAAATCAACAAAAAAAGGGCAACCTTAATTTTACTACTGATTATGAAAGCTGCATTCCTGAATCAGAACTAATTGTGATTGCAGTCGGCACTCCTTCAAAAGAAAATAATGAAGCTGATCTGAGATATGTGTATACTGCTACTGAAGCTTTAGCCCCTCATCTTAAGCAAGAAGCAATTGTTGCTATCAAGTCAACTGTTCCCCCAGGCACTTTAGATTATGTTGAAAAAATTATAAAAAAACATACGGATGTTGAATTTTACACTGCTTCTTTGCCTGAATTTTTACGCGAAGGAAGTGCTGTCGCTGACACACTCAATCCCGATCGAGTTCTAATTGGTGCTAATAACCAAGTAGCGATTGATAAATTAGAACAATTGAGCAAATCTCTTAAGGCACCAATTGTAAAAATGACCGCTGAATCGGCACAGATGGCTAAGTATTCAGCTAACGCCTATCTAGCGACTCGGATTACTTTTATTAATCAGATCGCTAATTTATGTGAACAAAACGGAGCTGATATTAATGAAGTGATTGAGGGCATTGGTTATGACAAAAGAATTGGCGATCATTACTGGTATCCAGGATTTGGCTATGGAGGGTCTTGTTTCCCTAAGGACGTTAAAGAGTTAGCTGCTTATTCATTAAAAGTTGGGCAAGACAGCAACTTGATGGTAACGATTAATAAACTTAATAAACAGCGTATTCCAAAATTGATGTCTAAGTATCGTTACCAAGTTGGTTGTTGGAAAAAGAAAAAAGTAGCAGTCCTAGGCTTAGCATTTAAGCCTGGAACTGATGATACTCGCCAAAGCCCGGCTACAAAAGTAATTCCTTGGTTGATTGATCAAGGCTCTGAAGTAACTGGCTATGATCCAATGGCTACTTGGCAACCTGATGAAAAAGCTGGTCAATATCAGCAAACAGATTCGATTCGTAGTGCTGTCAAAAATGTTGACGTAATTATTTGTTTGATCGAATGGCCCCAAATCATTAAATTTGATTTTGCCAAAACCAAGCTCGAGAAAGAACAATACTTTATCGATGCACGAAATCAATTTGAACCTGATACAATAAAACAACCTGGTTACAAATATATTGCAATTGGCAGAAATTGATTCTGATTATACTCAGTAGCTTGCTACAGGGAATAAATCAGCGTGAGGGTTCTCCCTCAGAAATGAGCACATATTAGTTAATATAAGTTTGCAAATTGATTATTTATGAGTAATTCAAATCCAGCTATTTTAATTACCGGAGGCACAGGTTTTGCCGGTTCTCACCTTGTAAAATACTTATTTGATCAAGGTCAAACCAATGTCCACGTCACTTCTTACGGCAGTAATACTGATTTTGTTAATCAAATTCTTGATCCAGACAACATTCATCAAATTGATCTCACTAATTCTGAGGATACTGATGCCTTAATAGAACAAGTTCGGCCTGACCAAATTTACCATCTGGCTGCATTGTCTGGAGTAGGGTCTAGCTTTAATCAAGTCAAAAAAGTAATTGAATCAAATTTTGAAATAGAGCTCAGTCTCTTTTCAGCAGTTAAAGAACACACTCCGCAAGCTAAAATTTTAGCCATTGGTTCAGCTTTAGAATATCGACCAACAGATAAACCTTTGTCTGAAAAAGATGAATTGGGACCAGTTAATCCCTATGGTGTTTCTAAGGTGCTACAAGATTCTTTGGCTTTTAATTATTTTGTCCAACATCACCTACAAATAGTACGAGTCAGGCCTTTTAATCACATTGGTGAAAGACAGGCGTTGGGCTTTGTGGTGCCTGATTTTGCTATGCAAATCGCCAAAATTGAGCAAGGACAACAAAAATTTATCGAGGTTGGCAACTTAGACACAACTAGAGATTTTACTGATGTTAAAGATATGGTAGCTGCCTATGCCCTCTTAATGAAAAAAGGTGAAGTTGGTGAAGTTTACAACATTGGTTCTGGCCAGGGAATTACTATTCAACAAATTTTAGATAAATTGGTTGACTTGGCCCAAAAAGAAATTGAAGTTAAAACCTCAACTGAAAAACACAGACCGAGTGATATTCGTTATTTGGTTTGTGATAATCGTAAAATCAAACAATTAGGCTGGAAGCCTCAACATTCAGTTAATCAAACCTTAGAAAGAATTTTAAATTATTATCGAAAACAGTTAGTCAATCAATAAGAAAGTAAAAATATGAAAAAAGCATTTATTACTGGTATTACTGGTCAAGACGGTTCCTATCTTGCAGAACTATTATTAGAAAAAGGTTATAAAGTCTATGGCTTAAACCGCCGCACCAGCACTCAAAATTTTGCTAGAATCAAAGACATTATTCATCATGATAATCTTGAGCTGATTTCAGGAGATTTAATTGATCAACATTCCCTAACTACGGCTATTAAACGCACTCAACCCGACGAAATTTACAATCTGGCAGCTCAATCATTTGTCCAAGCTTCTTGGAATCAACCCGTGTTAACCGGACAAGTAACTGGACTCGGGGTAACTCGAATGCTAGAAGCAATGAGATTAAGCTGTCCTTCTGCCAAACTCTACCAGGCTAGTTCCAGCGAAATGTTTGGAAAAGTCAGACAAACCCCACAAACAGAGCAAACCCCTTTTTATCCTCGTTCACCTTATGGTGTGGCTAAAGTTTATGGGCACTGGATTACGATTAACTATCGGGAATCCTACGACTTATTTGCTGTTTCTGGAATTTTGTTCAATCACGAATCCCCACGCCGTGGCCTTGAGTTTGTAACCAGAAAAATTGCAAATGCAATTGCCCGTATTAAACTAGGTAAACAAAAATTTATTCAGCTGGGTAATTTAGAATCCAAGCGAGACTGGGGTTATGCTAAGGATTATGTGCAAGCTATGTGGCTAATACTTCAACAAGACAAACCACAAGACTATGTAGTAGCTACGGGTGAGACCCATTCTGTTAAAGAGTTTTTGCAATTAGCTTGCAAAGTAGCAGGAATTGATGACTGGCAGTCAGTAGTTAAACATAATTCTAAATTTGATCGTCCAGCTGAAGTTGATCAATTAATTGGTGACGCTAGTAAAATAAAAAAAGAATTAGGCTGGAAACCTTCAGTTGATTTTAATGGCTTAGTTAAATTAATGGTTGAAGCTGAGCTTAAAAAGGAAGCTGGGCCTGAAAAGGAAGCTGAAAAGTAATAATCAGAAAATAATATGAAAAAGGCCACAGTCATTATTCCTACTTATAACGAAAGTGGAGTCATTGCCAAAACTATTAAAGCAGTGCAAAAAGTCTTTGATCAAGTTCAGACATGGGATCTGCATATGTTGGTGGTTGACGATACTTCGCCAGATAAAACTTATGAGTTGGTTGAGGAACTAAAAAAAGATTACCCCAAATTGCATTTGCTCATTAATAAAAACAAGGCTGGATTAGGTGCGGCCTATTTAAAAGGCATGGGCCACGCTTTTTCAAAACTTAAAAGCGATGTTGTTTTCGAATTTGATGCTGATTTGTCACACAACCCAACCAAAATTCCTCTAATGCTAGAGAAAATTGATCAAGGCTATGATTTTGTCATTGGTAGTCGTTATATGGAAGGTGGCAGCATTCCTCAAGATTGGGGTTTCCATCGTAAATTTTTAAGTGTGATTGGTAATTTTATTATTAGACTGATTTTAGGAAACTTTACAATTGCAGATTGGACTTCAGGTTATCGAGCTATTAAAAAATCAGTTTACAAAGCGGTTGAAGCAGAAATGAGAGGTGAGCGTTTTAGTGGTTATACTTTTCAAGTTGGTTTATTGCATAAAAGCCTAAAAAAAGGTTTTAAAATTGTAG
>JAYEJP010000011.1:0-5839 GCA_034660615.1 Patescibacteria group bacterium
GATCCGAGATTACGTTAAAAAACAAGGTAAAAAGTATACTCAGTTACACCGAGGTAAATTAGGATTATTTGAAGGCTTGTTATAAATGCACAATACCCCGCATGCTCTGCATCGGGGTTGCTTATTGCTCATCTGTCAAATAATTCTGATTACTCACTTTTTCAAAATCCTTGGAGGCATCGATAAATAAAATATCATCATCTTCGCGCCGACACTTTTTAAATACCAGAACTGTGGCCGGAATGCTTGTCCCGTAGAATAGATTGGTGGGTAAACCAATTACGACATCAAGATAATTTAGTTTTTCAATAATATATTTGCGGATGGTTTTTTCTGCCCTACCTCTGAAAAGAACTCCGTGAGGTAGCACTACTGCCATGGTTCCATTTTCAGCCAAATGATACAGCATGTGAGTCACAAAAGCATAATCGGCTTTGTTTTTTGGAGCAAGTCTTCCATATTGAGAAAATCTTTCATCATGAACTAAGGCTGGATCCTTGTTACTTTTCCATTTTGCAGAAAAAGGAGGATTAGCCACAACTGCTTCAGCTTTAAGATCTAAATGCATATCATCAGTCAAAGTATCACCTAAGCGAATACTAAAATCATCAAAATGAACTCCATGTAAAATCATATTCATCCGAGCTAAGTTGTATGTAGTGGGATTAAGCTCCTGACCGTAGTAAGCTTTAACATCTGTATACTCACCAATGCGCAGTAAAAGTGATCCAGAACCACAGGTTGGGTCATAAACAGACTTAACCCTTTTTTTCCCAAAAGTCACAATTTTGGACATTAGCCTGGACACTTGGGCTGGAGTATAAAACTCACCGCCTTTTTTGCCTGCTCCAGCAGCAAATTCGCCAATTAAATATTCATAAGCATCGCCCAGCAAATCACTTTTAGAATTTTCTAGTTTGAAATCTATGGCGCTGAGCAAAGTCAGCACCTCGACAATTGCTTCATTTTTCTTTTTCTCAGATTTACCTAATTTTGTTGAAGTCAAATCCACATCATCAAATAACCCTCTAAAATCATCTTCGCTAGCTGTACCCATAGAAGTTTGCTCGATGGAGTTAAGAACGTTTTTCAAGTCTTCAAGGATAAAAGTATCCTGTTTTTTAATTTCACCATTGCCTTTTTTGACTAGATGGGAGAATAGATCGGTTGGTCTGAGGAAAAAACCAAGATGGTCAATGCAGGCTTTTTTTACGGCCTTGATTACCTTTTGCCCTTTTTTTGTGTCTTCGTTTATCTCAGAAAAGGAAAATTTTTCGTTAGTGAGAAGTTTTTTGTCAATATAGCGAGCTAATTTTTCTGAAAGATATTTATAAAAAATAAAACCCAAGATATAATTTTTGTATTCATCAGCATTCATTTTGCCTCGAAGAACATTGGCTATTGCCCAAAGTTGTTTTTCAAGCTGTTTCTTTTGAACTTTAGTCATATTTTGAAATTCCTTTCAATTGTCATTTTGTAGCATGTTTGCATTTTATCATCTGGATATTGTTGCGTCAGGTGAGGTTCTATAATCGGGTTGTATGATCAAGATAGAACTATGCCTAGCCCTGATGATTTTTACTCCAGATTGGATGATTTAGGGGATATAAATCACAATCAAAATAAAGCAAGAACTTAATTAGCAGCTGGTAGGTCTTGAGTATTGGTAAAAGAAAAAAGTGGAGTCCAATTGAGCTGCTGCTGGTTAATTTTTTGTTGTAAGTCGCGGGCTTGTTTAATCAAATCTAGATTTGTCCAATCAGCAAACTTCAGCTCATCAAAACCATGCTGTTTAAGTCCAAAAAGATCACCTCCCCCTCTGTTTTCTAAATCAATTTTAGCCAATTTTAGACCATCGTTTATTTGAGTGAATTGCTTAAGTCTTTTCTTAATTTCTTGTGAGGATGAGTGGCTAAATAATAGACAGTGACTAGCTTGACTCTGCCGCCCTACTCTTCCTCGTAGCTGATGTAGACTCGCTAAGCCAAAACGATCAGCTCCTTTAATCACAATAATATTGGCATTGGGTAAATCTACCCCTACTTCAACAATTGAAGTAGTTACTAAAAGATTGATTTTTTGATTAAAAAGTTTTTCAATGATTTTGTCTTTTTTTTCTTGTTTCATTTGTCCATGCAACAATGACATTTTTATTTTTTTGTCTTTAAACTCAGCTTGTAATTTTTCAAAAACACTGGTGGCAGAAGGAACATTGGCAAAAGCCTCATGATCTGAGTCGTGAATAAAAGGACAAACAATCAGTGCCAAAGGATTATTATTTTTTTGAAGCTGCTTGCCAATCCATTTGTAAGCTTGCTTTTCCTTATTTTGTGGGACCAACCAGGTTTTAACATCCTTAGTGCCAAAAGGCATTTCCTCAATAATACTTGCTTGCAAATGAGAAAAAATGGTCAGCATATAACTTCTGGGGATAGGGGTAGCGGTCATGGTTAGAGAATGTGGCTGTAGGGCTGTGTGCTGCTTTAGTTCTTGAGCGCCTGAGCGTTGTCGTACTCCAAAGCGGTGTTGTTCATCATAAATAATTAAGCCTGGTTTTATTGTTTTTATTTGGTTGATAACAGCGTGAGTGCCAATATATAATTTTGGTTTTGATTTAATAATTTTAGGTTTAGACTTGGCAGTTAATAATGCTATTGGTAAATGAGGAAAAATTTTCTCAAACGTGGCAAAGTGTTGTTGTGCCAGGATTTGTGTGGGAGCTACCAAACAAGCAGACTGATCCTGTTTAAGCACGTGATGACAAGCAATTCCTGCTACTACTGTTTTTCCTGAACCAACATCCCCAATTAACAAACGATTCATGGGCGAGCTCTGACTTAGGTCAGCAAGAATTTCTCTAACAGCAGTTTGTTGATCGTTAGTTAAAGTAAACGGAATTTGTTTGGGAATAAAATCAAAAACATTGTCCCCGCTTAAGTCATCTGGCTTGATTTTTAGACTTAAAGTCGGCTTTTTATCTTCCCAGTTTTGTTTAATCTGTTCTGAATGTTTGATTAGTGATAATAATTCCTCTAAGGCTAATCTTTGTCTGCTTTTTAGCACTTTGACTTCCTCTTCTGGAAAGTGAAGTTGTTTTAGAGCCTCATCAATGTGTAGCAGATTTATTTCTTGGGCTACCTCATCCTCTGTTTTTTCTAAATTATCAGTAGTTTGTTTGAGTAGTCTGCGCAATGTTCCCTGAGGAATATCCAATCTGGCTGAGTATAGAGGCACTAGTCTTCCAGTGTGAATAGTATCAGCTTTAACTGCTTCTACCACTGGTTGGGTTATAGTGCGATATTTAGTGAATTTTCCTGAGAAAAAGAAAGATTTTTTTGGCTTAAGCTTATGTCTAATGTAGCGGTTGTTAAACCAAATACATTTGGTTCGACCAGTATCATCGCTAATAACAGCAGAAGTTATCCTTCTTCTGTTTTTAAAATACTCATTTGTTTTAACAATTGTGGCCTGTGTTGTTTTAATTTGACCAACTTCTAGTTGGTTAATAGTAGCTATTTGTGAACGGTCCTCGTAGCGCAACGGAAGATAGAGCAAAAAGTCTTTGACTGTTTTGATTTGCTGCTTATTAAGCGCTTTTTGAGTTTTTTGGCCAATGCCCTTAATTTTCAGGACTGAGTCAGACAACTGATACATAATTAAACTCATTATAACTAACTCTAGTTTTGAGATAGCTTAGTTTAGAGATAACTTGGATGGTCTGGCTAAAGTAAAAATTTCCCTTAGCCCAAAATTTCTGTTATTTAAGTTATGATTTTAGTAGCAAAATAATTTGCACGAGGCTGCCAAAAACCATGCTGCCAATAGCAACAATAGCAAAAATTTTTGTTAAACGTTTCCGCTGTTTTTTTGTCATAGGTTAGCTTATTTTCAAGCGATAGTAGTTAAGTTTACCAATCTTTATGACCTGTTCATCTTCAAACTTCAACTCTTCATAAGCATCTGTTAATTTTTTGTTCTCAGGCATAAGTCTGACAGCTCCTTGCAAAGCCAATCGTCTAAGTTGGTTGTTGCTTTGTTTTGGCTGGCAGGCTGACAAAACTTCTAATAACTGAGCTTTTTTTTGTTTGAGCTGAATTTCGGGAAGTTCATTAGGAAGTTCGCCTAATTGAATTGTTTTTTCAAAATACTGCTCTGCTTTTTTTGCTTCATCAGCATCATGAAGTTGACTGGTAATAGTGAGGGCGAGTTTCTTTTTGAAGTCCATTGGGTTGGCTCCATTCTTCATTTCTTGCTCCATTTGTTCAATTTCTTCCATCGATACCTTAGTCAAAACTTCAAAGTATTTAGTTATTAGATTATCTTGTATACTCATTAGCTTGCCATACATTTTTTTAGCAGGAGCTGTTAAGGCCACGTAGTTGTGGTAGCTTTTACTCATTTTGCGGCTGTCAGTTCCCTCAATTAGTGGTGTAGTTAAAACCCATTTTTCTTTATTGTTGTAAGCCTTTTGCAAAGTACGACCCATCATCATGTTGAAAGTCTGATCGGTTCCGCCTAACTCCAAATCAACATCCATCACTACACTGTCATACCCTTGCAATAAAGGATAAATAAGCTCGTGACTGAAAATTGGTTGCTCATTTTCAATACGGCGCTGAAACATATCACGTTCCAAAAGTTGTTGCACTGTGGTTTTAGCCATCAGTTTGACTAAGTCAGCGTAGTTAAGTTTGTCCAACCAGTCACCATTGCGTCTAATTTCAATTAAATCAAAATCTAAAATCTTACTAGCTTGTTTTTTCCAATTCTTAAAGTTTTTCTCAATTTTTTCATCAGTTAACATTGGGCGGCTATCATCTCTGCCGGTGGGGTCACCAATTCTAACAGTGCCATTACCAACTAATAAAATTACATGGTGTCCTAGTTCAGCAAATTGCTGTAGTTTATTAAGCACGACCCCATGCCCTAGATGTAAAAAACCGGCTGTTGGATCAATGCCCAAATAAAGTGTAATTTTTCTTTCTGCTAATAGCTTAGCCAGTCCTTTTTTATCTGGAAGAATTTGGCTGACACCCCTATTTAATAATTGGTTGATTTGGTGATTTTGTTTTGACATAATTTTTTCTCTGATTTTATTAAAACTTTATGGTCTAATACCCAGAGACTTGCCTTGGGAATATTGGGTCCAGGGCTTGCCCTGGGGGTTTAATACCCTTTATTGTACCTGATAGATTGATTTCGTTAATGATTAACTGGCTCTATTGCAAACAGTGGGGTAAAAAAACTGTTAGTGGCAAACAGGAAAGCGCCATTTTTCGAATGTAAACCTCCTTGTCTTTAAATCCATAGCCAAGCCTCTTGAGAAGCTTGAATTTAGTGTGCATGCCTTCGGTATAACCATTGGTGATACGATACTCAAAATAGTTGAGAACTGGTTCTTTCCATCTCTCAAGGGTTTTGGCCCAATCAGAAGTAACCTTTGACCTTTGTTTGTAGAGGCCAGAGATAATAAGTTCGAGTCTTTCTTTAGCTTGTTCCTGGGTCTCTGAAGCATACATCTCTCTGAGTGCTTCTTTGAAAAACCAGAGTACTTCAAGGTCTGGAATCTTTTTAAACCAGTTTTTAATCAGCTTTTGTTGTCTGTCACTTAGATTTTCTTTGTTAATTAAAAACAACTTTTTAGGAGCTTTGAGTGTTTCCATCTCATTGATGATTAGTCTTTCTTCATTAAGACGAGAGTTGGCGTCTTTAATAATATGAAACTTATCAATTACAACTTTTGAATTAGGTAAGTATTTTTTTAGACTAGATTTATAACCAGCACTCATATCTATACAAACTGCATTGATTTTATTTTTAACCTCTTGAGGAATCTTCT
>JAYEJP010000012.1:0-6225 GCA_034660615.1 Patescibacteria group bacterium
CCCTTAGCCATAAAAGCGTTTGATGAAGAAATTACCAAATCATATGCTGATAGATCAAGACTAGCAAAAGCATGAGGTGCTAAAAACCTAATTGGTGAATAAATTTTTTTATAGAAAGGAATTCTGCCAAACCAAGTTTCTCTAATATCCCAATCAGCAAACCGATTCCAATGAGTTCCGAGTGCTTTTTTATCTAAAAAAGCAACATAAACTGGAGCATTTGGATAAAGCTGATGCAAGCTTTCTAAAACTCTTTCAGCCCCACCATATTCTCGTAAAAAATCATGAATTAAAGCTACTTTCATATTTAAAATAGAGCCTCCTGGACAGAGGATTCAAATTGATCATTGGGTAATTCATGAATTAACGATCTAAAACCCAGTTCTTTAAATAAGGAAACAACCTGAGTCTTGTCATAACTTTCGACTCGACACTCTTCTAAATCAATCTCTAAAGAAACCTGACAATCAATAGTAGCTAATTGTTTGCTCATTAAGGCCAAGTCGCGACCATCAACCAATTTTTTATAAACATTGCCCTTAATTACCTCGTCTTGCTCAGCCTTTCCTGCTTCGATTAAATCTACTTGTTGATATATTTCCTCCATTGAAGGATACTTTCTTAACAATTTAGCAGCCGTTTTTGGACCAATCCCTTTAATCCCAGGAATATTGTCTGATGAATCACCCATTAATCCTTTTAAGTCAATAATTTGTTTAGGAGAAACCCCCATTTTTTCTTTAACTAAAGCAGGATCATATTCTAGATCTTTGCCCTGACTCCTACCAGGAACCCAGACATGGGTATTATTGTCCACTAGCTGAAAACTGTCCTTATCTCCCGTCACAATCATGGTTAATAAATTAGGGTCAGCATTGATTGTCTGTGGCTCATAGTCTAATTTGTAACTAATAGTGCCGATTAGATCATCAGCCTCATAACCCTCCCGTTCAAATTGAGGTATATTCAAGGCGGTTACTACATCTTTAATTAATGGAATCTGCGGCTTAAGCAAATCAGGCATCTCAGGCCGATGGGCCTTGTAGTCTTTAAATTTTTTATGTCGAAAGGTTGGCTTAGGATGATCAAAAGTCACAGCAATATAGCGAGGAGAAAAATCTTTTATTGCTGAAATAATTACTCTAGCAAAACCATAAACAGCATTGACTACTCTACCTTGACTATCAGACAACTTTGGCAAGGCATAGAATGCCCGGTAAATTACCGCATGCCCATCAAACAACAAAAAAATTGGACGTTCGCTCACAGATTAGTACTAATTATTATTTGTCTTGACTATGCCTAACTTTGGCAAAACCGATTATTTTTTCAAACTCATCTCCATCTAATGTTTCAACTTTCAACAATTTTTTAGCCACACCGTCAAGTTGTTGACGGTATTTCTTAATTAGCTTGATGCTCTTTTTCTGCCCCTGGCTAATAAGTTTCTGGATTTTGTCATCAACTTTTTCCTGGAGAGGGCCAGAAATCTCAAAAGGCTTACTCCAAACCTGTCCATGGTCATCTTTATTATATTGCGGGCCGAAATTCATTGGTCCTAATTCACTCATACCGTATTCAACTACCATTGAACGAGCAATCTTGGTTGCTTTTTGAATATCGCTGCTTGCTCCAGTTGTTTGTTCATTAAAAACTAGCATTTCAGCTGTTCGTCCACCCAACATCTCCACAATCCGATCAAGTAATTCAGATTTAGTTGTTTGTAGTTTGTCTCTTTCTGGAGGGGTAAAGGTAAAACCTAAAGCCCGACCACGAGAAATGATAGAGATACGATGAACTGGATCAGCAAACGGTAAAACATGAGCTAAAATAGCATGCCCAGCTTCGTGATAAGCAGTAATCTTGCGTTCGTATTCATCACGTAAGCGTTTCTTGCTTGGACCTAGCTTCACCTTTAAAGAAGCTTCTTCAACATATTCTTCATTAATTTCTTTTTTTTCATCACGAGCAATAGCAATTGCTGCCTCATTTAACATATTTTCAATGTCTGCTCCAGAAAACCCAACTGTGCTTTTAGCAATATTCTCCATACTGAAATCCTTTGAAATCGGCTTGCCTTCTGAATGAATCTTGATTATCTCTTGCCTCTCTTTTAAATCAGGCAAGCTTACCAAAACCCGGCGGTCAAACCTACCCGGCCTAATTAAGGCTGGATCTAACATGTCGCCACGGTTGGTAGCTGCGATCACGATTACATTATCATTTGGCTCAAATCCGTCCATCTCAACCAAAATCTGGTTCAAGGTCTGTTCTCGTTCATTATGACCACCCATATCTCCTCTGCCTCTGGTTCGGCCAATAGCATCAATCTCATCAATGAAAATAATTGCTGGAGCCATTTTTTTAGCTGTCTCAAATAAATCTCTTGCCCTAGAAGCACCAACTCCCACTAACATTTCCATAAACTCAGAACCAGCAATAGATAGAAATTGAACATTAGCCTCACCAGCAACTGCCCTCGCCAGTAAAGTCTTACCGGTTCCAGAGGGACCAACCAGCAAGACCCCTTTCGGAGTTCTAGCTCCCACTTTGGTATATTTTTTAGGCTGTTTTAAGAAATCAACTACCTCCTCCAATTCCTTCTTAGCCTCATCCATTCCTCCCACGTCATCAAACTTAATATCTTGTTTTCCTTTTACAAAAATCTTAGCCTTACTCTGTCCAAAACCCAACAAACCACTCTGGCCACCCTTCGCTTTCTTAAAAATCATTGCAAACAAAACAAACATCAGCAATAAGGGCAGAAGGTTTAAAACCAACTCCCACGCCATTTGACCAAGACTTATGTCCTCAACTTTGAGATCTATTTGAGTCAAATCAATACCGGCTGAGTTAAGAATCGACAAAGCTTCCTGATTAGTCTCTTTTAAGGCAACTTTTTGACTTTCGTCCTTGTAATCAATTTTAATTTCACTCCCTGCTACTTGAATTTTCTCAACTTTTTCTTCTCCGATATCAGTTACCATCTGAGAAAGACTAATTTGCTCAACGTTGCCAGTAAAAAGCGATATCAAAAAAGGAAGGAAGAGAATGCCAACAATAATATAAATAATTCCCTTATTAAAAAGCTGATTTAAATCAATCTTTACCTCGAACTTTTTTATCTTATTTTTTTTTGAGCTCTGTTTTTTAGCACTCTTTTTTGGCTTTTGATCAACTTTAGATTTGTCTTTTTTATTTTCTTGCTGATCTTTTTTATCTTCTTGCTGATCTAAAGGCTTTTTTGATTGAGCTGAGTTATTCATTTTTGATTTCATAGACTTATAATTTTAACATGTTTATCTAGCGAACGACAGTTCCTAGCCTAACATTTTCAGAAACTTCAATTTTAACAGGACGTCCTTTTTCGTCTGCCATTAACATCATACCCTGACTTTTAGCTTGACCCATCTGTCTCTCTGCCAAATTCACTACAAATAAATATTTGTTGCCTTGCAGTTCTTCTGGTTGATAAAACTCTTTGATTCCAGCCAAAATTATTCTTTGCTCAATTTCTTCACCAAATTCAACCGTAAGCTGCATTAATTTATGACTCCAATCAGGCGAAGTTGCTTCAACAACCTGACCAACTCTAATATCAAGCTTTTCAAAATCGCCAAAATTAATAATATCTTTCATATTTTTTATGAATAATTAACAATGCTGCAAGAGTCAATGATATTACTAGCTATTTACCTAAAAATCAACTTAAGATTAAACATTAGATTTGACTAGTCACTTTATCAGAAAGTCAGCTATCAATTTCACCCAACCCCATCTTTTGCCTCACCTCTAGCAATGTTTGCTGCGCTCTTTTCCTGGCTTTAGCCGCTCCTTGCTTAATAACCTGGCTAACATATTCTGGATTAGCTATCAATTCAACCCTCTTTTTCTGAAAAGGCTCTAATTCCTGATAAATAGCCTCTGCCAACTCTTGTTTGAGCTGATTGTAGCGAATACCGTCAGCAGTATATTTATCTTCATAAAACTGACGTCTCTCTTCACCCTTGAATAACTCCAGCAAAATTAATAAATTAGCTACACCAGGAGAAACTTTACCTGTATGTTGATCAACGTATTGCTTTTTACTGACCTTGCTAGTCTTAGGTCTAGCTGTATCAACTTCAATTTCTTTAATCTCACCTTTGCCGCTATCAGTTGGAGCTCCGGCTAAACGTTTTTCAATAGTTGCTAGGTCATCAGTCATATTAATATAGCTACCCTCTACAGACTTGCTCATTTTTCCCTCTCCCTTGAGTGAGGGAATATATTCTCCTTTAGTAGCAAAGCGCTTAGGCTCTGGGAAATTTAAGCCAAAACGATCATTCATTTTTCTAGCTATCTCCCTTGCTACTTCTAGATGGGGCAACTGATCTAAGCCAACTGGGACCAACTCACCATGATAAATCAAAATGTCAGCTGCCATTAAAACCGGATAATTAAGTAGAGCCAGGGTGACATCATCCGGATGCTGCTTCACTTTTTCCTTAAAAGTTGGCAGGTGCTGCATTCTAGCCACTGAAATAATGGTCGAAAACAAAAACGCCAAGTAAGTGTGTTCCGGCACTAAAGATTGAGCTGTGATGATTGCTTTGTCTGGATCTAAACCCGCAGCCAAATAATCAATGATTATTTCTCTAGTAGAGTCAGCCAACTGAGCGTGATCATAGGGAGTAGTAATAGCATGTAGATCTACCGCCATATAAATGCAGTCGTAATCTGGGTTATTTTGCAGAGCCAAATAGCCTTTGACTGCGCCTAAATAATTACCCAAATGCAAACGACCAGTAGCTCTTGTTCCTGAAAAGACTTTTATTTTATTTTTCATAATTTCCTTTATTTTATATTTTAGCAAATAGTTATTATTTTGCCTGGAGTCAGTCTTTGCAAAACAACTAACTCCAGGCTTCAAATTTTTAATTCTGATTATATCCTATAGCTTGCTACTGGGAACAAATCAGAATAGGGGCATAGGTTGGTTTTTTATACCCACACTCACATGGGAGCAGACTTAGGCTTAAGAGTTAATACGAATTTGCGAATTTATTTTTGTTGTTCTGCTCTAGCAAATTCTCATAAACATTTTGCACATCCTTATCACCTCTGCCAGATAAATTAACTACTATTACCTGTTCAGGATTAAGTTGCGGTGCTAGCTCAATAGCATAAGCTACAGCGTGGGCAGACTCTAGTGCCGGGATAATTCCTTCAACTTGCGACAAGCGGACAAATGCTTCGATAGCTTGGTTGTCATCAACTGCTGCTAATTGCAAGCGTTCAATCTCAGCTAACAAGCAGGGCTCAGGGCCCACTCCGGGATAATCTAATCCAGAGGCAACGCTGTATGACTCCTGAATATTGCCGTCACTATCTTGCAAAACCCTACACTTAAAACCATGAATTACACCTGGTTTTCCTTTTTGCAAAGACAGACCATGTTTTTGTGTATTAACTCCCTTGCCAGCAGGCTCCACCCCCAACAATTTAACCGACTCCTCGTCAATAAAATCGGCAAACAAACCCATAGCATTAGAGCCGCCGCCAATACAAGCAATCAAGTAATCTGGCAATCGGTTAATCTTGCTCATGCTCTGAGTACGAACCTCTTTTCCAATCACACTTTGCAAATCAGCCACTATCGTAGGATAGGGGTGAGGACCAACCACACTTCCAATCAAGTAATAACTGTCTTGCGCCTCCTTGATATAAACAGCCAGTGCCTGATCCATTGCATCCTTGAAAGTACCTTGACCTTGCTTGACTTCAATCACTCTGGCACCAAGCAATTTCATCCGATAAACATTCATTTTCTGATTAATTACATCGCGCTCTCCCATATAAATATCACAATTCAGATCAAACAAAGCTGCAGCCGTGGCTGTAGCAACTCCGTGTTGACCAGCGCCTGTCTCTGCGATCAATTTATGTTTACCCATTTCTTTAGCCAACAAAGCTTGGCCCAAGGTGTTATTGATCTTGTGAGCACCAGTATGATTCAAGTCCTCTCGCTTTAAATATATCTGCGCTCCCTTGAGTTGCTTGGTGAGGTTGCTGGCAAAATAAAGCGGACTTGGCCGACCAACATAGTCGTTATAAAGCTCCTTTAGTTTTTGCTTAAACTTTGGCTTTGACACCAGCTGCTGATATTGCTCGCCAACTTGCTGCAAAATACTTTCTAATTCTGGAGGTACGTAGCGACCTCCGTATTGACCGTAATTTCCCTTG
>JAYEJP010000012.1:6325-20120 GCA_034660615.1 Patescibacteria group bacterium
TGCTCAACAATAAAAGTGTTGCGCAAATCATTAACAGTAGCATCTTTGGTCCCAGCCAACCCAAAATAACGATTAATTGCTGAACGAATGTTTCTTACTAGAAATGGGCGGCAGGTTTTAGTTAGAAAAACAGTGCTTTCTTTAGCCTTTGGTCTTACTTTCAGATAATCCATCAGGGCCTCTTTTGCAGCTGTGTTCACCGGTACTTTGCGCCCTTCTCTGCTTTTTTGAGCTCTAATAAACATTACTTCCCTCTCTAAATCAATATCATCCATTTTCAAATTAGCCAATTCACTAATTCTCATCCCGGATTGCAATAATAATTCCACTATAGCAGCCATTCTAGCATCACCGCGACAAGCATCTCTTAAAGCTCGATACTCAAGTTTTGATAAATAACGAGGAGGTTTCTGTTCAATTTTTGGATGACTAATTTCCCCAGCTGGATTAGATTCCGCTTCTCCCTGATTTTTCAAATAACGGAAAAAGGACTTAATCGAGTTGATTTTTCTTGAAATAGACTTATTAGTGTAGCGTCTTTTTTTTAAAAGCTCCTTAAATTGCTTAACATCTTCATAATCAACTTGAGCTACATCAGTTCTACCTTGTTCAACAACATATTTGATTAACTGCTCGACGTCTTTGGTGTAAGCTACAATAGTAGCATTAGCTTTACCCGCAGTCTGCAGGTGTTGATTATATTTGACTAGTGCATCATTGAAGCTTAGTGCCATAAGTTTTTTCTATTGTTTTTTTAATCTTTAGTATTTTTTATAATAAAAGTAATAATAACCATTTTTTAATTAATGAGTAATGAGAGATTCATTTTTGAATCAGAAAAATTATTATAAGATGGTTTAATAACCTTAATTCGAGTCTTATAATATCATAGACTATTAATAAAAGCAACTCAAAATAGGTGAAAAAACTACTTTCCCATCCTATTATTATTATAATTGTTTCAATTATCAGCCTTTATTTCATTCTTTCCTTGAGAAAAAATCTGCAAAAAATCAATCTTTCTCGCCAGAATATGGTAAATATCAAAAAACAGGTTGATAAATTAGAAAATGAGATGTCTGCTAAACAAAAGCAGCTTGAGAAAGCTAAAAAAAGCTATAGTAAGGAAAAAATTTTGCGAAATGAACTACTTCTTAAAAAGCCTGGTGAATATGTTATTCAGTTGCCGGAATTAGTAACTGAAGAAGAAGCTGGGGAGACAATTGACAAGAAATCCCCTGTTGATGAATGGCGAGAGTTGGTGTTTTAGGATAGAAACAACAAAATCGCCATCTAGCGGTTTTCTGCTTAATTTAAGCTAAGTGTTGTTTTCTGCCTCTATTATTGCAGGACTGGGTCCTACGCCGTAGCTGCAAATATTCACTCGCTCTCCTTATTCTCCCTAGTAACTACAACCCTACTAAAGCTCGGCCAGAGTCAAAGACATTAAAGTTTAATTAGAAAATTAAATAGCTCTTTTTATCATAAAATCTACAGTTTCAATCGTATTTATAGGCTCTATTTTTATATCTGGATATCTTGATTTAAAAACTCTAAAAATTTCATCTGCAAAAGCTTGTCCAACAGTAGGCACATTTTCAAAATCTAAAATAATATGTTTGTATTTATTTAAACCAACTAATATTCTTCTTGCTTGAGATCTAGAAATATAAACTGTTCCCATTGTATATAACTTCACAAGGATTTTTGTTTTATTAAAATCATATCCGTCCGGATCAGTTTGATATGTAGAAAAAACATCACTTAAATCTCTTTTTGAATCCGAATTAATTGTAAAGGTTACTCTAGTTCCTTTAATCTCTGGAGCTATTTTCTCTATAAAAGTATCTTGAATTAAGTTGTCTATTCTCAATCTATAGCCATAGCTTTCGATAATAAACAAATTTGCAACTTTTGAAGTAAAGAAAATACCTTGTCCAGAATGTGCTTCTGGATTGGTTGTTGTTTTTCCCTTTAAAATATCTTGAATTGCTTCTATTTCTGACTTAAGATCATGCTTATTTTTTACATTTTTGAACGCACCAATACCAAAATCCCTAATCTCAAAAGATAGGTCTTTTTTGTTATCGTAATAAGTAACTTCAATATCTTTAGACAATGAATGCTCTATTGCATTATTTAGCATTTCCGAAAATGAATAAGTCAAAATAATATAAATATTTTCATCCAATGTTTCCTTGAAATGAAGTTTTTTTTCAAAATCAAAATATATCTCATGCTCTTTTAAATCTTTATTCTTTAATTTTCTTTTTAATTTATTACTTAATGATTTAATATTTGATGGAAAAGTATAAAAAGTTCCAGCACCAGC
The DNA here is from genome assembly GCA_034660615.1 of Patescibacteria group bacterium. Classification (GTDB taxonomy): domain Bacteria; phylum Patescibacteriota; class Microgenomatia; order UBA1400; family PJMF01; genus JAYEJP01. The sequence goes on from JAYEJP010000012.1 coordinate 8,658, forward strand.
CCCAAAACGAACTAATTCTCCATTTTTTGTTAATTCTTTAAAAATCTTTGCTATATATTGTCTTGAGTATCGATTATTGGTCTCAATTTGCACATCAGAAGTTTTTAGTTTCTTCTTAGTTTTAGCCAAGTTCAATATTGTATTTTTTATTGTCATATATAATGGAAACAGTTTATTTATAATGTAAACTACAATGTAAACTATTTTTTTAGTAATGTCACTCACATTGTAAAAAATACCTTATTTTTAATTGTAAACCATAATGCAAACAAATAAAAAATAACGTATCCATAATGTAAGGTTTTTTACATTCAAGGAATTTGGCCCCCCCGCTCATGCTCCAGGCATTCACTCGCCCGATTAATATCGGAATCTATCAGAGTCAAAGACATCAAAGTTTAATCACAAAATTAAATAAAACAGACGGCTATAACAGTTTGTTTTTTTATTCTTGCGATTGTGGGAGGATATCCGAACCTGGATACAAAACAATCGCTTATTTAGTTTGCCTAACTTAGCAGTGAAAATACCAAGTAATGATGAGTGTTGAGATTGGAGAAGAAATTATTCCTCAAATTGAGTTTTGCCTCTCAAGTAAACACCATTTCCCCAATTCACAGTACTATCCCAATTCCAGAATCGTGAAGCATTGACTAAATTTTCTGGCGCACTAATGGTCTCTAAATTTTTTGTTTGAAGCAAAGTAATATTTTCTTTAGGATTACCCACATCCTGGCTCAACGCAAAAATATAATGCTCGAGACTTTTTAATACCTCAGTCCTGGCATAGGGTGCATCGAAAGTAAAATCAAAACCAAATTTTGAATTTAATAAATCATTCGCACCAGATGCTTCTCTAATGAAGGACATAATAAAAGCATAAAACATCACTTCATCTTTTGAGTTCTTTTTGAAATCTCCAAAAAAATCTTCAGCAAGTTGTAGGTGTGATTTTGTTAACAATGCTGCTATTTGCAGCTGGTAATCTATATCAAATTCTAACGGCGCTTCCTTTTGTTGAACCTCATATAATGCTTGTTTGTAAGCGTCTTTATCAGTGTTTATTTCAGCTAAATAACTTTGAATAACATCGGCTAGTTGAGGAGATAAACCATGGGTTTTAAGAAAGTTGATGAATAAAGGATTAAAAATTTGATCTTTTAATAGCGCTTGATATGCAGCCTGTTGGTCATTTTTATATAAGTTAACAAATTCAGCAATAACTTGGTCACGCTTTTCCTTTATTATTTCAGGAGTCAAATTATGTTTTCGATGATAAAATAAATGGCTCCAGAGTTTGGTGGGTTGCACCTTTTGCCATGAACTTGGGTCATCTCCCAATCCTATTTCATTAAAAGCTTGATTGCTCAACGTATCTTCAGAGAAAAATAAATCTAAGATATCACTTAATAAGGGGATAAAGTCATATAAATGCTGTTCAAATTTGTTTCTAGATTCATCTAGCCTAGACCGCTTTCTCTCTAAATTTAGATAGGCTTGAGCAAGTTCGGGATATTTTTTAACAAAACTTCTCAACTCAGTCAAGCCTAATTGAGAAACAACTTGCTTTGATTTTTCACTCAACTCATAGTCCATAATCCCCGTAGTTACATTGGCTGACAGCATTCTTAATGCTCCTGCATAATTAAGAGGTAATTGACCTCCCAACTTTACATCAAGACCTAAGGTTTTAACTCCAACTAAATCTGAAAATTCTGAACTAACGTCATAATGATCAGCCAACGCACCACCAATATTTTGTGCTGCACTTATTACTATATCGTTCCTGTAAGTTTCTGGATCATCAATTATTTGGCGACCAGAGTATTCCATACTTATAAAAAATATGTCTAAATCAAGTTCGGCGTTACTACAATGCTGGCTAATTTTGTCAATATAAAACTCAAAAAAGTCATCATAGTTATCAAACTCTTGTTGTGCATTAAAGTGGATATTTATAATATTGCCAAAACTGCTCGCTAATCTTTTCCAGGCTTCAAACGACATAAAATTAGAGGCATGAGAATTAAAATGCTTCTCCCAGGTTTTGAGTAAAGCACCCTCTCCAATCTCGTGTTCAATATTGGGCAGCTTAAAAATTGTTTTTGAAACTCTACTTTCTGCAGCACACAGCGCAGCTAAAATATTATCATCAAGTAAGTGACGACCAAGAAATGCTCCAGCGACGAGAGCCATTAATTTTAAAAATGACCTTCTGGGCATTTTTTCTCGTAGCTGAGAATTTTCTTCCATATTTTAATACTACAGGAAAACAACTGAAGTTCGCACTCAAGAATTCTGATAAGCCTAGCTCGGTCAGAGTCAAAGACATCAAAGTTTAATCACAAAATTAAATAAAACAGACGGCTATAACCGTTTATTTTTTTATTATTGAGACTTTGGAAGGAAGCTAAAATCTATTTTAATTCATCCAAAACAGAGACTAATATCTCCAATCCTTCTGTCAACGTCGCTTCTGCCATCAATAAATTAGGCATCAGTTGTAAATTACTTTCGTGATCACACACTAAATGTAAGTTTTTATCACCACACTCTACAACTACCTTTTCTACTAACTCAGCATTCTTGTCTTTGGTTTCTTTATCTTTGACTAAATCCACGCCAATTTCTAAACCCCAGCCTCTAATATCTCCCACATGAGGGTTGTCTACCAATTTCTCAGTTAGAAAACTTCGGGCTAGCTCCCCTTTATCTTTAGCTAACTGCCAAACTTTTTCTCGTTGATGAATCTCTAAAGTTTTATTGGCAATGGCACAAGCTACTGGATTCCAACCAAAGGTGGACTGCAAGTTAGTTTCTTTCCAAGTTTTTTGAGCTATTTCTTCAGTCGTAACCATAGCGGCAATTGGTGCTGAGCCATTAGAGATGCCTTTGGCTAAGGTCACAATGTCTGGCTTAAGATCAAATTTGTGCAAAGCAAACAAGCTCCCGGTTCTAGAAAAACCAGTCCCAACTTCATCTAGAATTAATAATACGTTGTGTTTTTGCGTGACTCGACGAATCACTTTAATAAAATCTTCTGGCGCAACATAAGTCGCGCCCCAACCAGTAATAATACCCGCCTCTGTAATGACTGCTGCTACTTCCTTTTGGCTGAAAATTTCTTCTAGTTTATTTTCCAGCTCAACTAGTAGCTCTTCGTCACTTTGATCAGTTCTGTAAACTTGTGGATATTCGAGTTGAATAATGTCATCTCTTTTATCCATTAAAGATTCAGTCCATTCAGGACGATAACCCAAAGCTAAGGCATTGAGTGTGCTGCCATGAAATTGCTCATAAAAACTAACGATTTTTTTCTTGCCAGTATAAGCCCTGGTTACTTTTAGCGCTTGCTCAACTGCTTCAACCCCGCCATTAGCTCTACCAATAGCAGTAAGATCTGCCCCTAAAGCCTGAGTTAGATTGGCAGCATATTCCTCTTGTGTGGGATCTAATAGCCACATCGGGCTGTATGAATTTTGTTTTAATTGTTTGACTCCAGCCTCAATAATTTCTGGATGATTCCAGCCTAAATTTGTCACATTCCAGCCAGAGGTAAAATCTAAATATTTTTTTCCCTGGTCATCATAAAGAGAATCGCCTTGAGCTTTGCTTAAATTAAACTTAAATTCTGAGCATTCGGTAAAAATGAGGTGTTTGTGGAGCATAGTTTGTTTATTTTAACATAGTGAAAAAGCTCTGGAAGTTTGAGCCTACTTCACTGGCACCAAACACCTTAACTCTCTCATGCTCACATAGTGCTCAATTGAGGGGTGTCTAAATATGACTCAAACTCATCAAAGACTTGACTAGAACCCCTAACTCCAGTTGGAGATTCTACGTAGTAGGCTTTTCGGGGAGGGTTTTAATTATCATTACTCCTCCAACAGCTGCCTCATGTTTTTATAAATCAAAGGAATATCTACCACCCATTCGTCTCCATCTTGATGACAGGTGGGTGTTTTCAAAACATGATATGGCCCAGGCAGAGAGCCGTCAAAATTATAAATAAAGGCTAGGCCCTGATAATTTAACTTTGATCTTTCCACCTCAGGTCTAGCCTTAATTTTCGTGGTGACGCTTTTTTCATCAAACTCATCGCCGCTATCCCACATCTCAATTGGCCCAACTGAAAACCAGTGGTTAAAAACACCCAATCTCACTCGCTGCACTGGCTGTTTTAGTAAAAATTCATGACCAATAATTTCTTGATCAATCCTAGTTAAAACTTTGGTAAAAGAAACCTGTTCATAAAAAATATTTAAACACTTAGTGATAAATTGTGCTCTATTTTGCTCCTGACAACCCTCGTCTTGGATGACTGTTAGAACGTAGCGCTTTTCATCAACATCTTGATTCCAAATGTACTCTACTATCAACTTTTCGTAGTCATCAAGCTCAATATATTGCTTGATTTCTTGCATGGTTGGCTTGTCATCTTTTAAAGATAAAATCCAGGCTTCTTCATACTTGCCATCTTTAGCAAACTGAATGACACCTGCTGGGACTTTGATTGATTGGGAGATGTTTTGGATTAAGGTCATGGGGGATATTATAACTCAATGTGTGCTTGGGATTGTATAAAAATCTCCCTGGTGCCGTGTCTGTCGGCAGGCAGAGTAAACAGAAAAATTAGAGCCTAACTCAAATAATCTACCCAAACCAAAGCAGACTCACAAACTCCTGAGAAAACAGAATGTCAATTCCGTTATCTAAAGCTGCGAGGTATAGATTCGTGAGAAGCAAGGGTCGCTTTAGATGGATGATAAATATTTTTAAACTTGACCAAGCCTTTAAAATCAGAGCTTAAAACTCGCTACTCCAATTTTTTGTCAATTTTTTGGAGTAGTATTCCGAAAATTATGTGAACATGTGAAGTGTGAGTGGGCGGTTTTGATAAAAAAAGGCCGTATTGGCCGTTTTTTTATTAGTGTTGAGACTGTGAGAGAAAATTAAAACCTGTTCTATTGAGAAATATCATGGTTTTTTGTTAACAACATCTTTAACGCCCTTCTTGTTGAAGGCTTAAGTTTTTCATCTAAAACCTGAGATAAGTCTACTATTTTTATCCTTCTATCATTAGATGTCACATCTTCTTTCAATTTAACCATCTCTTCATCAGTTAGTTCGTAAGAACAAAAATAATTGACATTAAACTTAAATCTCCCAAATCTAAATGGAAGATCTTTGGGAGAAGTTCCGTCAGGAACTTGAATTGAATCAATTGCCACAGGATAGTTTCCAAAAAATAATTCTCGAATTGAACCCCTAAAAGTAGTATTTCTTGTCGTCGACTGCCAAACTTCAAATGGCTGAAGTTCAATTGGAACAATTCTACTAGAATCAAGCTCAATTCCTAATTCCTCTAAAGCTTCGCGCGTTATTGCCAACTCTGGATTCTTGTCCTTACCTTCAATTCCCCCAGTTAACACAGAAAACATTCCTTCAGTCAAAGCTTCAATCTTAAACCAAAAATAGTGCTCTCTTGCGATCTGTGTTTCTTTTGGCAAATATTCTGTTTTAGTAGGCAAAAAATTTCCATCAGACTCCCTGCTGTCTGTGCCAAAATCTTCCTTTGGCAAGCTTGTTAAAACAATTTTGTTTTTGTGAGTTAAAAACAATACCCCTCCATCACCTCTAGTTTCAATAGGTGGAAGAACTTCGTGTCCATCTTGGAATGGGACCATCTTACTTCCTAAAAGCCTTGAAACTATCTTTATAGTTAAAGAGCGTAATATCGGTGGAACTGTGTCTGGAAGATAAAGAAGTGGAGATGTACGATCTATGAAACCTTTTTCTTTTAGAACCATAGCCATAGTATATCACTTATCAAAAAAACCCACTCATGAGCCCTTTTCTTCTTTAAGTTATCTATTATTGCGGAACTGACTCCTCCGCCGTAGCTGCGGACATTCCCTCGCCCTCCTTATTCTCCCTAGTAATTCCAACCCAACTAAGGCTCGGTCAGAGGCAAAGACATCAAAGTTTAACCCCAGTAGTAGAAACAAAAAAATCGCCTTGTGGCGATTTTCTGCTTCTATTGTTGCGGGACTGGGAGTCGAACCCAGCCTGCGAGATTATGAGCCTCGCGTGCACCGTACACTATCCCGCGTTCAGCGAATGTTTATTATAACCCAGCTTCTGATATAATCAAGTTTCTAAACCTGAGGTTAAACTAGCATACTCAATCTCAAAAAATTTTATTAAAATTATTAAAAAGGCAGGGTAGCTCAGTTGGTAAGAGCGTCGGATTCATAAACCGAAGGTCCCGAGTTCAAGTCTCGGCCCTGCTACAAAAAAATTAGTTTGCCATCATTTCTAAATCTTCTTTTTTAAGCAAAGTATCCTCATTCATCAAGACCAAATTCTCTAATTTTTTTAATATTCCGAACTTAAATCCCTGGGTGTAAACGCAAATATGAAGTTAGCTCCAAATTTAAAAAATTTTGACAAGCTTAAGATTGCACCTAATCAAATCTACAGGAGTAATCCCATGGTAATTTAATTGTTTGCTGTTAAATTTTTAACCAATCCTGATATTCAGTTTCTAAATTTAATCCTGTTCTCATTGAAACTGTCTGTGTTGTTGAACACAGCTGTCATCATTTAAAAAAACTAAAAAAGGGAGGGTTTTAGCCCTCCCTTTTAATTACAACTTAATATCAAACAAATTACATCATGCCTGGCATTCCGCCTCCCATGCCGCCACCCATTCCGCGAGCAGCTGCACCAGCACCACCTTTACTATTTTCTTCAGGTTGATCAGTGACTAAACACTCTGTAGTCAGAATCATTGAAGCCACTGAGGCTGCATTAGAAAGAGCAGCAATTGCCACCTTAGCTGGCTCAATCACTCCTGCCTCTTCTAGATCTTCATACTTATTAGTCAAAGCGTTGAAGCCCCAATTGGCATCATCTTTTTCTTTAACCTTGCCAATAACTAAACCCGGCTCAACACCAGAGTTAATAGCTAGCATTCTCATTGGCTCATCCAAAACTGATTTCACTAGCTCAATACCAGTCTGTTCATCTTCAGAATCACCCTTAAGTTTTTCCAAAACCTTAGCAGCTTGAATGTAGGCAACACCACCGCCGGTGATAATTCCCTCTTCAATTGCAGCTTTAGTTGCTCCTTTGGCATCCTTCACTCTTTCTTGAAGATTCTTCATCTCAACCTCTGTATTGGCGCCAACTTGGATAACGGCTACACCGCCAGTCAGCTTAGCTTTTCTCTCTCTGAGATTATCTTTGGAATAATCCGAAGTCTCTTCTTCAATCTGTGCTTCCAATTGAGCAACTCGGGCGTCAATATCAGTCTGACTGCCTTTACCACCAACAATTCTAGTGGTGTCTTTAGAAGATCTGACTGTATCAGCCTGACCAAGATCATCAAAGCTAGCATCACTTAATTTGTGACCTGTCTCAGAACTAATGACATTAGCTCCAGTTAGCACTGCAATGTCAGCTAGCATCGCTTTACTACGATCACCAAAGCCAGGAGCTTTAACAGCCAAAGCTTTGAACGAACCGCGTAATTTGTTAACCACTAGAGTGGTCAGAGCTTCGCCTTCAATGTCATCAGCAATCATCACTAGTGATTTACCAGCGTTTACCACCTTTTCCAACAAAGGCAAAATATCCTTGATGCTGGAAATCTTTTCGTCAGTAATTAAGATATGAGGATTTTCCATCACTGCTTCCATGTTGTCAGAATCAGTTACAAAATATGGAGAGGCATAACCTTTATCAAACTCCATTCCCTCTTTGTGATCGATGGTAATTTCCATTGATTTACCTTCTTCGACCTCAACCACTCCATCTTTACCAACTTTTTTCAAAGCTTCCGCAATCTTTTTACCAATTTCTTCACTCTGAGCTGAAATGCTGGCTACTTTTTTCCAATCTTCTTCTTTAACAGGCTTAGCCAAATCACGAATCTCTTTAACTACAGCCTTAACTGCTTTGTCAATTCCACGCTTCATAATCATTGGATTAGTGCCGGCGGTTACATACTTCATGCCTTTATTACTCAATTCCTGAGCAAGCAAAGTGGAGGTGGTTGTACCGTCTCCAGCCAAATCATTGGTCTTGGAAGCTGCTTCTTTAACTAGCTGCGCTCCCATATTTTCAAATTTATCTTCTAAATCAATTTCCTTAGCTACAGAAACTCCATCATTAACTACATTTGGAGCTCCCCAAGATTTATCTAACGCAACATTACGACCCTTTGGACCCAAAGTAGTAGTAACTGCTTTTGCTAATTTATTAATGCCGGCTAACATTTTCTGCCTAGCATCATCGCCAAAACTAAGTTGTTTTGCTGCCATAATTATCTCCTTTTTATAAGATTAATCACTAATTTTTATTTTTAATTATTTAACAATTGCCAAAATATCATCGAATTTTAAGAACTGATATTCTTTATCTTCAATCTTAAAATCATTACCTCCCCATTTCTTATAGATTACCTGCTCGCCTTTTTTAACTGGGCTTTTAACTTCCTGGCCATCTTCCAAAGCAGCATCACCAACTGCCAGCACCTTACCTTGCTGTGGCTTTTCTTCAGTCTCAGGTAAATAAATTCCTGATTTAGTTTTAGTTTCAGCCTCTAGTGGCTCAACAAGAATATACCCTCGATTTGGTTTTAATGATGAAAGTTTGATTTGTTTCATAATTACCTTTCTGGATAAATATTAGCTATTTAATAATTAATATCAACTTTATTTTTTAAAAATACATTAAAAATATTGGCAGTTAGAAAAATTGTTTACTAGCAGTAATATTATATAACTGCTAAAAAAATGTCAACCTTAATCTTAGTTTTCAATTTTATTTTTTCTGATAAGGGTGTTAATTATGCAAAGAGTTTCCTTAATATCTCCCATCAATTCAAATGATAAGCTTTTTGACTCTTCGTCAAATTGAACTCCGTCCAAAACTAACATTGAATCATCCAACAAATCCTCCAGTAACTGATCCACAACCTCAACATTAGAGGCAAACCAACTGGGTCTATTCAGATCAGCATTTTTATTAATTAACTGGTCAAGTGCTTGGGAAATCTGCTTAACTTTTCGCAATTGAACAAATAAATCAAATTTCAATTCTTCGTTTTGCTGCCTAACCTGACTAATCTCATGTGTAGAATAATTACTATTGTTATTGGCCTTCATTCATTTAATTATAACAAATAATATAACTCAGTAAGGATAGTGATTATAAAACAACTCGCTCATATATCCTAGGATCGATCGCTCTGAAGTGATAAAATATTGTTTCCAAAGAAAAAGATGAAAATCATTGATCTAAAAACAAATAGAACCAGCTTTGTTATTTCAGCAGCAGTCGCCTGTTTGAATAGTGGTGGTTTGGTCATCTACCCCACTGAAACTTTATATGGCGCTGGGGTCAATGCCACCAACCAAACAGCTGTTAATAAGCTTCTAGCTTACAAATCAAGAAGAGAGGGTAAGCCCCTTTCAATTGCTGTGACTGATCAAAATATGGCAAAAAAATATGTTGTCATCAACCAGCAAGCCACAGATTTATATCAAAAATTTCTACCAGGACCTTATACTATTATTTCTCAAAATAAAAATACCATTGCCAAAGGAGTAGCTTCGGAATTCAATACCTTGGGCATAAGAATTCCTGATTACCGACTAATTATAAAAATAGTTGAGCAATTAAAAAAACCGATAACTGCTACTTCAGCTAATACTTCTGGCAAAAAAAGACCTTATAGCATTGCTGACATTTTGCAAAATACTTCAAAAAAGCAGCAGAATTTAATCGATTTAGTGATTGATGCTGGAACCCTACCTCACAATCCATCATCAACCGTAATTGACACCACGCTTTCAACTCCACTAACCTTGCGTGATAACCAACAAAATAAAAAAAACACTCAGGTGTTGATTGGCAACAATGAAGAGGAAACTAAACAGATAGCTGGCAAATTGCTGCTTAAACATTGGAGCCAAATCAAAAAATCTGGCTTGTTGATCGGTCTTAATGGAGAGCTAGGTGCTGGAAAAACAATTTTTGCTAAAGGCTTAGGTAAATTTCTGGGAATCAAGCAGCCAATTACCTCGCCAACTTACACCTACATCAAAGAATATCCATATCATCGTTATTTAACTGAAGGGTTTTTCTTTCACATTGATACCTGGAAAATTGATTCTCAGGAGCAATTAGACACATTAAAATTGGAAAAGTTGTTTAAAAAAAATAATATTGTGGCAATTGAATGGTGGACTCAAATTAAACAATTTATGCCTGAGCTTGAAGTACCACGACTAATTATTGATTTCGAAGTGATTGGCCAACAAAAAAGACAATTAATAATTTATGAAGCATAGCGACTATCCTCCCTTAATTCTATCAATTGACACATCCTGCGATGAAACTTCAGGAGCAATCACCCTCGGCAGAGTTATTTTAGCTAATGTTGTGGCTTCGCAAATACAGATTCACAAAAAGTATGGTGGTGTTTTTCCAACTTTGGCAAAAAGAGCACATCAAAAAAATATTGAACCCGTAGTTAACTCTTGTTTAAAAAAAGCTAGAATCAAACCCAATCAACTTGATGCTATTGCTGTCACTCAGGGACCAGGATTGGCGCCAGCTTTAGAAGTGGGCATCAAATATGCAATCAATCTGGCTGAAAAGTGGGATAAGCCGCTAATTGCCATTAATCACATTGAGGCTCATGCCCTTTCTACTTTGGTTAAAAGAAATAGTCGTCAGTATAAAACTAAGAAAATGTTGACCATCAAAAAAAATAAAAAAAGGCAAAAAGAGCTAAAAAGTAATGACTTTCCAAATTGGCGAACTAATTTCACCAATCAAGAATTACCAGCTTTGGCTTTGGTTGTATCCGGAGGTCATTCAGAATTTATTCTCATTAAAAAAATTGGCGATTATTCTATTTTAGGACAAACAATTGATGATGCTGCGGGTGAAGCGCTTGATAAAGTTGGACGAATGCTAAATCTAGGCTATCCAGCTGGACCAGTGGTGGAAAAAGTCGCAAAAAATGGTAATGAGAAACAGTTTAAATTCCCTTTGCCAATGACAACTAAGAAAAACTTTAATCTCAGCTATTCAGGTCTGAAGACCAGCGCCCACCGCCTGATTAAAAGATTGGAAGAAGAAAACAAAATTAACCAACACACTATTTTTGACTTGGCTGCTTCTTTTCAATATGCGGTTTTTCGACACATCGGGTATAAACTAGATAAGCTTCTTCAACATTTTGATGATCAGAATGAAATGATCGATCAACTCTGGCTCGGAGGGGGTGTCGCTAGTAATATCGCTTTGAGAAAACATCTCAGACAAATTTTAAAAAAATATCATATAAAATTAAATGTTCCTTTTGCAAAACACCTGTGTGGAGACAATGCTGCTATGATTGGAATTGCTGCTAGTTTTCACTATCAAAAAAATAATTTTGTTCAA
>JAYEJP010000012.1:20220-26859 GCA_034660615.1 Patescibacteria group bacterium
TCTATAAGTTAGTTTTTAATTTTTTTATAAAAAATGCTAAAATTACCCTAACATGACAGAACTTAATGCCGCCTCAATAGTCGGCCAGCCACTTAAAAACGGTTGGAGCCATGTTATTATCAATCTTTCTCAAGAATTAGTCTGCGCTATTGGTGTTTCAGGAAAAAATGCCAACAATGTCGGTCGCAATTTAGCTGGAAGCATTGAATCAACACAATTAAAAAATGCCAAAGATGTTCACCACCTGCTGTTGGACCTGCTGAGAAAAACTAGACCTAATAGTAATAATTTGCAGCTTGCTCTTCTTCTTAAAAAAAATAATAGTGCTATTTTTGCTACCTACAACGGCTCAATTCTTCTCAAAAGAAAGACTAACAATAATAGTTTCAAAGTAGGGCAAATTCTTCACTCTGAGTCAGAGCCAAATATCATTATTGGAGCAATCCGTCCAAATGATTTGGTAGTACTAACTACCAATAATTTATTAACAATCAAAGATAAGCTAAAAAAGGATATCACAAGCTATGAACAAATAGATCAAATCTCCACTAGTTTATCTACTCTAGTCAATCAACAAAACAACTCTGCTCTAAGTGCTATTGGTTTAGTTTGCTTTGATAAAGAAAAAAAGAAAGTAGCTGTTCAAAATCAAGAACAAGCAAAACCTGTTTTTAATAAAATTGAAGCCAAACAACAATCTAATAGTGAAGTTGAAGATATGGCTAAAGCAAAGAAAAAATATTTAAAAAAAGAATGGCTGCAAAAAGTAATCAAAATTGTAACTCATTCTTTATCTTGGCTGTTTAAAACTGTTAAAACTTTTTGGGGAGAAATCACTAAAAACATTTTGGCCCTTAATCTAAAAAAGTTTACTCAGCCTCACAAGATTATTTCCGTCTTAAAAAACAAGTTGTCTATAAAAAACAAGTTGTCTATAAAAAACAAAGCCATCGATGAATTTCGCTTTCATCAGGATAAAAAAAGACGCTTTACAAGAATTGTTATTGTCATTGTATTGTTAATTGCATTTCCATTTGGTGGCTATAAACTTTACCAACAAAAGGTACTTAAGCAACAACTGGAGGTTAGAGATGAGATTAGCACCGCCCTCGAACTTATTAGTGAAGCTCAAAAACTTAAAGATAATCAAATTATCTTAGCTCGAAAACAAACTCAACAAGCAGTTGAGCTATTAACAGCAAAAACAAAAAAATACCAAGAAAATACAACCGCTAGTAAAATTATTAACATAGAGCTCGAAAAAGTTAACTCCTTTTACCAGACAATCTCTGGCGAAAATCAATTAAACCAACTTGAGATATTCTTTGACTTAAGAGAAATATCACCCAATTTTTCTACAAGCAGCACTACAGCTAACAGCGACTATCTCTTTTTTCTTGACCAAGGCCAACAACAAATAATTCAATATAGTCTCGAAAACAAGCTAGGTAAATTAATCAACCTAGAAGACAAAATACAGGCTAAAGATATTGCCGCTAACGCAGATGCTCTTTTCATTTTGGGCAAAGGGATTTATTTATTAAATCCAGAAGATGACAATGGTGAAGATGACAATGATGAGGATAGTCCTCAACCTTCTCTAATTAAACCAGAAGGAGATTCTGATAGAGATGCCAAGCTTATTAGTAGTTTTTCTAGCTATCTCTATGTTTTTAATCCAGAAAAAAGAAATATCTTTCGCTATATTGTTTCTGATGAAGATGAGTTATCAGAACCGATAGGCTGGCTTATTAACAAGCAGGCTATTAATTTTGAAAATATCATTGATATGAGCATTGATGGCTTCATTTGGCTATCAGACGATCAAAATAAAATTATTAAGCTCTCAAAAGGAGAACCAGATGCAGATTTTGCAATTACTGGACTAGAGCCTGATTTGGGAAACAACGCTCATCTAACAACTAAACCAGATTCAGAACAGATTGCAATTTTAGATTCAGATAACGAACGCCTCATTGTCCTTAATCAAAATGGTGAGTTTATCAAGCAAATTGTCAGCCCTTCTCTAGCAGGCACTAAGCAAGTAATTCTTCTTGATCAAAAAGAAATTGCTTTAGTTGTTAGCGGCTCAATTATTTACTCACTCGAGCTCAATTAATTTTTTCCAAGTTGTTGCTATCTAAAGTGATTCTTCTTGATAAAATATCAAGTATGATTTTAGTGAAAAATAAAAAAGCCCACTACGACTATACTATTACCAAAACAATTCAAGCCGGAATTGTGTTAATTGGAGCAGAGGTAAAAAGTTTGAGAAATAAATCAGCCAGCCTACAAGGTAGTTATATAAAAATAATTGGTAAAGAAGCCTGGTTAATTAATGCTCGAATCAATCCTTACAAATATAGCTCAAATGAAAACTATGATCCGAGAAGAACAAGAAAAATACTTTTAACTAAAAAACAAATCTTTAAGTTGTTTGAATATGTCGAATATAAAAACTATTCCTTAGTGCCATTATCAATTGAATTAGTCAACAACAAAATCAAAGTTAATATTGGTATTGGTAAAGGCAAAAAAGAGTTTGAGAAGCGAGACAAAATTAAAAAAAGAGATTTAAAAAGACAGATGGCGAAAAACTTCAAACAAACTAAACTTAAAGTTTAATAAATTATGCCTGATAAAACTGAAAAGTTTAGCAGATCATTTTTACTGGTCGCTCTCACTCTCTTTTTTGCCACACTTCTCTTACTGACAATCACTCTTAGCGCTCAAGATTTAGGCAGACACATTGCTAATGGTCAAGCAATACTAAGTGGCAATTTTGATGTTCTTTATCACAATTTTTATTCATATACTTTGCCTCAGAATAATTTTGTTAATCATCATTGGTTGGGTGGTGTTATTTTTTATTTAATTCATTTAGCAAGCGGTTTTGTTGGTCTCCATTTATTTCATATTTTCCTCTATTGCGCCGCTTTCCTAGTTTTGTTTTTGCTGATGAAAAGACAGAGTTCTTTTCATATTAGTTTTTTATTAGGAATTGCTGCTAGTCTTTTCTTAGCCACCCGCCGCGAAATTAGACCAGAAACTTTTGGCCATCTATTCCTAGCCCACACTCTTTTGCAAATAAACATCATTATTAAAAGCCAAAAAATTACAAGTAAACAATTTCTTCTTTTTTTAGTTCAACAGTTGTTTTGGGTTAATATTCATATTAGTTTTATTTTTTCCATTATCTGTTTTGCTGTGTTGTTCTTGATAAAAGTTATTGGCAATAAATTTGCACAAAAAATCAAAGCTAGTATTATTTTAAAACTATTATTGTTGTTAATTGCTATTTCTTTAGTTAATCCTAATCATTTCAGAAATCTTCTTGAACCTCTTATGATTTTTGCTGATTATGGATACCCCCTTGTTGAGAATAAAAATCTATTATTTCTCCATCGCGTAATTAATAATCAGTTGATTTATAGCTTCAGTGCTTTTACCCTCATTCTTTCAATTCTTATCACTTCAAATTTAAAAAAACTAAATTTGTGGGATTTGTGGCTTGCTCTGACAGGAGTATTTTTAGGGTTTATTGCTTTGCGCAACATTCCTATTTTTGTTTTATTTACTTTTCCTGTTGCAGCAAAATGCATTTACTCTCTTAGCAAAAAAGTTGATTTGAAAACAGACAACCTATCTTTGTCAAAACTATATTTGAGTTTAACCACGTTAGTGCTAACAATCACCCTGACTCTTTCAGGAGCCATCAGTCCCAAATTCCAACTCAACCGCCTACATTTGGGCTTGGCTCAAGGTGAAGAAAAAGCAGCCAAATATTTTAAGGAACATAATTTAACTGCACCAATTTTTAATAACTATGACGTTGGTAGCTACCTAATCTTTCATCTTTCTCCCAAAATTAAGGTTTTCACTGATAATCGACCAGAGGCCTACTCAAAAAGTTTTTTTCAAAATATTTACATCCCAATGCAAGAATCAAACAAAATTTGGCAAGAACAATTAAAAAAATATGACTTTAAAACAATTTTTGTCCGCCGGAATGATATTACTCCTTGGTTTATGATGTTTCTCAAACAACGCTTGAATGACGAACAATGGAAGATTGAGTATGAAGATCAGTTCTGTATAATCATGACTCGAGTTTATTAATTGAAAGATTTTCAGAGATTTTTAATTTGCAAAACTTGGCTTTTTTAGGTTTAATAAAAATAGTTCAACTATAAAAATAAGGAGGTTTTATGCCAAAAAAAATTTTTTGGCCAGCAAGTTTAGTAGTCATGGGCTTTATCCTTTTATCATCAAACTTAGGAATTCTGCCCCCAACTTTCTGGAATTTATGGCCAATTATTCTGATCGTAGTCGGGTTAGGAGGATTAATTACTGCTGATAGAGAAGAATGGCTTGTTCCTAAGAAAAAGGCAAGAAAGAAGTCCGGAAAGAAAACAAGGGGAAAATCCGGGAAAAAGAGTAAAAAGAAATCTAAAAAATAATTATCTTGATTCTGAAGACAAAACGCTGAGGGCTTTTCCTCAGAAATGAGTACAAATTAGTTAATGCGGCTTTGTGAATTTATTAAGGATCTTTATGAAGCAACAAAATGTTACAACGCAGCGAGATGTTATGAAGCAACCAGATGTTAAATCTTTTCAGATAGCTATTGATGGACCAGTTGCAGCAGGCAAAGGAACTGTTTCTCGCCTCGTTGCTGATAAACTTGGTTTTCTCTACATTGATACAGGCGCAACCTACCGTATGGCAGCTCTCGTTGGTTTGAGAAATAAAATTGATTTGAGTAATGAGGACAAGCTAGCTTCTTTGGTTAAGAAATCAGAAATGAGTATGCGCAACCCCACCAAGAACGAGCAAGATGGTCGACTAAGCACCATTCTTTTAGACCAAGAAGATGTTTCTTGGAAAATTAGAACTGAAGAAGTCAGTCAGGCCTCATCACAAGTAGCAGTTCACCCAAAGATCAGAGTTGCTTTAGTAAAAAAGCAACAAAAAATTGCACAGAATGATAACGTCATTATGGAGGGTAGAGATATTACTTACCGCGTTCTTCCAAGCGCAGATTTAAAAATCTACCTAACAGCCAACCAAATTGTTAGAACAAAAAGACGTCATTTTGAATTGTTAACTAAAGGAGTTGATGTTAAATTTGATGATATATTTGAGGATTTGGTTGAAAGAGATGAGAGGGATAAGAATCGAAAAACTGATCCTTTAAAAAAGATGCCTGAAGCTTGGGTCATTGACACCAGTGATTTAAGCATTGAAAAGGTAGTTGAATTAATTGTTGCTAAAGTAAAAAGAATGATGAAAGACAAAAAATCGTGAGTAAAACTAAGAAAAAAAAGAAAAAGAAAACAAACAAGAAAAAAAACGAGCTCAGGGAAAAATTAATTGCCCCTATTTTTTTAATTATTACTCTTGCTGTTTCTTATGCAATTTTAGCCTTAAGCCACTAAAGAATTTTTTCCCTGTTGTGATCAGTTGCCTTTTGCTCTTCAACTTTGACAAAATATTGCCAATTGCAATTATTTTTAGGAACATCGTTTTCTTCAAATATTTCTTCAGTAATTCTAGGACATCCTTTGCATGGTAGGGTTCCTGTAGCTGTGCAAATAGGAACCCGTTGATAGCCATCAGGCAACAAAAACTGATGAGGATTATTCTCATCCAACATTAAACGCATTATCTGATTCCAAATCGGCGAAGCTCCAGTTACTCCTGACGCGATTTGACTCATTGATTGATTGTCATTGTTGCCCACCCACACTCCAACCAAACGATCAGTTGTGTAGCCAATAGTCCAATTATCACGCAAATCATTGGTTGTACCAGTTTTAACCGCCACCTTTTGATTGGGAATGTTTAAAATCGAGAACTGTCCAAAAGCAGGCATTCTTGCCCTATTATCAGCAAGAATGCTGGTAATTCTAAAAGCAGTAAGTGGCTGGAGTGTTTGATTTGTCTGACATTCTTTAGGCTGAGCAAAGCATTTATTTTGATATAAAACATCACCCTCGTAATTAGTTATTTTCAAAAATGGATCGGGGTCGATACTGGCTCCGCCGTTAGCAAAAGTACCATAAACCTTAGCTAAATCCGTCATTAGTACTTCTCCTGCCCCCAACGTCAGCGACAGGCCAAAACGACGACGATCTTTCCAGGTGGAAATGCCCATTTCTTCAGCCTTATCAATTAAATTTTCAACCCCTAACCCAGCCAAAGTTTTGACTGCCGGCACATTATATGAACTAGCCAAAGCATCTCTTAAAGTTACTTTGCCGTGGAATTTATTATCGTAGTTTCTAGGACTGTAAGGCTCACTTCCAGGTATGTGATAAGTAATTGGGCTATCCTCAATTAGTGTCCAAGGTGTCTGCCCTTCTTCAAAAGCTAAGGCGTAAGTTAATGGCTTAATTGAGGAACCCGGCTGCCTTGGTCTTAAAATTACATTAACCTGACCGTCATTTTCAAAATCAAAATAATCTTTACTTCCAACCATTGTCAATATCTCACCTGTTTGCGGATTAGTGACCAAAGCTGCCCCATTACTAACATTCAGACCAACCAACCTCTCAACTTCACTCAAAACAATCTTCTCAGTTTGCTGCTGCAAGTTAAGATCAAGCGTGGTTCTGACTTCCAATCCCCCTTGCTGCA
>JAYEJP010000013.1:0-15018 GCA_034660615.1 Patescibacteria group bacterium
AGTTAGATGATATGATTGAAGAGATTAATAATCGACCAAGAAAATGCTTGGGTTATCGCACCCCTCAAGAAGCGTTTGATGAAGAATTAAAAAGTATTAGTGCGCGGATTCCAGGTTGAATTCAGGAAGTATGCAAAAAACATTAAAAAAGGTACAATCTGTGAGTAAATCTAGAAAGCCCATAATTAAGTCAGTAACTTACGACAATGGTTCTGAGAACGCTTATCACTATAAACTATCTAAAAACATGAAAATCAGGGGCTACGCTTGCCATCCTTACCACTCTTGGGAAAAAGGATCAGTTGAAAATGTGATTGGGAGAGTTAGAAGATTTATCCCTAAAGGAACAGATATCTCTACAATTAGTGAAAAATACCTTCAACAAGTTGAGAACTGGATTAACAATGCCCCGCTTAAATGTCTAAACTGGAGAACTCCCAATGAAGCTATGGAAAAAGAAGTCAACACTTATAAATTTAGAAAATATAGAAAGGTTCTAAACCTTAGTGGCGCATTTCCAAATTGAATTCGGGTTCCCTTGCATAAAGCAATTCTCTATCTTATAATATGTATTATCAAACGTTTAAATGGGGATGTATTGTTTAGACGCAACAGTTCTTTAACAACTGCAGACCATCTTTGATCAACAAAGATGTAAAAAATGATCAAAAAAACAACTGCCAAAACAATGCGCAGTATAGTTGCTTCTGTCAAAGAGACAGTCAACGACAGTGTTGAAACTGTCGCCAGTCTTTTTGCTCCAGTAGCAGCTCCAGCTTTTGTCTAAGACAAACTGGCATCTAGCAATTCTTTCTCACTGATGAAGACTGCTAGGTGACAAACCAATCAGTGTGACAACTGACTAGTTCATGTTCTTAGTCAGTCTAAGCTTAAAACATGGCGACAAAGGAAACCGTTTGTTAATTAACGGCTTTTGTCTTGAATAAAAATTAACTATGTCTGTAGAAGTTGCTATTTAATTAGTTGGCGGACAGGGGTTCATTACCCCTCATCTCCACAAAAGAATGTTAAACAAATTGCTAAAGAGACTGAAACAGTCTCTTTTTTGTTTTAACTAACTTAAATATATAATGACTCCATATGAAAAATAGTCGCTCTTTAAAAGCTCTCATCCTGGCAGCTGGCTTTGGCACTAGACTCGGGGATATTGGTAAAACTACCCCTAAAGGCCTATTTAAAAACAAACACAACTCTTCAATTCTAGATCTAATTCTTAATCAATTTTTACAAATAGAAGAAGTAGCTGATATCGCCGTTGTCAGCAATCAGAGATTTTATCAACTCTACAAGCAACACCTTTCAAGCCAATACAAAAATAAAAACATCACTCTGCTTAACAACGGGGTAATGGAATCTGACAAACGGCTAGGTAGCTTAGGAGATCTAAGCTTTACCCTTAATAAATTAGATTGGTGGGGACAAAATCTTCTCGTGGCTCCTAGTGACCGCACCCCCAATTCCTTTCTTAAAAAAATGATTGATCTTTTTTATCAGCATCAGGGACAAGCTACTGTCAATTGTTTGATTGAAAAACCAAAAACAATGATTAGAAACAAGTCAGGTTGTGTAGCTGTGGATAAAAATAACCGCTTTACTGATTTTGAGGAAAAACCAGAAAATCCTAAGTCAAATTATGCCAGTATCCCTTTTTATATTTTCCCCCCTCAAGCTCTAGAATTACTAAAAAAATATCAAAAGGCTGGAGAAAATATGGATTCACCCGGCAACATTTTTCCTTGGCTAATAAAACACAACCATCCAATTTACGCCTATATTACTAAGACCCATTCATTTGATATTGGCGACTTAAAAGATTTGGAAAAATTTCAAACAGAGCACAAATAGGCAAAGCAGTTAATAATCTATCTATCCCTGCTGCTTCATTAAATAAGTTTTGATTTGTTCTTTTTTTATTTCTCTAGGCTTAGAACCTTGATGTGCCCCAATCAACCCAGCATTGTAAAGTTGATCTAATATTCTAGCTGCTCGATTATAACCAATACTCAGACGCCTTTGTAACAATGAGGCGGAAGCCTTACCCCGATTAGCAAAAACCCTAATTGCCTTCTCAAATAACTCATCGCGTTCTTCGTCAGTGCCAATTCCACCACCAACTTTATTAGCCTTAAACTTCTTGGTGATATCCTCCTCATACTGCGGCTTTCGACCTTGAGATTTTAAATAATCAATCAAACTATTCGTCTCTTGCGATGAAACAAATGTGCCCTGAATTCTCTTTGGTTTTGCTTCATCAGGTGATAGGAAGAGCATATCTCCCTTACCCAATAATTTTTCAGCACCTGGTTCGTCCAAAATGACTCTAGAGTCTGTATTGGAAGAAACATTAAAAGCAACTCTGGCTGGAATGTTAGCTTTAATCAGGCCAGTGATAACGTCTACTGAAGGACGCTGTGTAGATAAAATCAAATGAATGCCAACAGCCCTTGCCATTTGAGCAATCCTCGTCACACTTTCCTCAACCTCTCCTGGAGCATAGAGCATAATATCGGCCATCTCATCAATCACAATCAAAAGATTGGGCATTGCAGCCAGACCAGCTAATTCATTATATTCATCAATATTTTTAACACCCACTTCTTCTAATTGCTTATACCTTTTTGCCATCAGATTTACTGCCCACTTCAAAGCAGAAACAACTTTCTTTGGTTCTACAATTACTGGCGTTAGCAAATGAGGAACGCCATTATAGCCAGTTAATTCAACTCGTTTGGGATCAACTAAAATTAAACGCAACTCACTTGGACTAGCTCTAAACAACATTTGAGCCAAAAATGAGTTGATACAAACAGACTTACCTGAACCAGTAGAACCAGCTACTAGTAAATGCGGCATTGTTTTAATATCAGTTAAAACTGGTTTGCCAGCAACATCAATCCCTAAACCACAAGCTAGCTTTGAAGGATGATTTTTAAGTTTAGACGAACCAAGTATGGTTCTTAAAGTCACATAAGCTGAGGCGTTGTTCGGAACTTCAATCCCAACTAGAGAACGACCAGCAATCGGAGCCTCAATCCTAATTTGCCCTGTCGGAGCAGCAAGCGCCATAGCTAAATCAATTGACAGACTAGTGATTTTAGAAATTTTAGTTCCTCTCGTTACCCGCAAACCATACTGAGTAACAGAAGGACCATAATTTACCTCCTTAACTTCCGCCCTAATGCCAAATGACTCTAAAGTGTCTTCAATAATCTGCGCATTCTCATTAACATCTCCTCGGTCAGCTTCCCCTCCTTTGTTCTTTGACAAAAGCGATAAAGGAGGATAATCCCAAACTAAAGGCATATTAGTTGGCGACAGAGTTCCATCTCCGTCAAGAGCACCTCCTTTACCTGAGTTACTTTCGATTGGAAGATTATTTTCTTGATTGGGAAGAACTACAGCCGTTCCAGTTTGATCATCGCCTATTCCTTCATCTTGCAAACTATGTTCATTGATATCAAATGGCTGATCACCTTTGCCCTTAGTATTAAGCTTAGGAATAGATAGACCTCGTCCAATTTTCAAAATTCCATTTTTCTTCTTATTTTTTAGTTTATCTACTTTTGAATCTAATTTTTTCTCTTTTCTTTCTTCCCTCCACTTGCTTAGTGTCTCAATTAATTCCACTAAAGAAGACTGCATAATAATCAAAAGACCAATTAGAGCAATGCAGGAGCTGGTGATGTAAGTTCCAACTGGACTAAATAATTGAGATAAATTATTAAAAGTACTTTCACCTATGTCTCCTGTTTGGAGACCAATCATTGCAGCCAGCATCAGTATAATTCCACCCAACAACACATTAGGCTTGGACCACTCCCATTCAGCCCTCAGTAAAACTAAACCTGAAACAAAAAAGATAAAGGGTAAAAAGAGCATGGCTAAACCCAGCTCATTAATTAAAAAATTATTAACTAGTTCCAAGACTACTCCCTGACCACTAAAAGAAACCATGATTAGCAGGCCAATTAAAATTGAAAAAATTGCTGCTACTGAATGAAGTGTCTCATTCTTTATTTTTAGTTTGATTGGCTTTTTTTTCTTTTTTCTACCCATGATTTAAGTATAACAAAATTAAATTTTAAGATAGAAAGCTATACATCATTCTATACTAAATTATTATAGGATATTAGTTATTTGTCAATCGTTAATCCAGTTTTAGAACAACTTGGCTTGATTTAAGTTAAGCCAACAACTTGATTATTTTTGTTCAAAAATTACTGGCACAATCATTGGCTCACGTTGGATAATTTTAAACAACTTCTTACTCAAATCTTTTTTAATTTTTTTCTTAAGCTGGTAGTCATTGATCCCTTGTTTAGCCTTTTTAATTATTTCTACTGTAGCATCTTTAATAAAATCAATCACTTCATCAGCTTGCCTCATAAAAACAAAGCCCCTGGAAATAACGCTAACATTTTGCATATCAAGATTGCCATCTACTCGATGAACTACAACTACCACAATACCTGCTTCTGATAGAGCCATGCGGTCAGACAAAACTGTTGGACCAACATCTCCCACACCAAGACCATCAACAATTTTAGGATGAAGACTAACTCGCTGATCTGTATTCCAACCTCCATCGTCCAATGACAAAATCTCGCCATCATCTGGTAACAGAATTTGCCTATCTTTGTAACCTAGCTTGTAAGCCACATTCCTTCTAAATAACTCTCGATGCCGATCTGCTCCTCCGATTGGCATAACATATTCTGGCTTGACTATAGACAATAATTCCTCTTGCTCTTCAGCACTAGCATGACCAGAATGATGAATGTTTGGGGACAAATCGGGATAAACTACTTCAATTTTGTTTCTAGAAAGCTCATCTATTGCTTTGTAGTAAGGAATCTCGTTGCCAGGAATAGCATCTGCAGAAAAAATAACTTTGTCTGTTTGTTTAATTTGCACAGCACGATGCTCCCCATAAACAGCTCGCACCATTGAAGAACCCTCTTGACCCTGACTTCCAGCAATAATGATTACTAATTCATGATCAGGATATTGGTTAAGTCGCTTTTTACTAATTTTCACTCCTTGTGGAATTTTAAGTTTTCCTAGACCAAGCGCCACTTTTACATTCTGTTCAACACTGCGACCAATAAAAACCACCTTACGACGATGTTTAGCAGCAATATCCACCACCTGTTGAATGCGATGAATATGAGAACTCATTAAGGTCACAATAAACTTGCCTTTAACATTGTGAATTTCTCGCTCAATTGCTGGGCCGACTAATGATTCTGACTTGCCCCACTCAGAGCGTTCTACTCGTAAACAGTCCATTAACATTAACTTTACGCCCTTTTCGCCTGCTTTTTTAGCTGTTTCTAAGTCAGACAAAACTCCGTCTACCGGTTTTAGGTCAAGCTTGAAATCAGTGCCATGATAAAGCAACCCTTCAGGTGTATCAATCAGTAGATGTTTAGTGTCTGGTACTGAATGGGTGATAGGCAAACTAGTAAAACTGAAATATTCACCTAAGTTAATTTTTTCACCATCCTGCATAACTAAAATTTGCTTCTTAACTCCACCATTTTTCACTCTTTGTTTAGCAAAACCTGCGGTTAATGGGGAAGCATAAATCGGAAAATTTGGTAAATCTGGCAGTAGATATGGCAACGCTGCAATATGATCATCATGACCATGACTGAGAATCATGCCTACAATCTTTTTTTGCTCTTTTAACAACGCCTGCAATGGAGCAATATCAGGGATGATAATATCAACTCCTGGCATATATTGATCTGGAAAGCCAATTCCACAATCAACAATTAATATTTCCTGTCCATAAATGTAAAGGAACATGTTTTGGGTGACTTCACCCATGCCTCCAAGAGGCAAAATCTGTAACTTTTTCATAATAAATTTCTTTCTTTAATTTAACTTTAATTAACAATAAACGATTAATAATTGATTCTTACACAAAATCAATTTGATTGTATCAATTTAAACAACAAATCTTCAGAGGGAATAATTTAGTGAATTTCAGAGCGCTTGTCTCGAAGAAACATGCGCCAATCTTCAATAATCGTAACAATCATTGAAAAAGGAGCATCAATTAAGGCAGTGAAGAAAACGCTCAAAATATTGTACTCCTTCCATTTCTTTGAAAACCACTGGCCGACTTTAGCCAACGGAATTGAGAACAAATCAATAAACATACTGATTAAACTCCCTCTCTCTTCAATCGTAATTTCCTTTGACTTGTGTCTGATAATCATCCCAGCAAAAATCACCATAGCCACATTGACTGTATCTACATAGATCGAGGTCCAAGGCACACCAGCAATCTTAAACACCCAATAAATCGCGTAAACAGAAACAGCGCCTGCGGCCAAACTAATGATTCTGAAGATCAAATTTGCTATCCAATTTTTCTTTTTTTTGAAACTGATTTCATACTCTAAATCATCCTGATCCAAAGGATAAACAATCTTTTTCACTTCCTCTTTTACCCGAGCTAAATTTTCTTTTTTTGGTGGCTTAATCATAATCACCAGTAAAAACATCAGGGCCGATGGCACTGCTAGGTCTACAAATAAAGCAAATGGTTTAAATCCTTCCTCTGCCAACCAATGAGCTACAGGACCTTCAAAAATAATAAAGCTTACAATTCCAGCGGCAAAAATTGACAAAGTTGAATAAATCGCTGACTTCATCAACCTCTTTTTAAGCGTCTTCACTCTAGCTTTATACACAGTTTCCAGAGTTTTCTCCAACACCTCAGGTTTCTTTAAGTTCTCAACTAACTCATCTGGGTCCTTTTCTAACTCCTTCATAATGTCTCCAAGAATTAAATAAGCAGCATCATACCTTTCGCAAACCTTGAAAAACTCTCCTGATTTCTCATATTCCAGATCTGCTTCCAACTGTTTTTTAACTTCTTCAATTTGCTGGGTAAATTCTTCCAAAAAACGACTTTCCTCTTCAAACCAACGTGGATACCTATATTTAATTAGGTTATAGGTGATGATAGGAGACTCTAAAGTATACAAAGTTCGATGAACAGCAATATAGGTTTGCAGCAACTTGTCTTCCTGACTAATTGCATCATGCGGCTTAATTGTTAGATTTTGATAAATTGCCGTTGTCATCAAATTAATTAAAGCATTTTCTTTAAAGGAAGGCTCTAAAATTTCCTCTAATTCACAAGCAGCGATTTCTAATATCCAGTTAAAAAAATTGATTTTATCCTTAATATTCAAAGATTTTTGCGTGGTATAAGTCGAATAATTAAGAATATAAATATACTTAGCCAAGGTTTTTCTTGCCTCAGGAATTTTTGATTTAGAGATTTTGCCGTTAGTAAAATAGCCACTACGGATCATTTCCATTACTAACGGTTTAGAAATCTTGTTAGCGTCCAACCCCCCAGCAAACCCTAACCCTGACAGTTCTGAAAGCAAATTTCTTTTTAATATTCTTTCAATGGCCGTTCTTCTGATTAAATTTTCTTCCTTCCAATCTATAATCCTCCTAACTTTTTCGTACAACTTAGCCAATTTAGAAGCCAATTCATCAACCTGAATCGGATTGGCTACTATCCGATTTTGATACTCTATCCCCAACTGATATTCGGCCAAGTATTGCCTAACCAATTCAGAAAGTGGTCTTATAGCTGGCCTAATTTTTTTCTCTTCGCTCTTATCTGACATATTGATTCTTTTTAATCTATTATTGTTTCTATGACCTCTTGGTTAATAAACATAAGTGTAATTATATAGGAAAGTTGCGGAAACTATAATTAAAGATAAAAAAATAAAAGGTATTAAACCCTAGAGCAAGCCCTGGACCCAATATTCCCAAGGCAAGCCTCGGGGCATTAGACCATAAAATTTTAATAAAAATATGCCCCACCAAAACCGAATAAGTCAACTTAGTAGGTTGGTAGAAATATTTTACTATTCTCTGGAGTAATTACTACTTGATTAAAGTCCCTTTCAACAATAATCCTAGCGGCTTTGCGCACCGCCCCCTTTAAAGTTCTTTGCAAAGTTCTAATACCGGCATCATATCCCAAGGGCCGAACTATTGTCGGCCAGACTTCTTCCTGGATTACAAATTGGCCTGGCTTAAGACCAGCTTTTTCAATCAAGCTCGGCATAATATATTTTCTACCAATCACCATTTTTTCTTCATCGGTGTAGGAAGGCATATCAATTCTCTCCATCCTATCTAAAACCGCAGCAGCAATAGCAGTAGTATTGTTGGCAGTAGCAATAAAAATTGCGCGACTTAAATTGACCGGATAATCAATATATGCATCAGTAAAAGCATGATTTTGGGCCGGATCAAGCAACTCAACCAATACGCCCATAATTTCTCTATTGGCTTCTTCACTAGCTCGATCAATCTCATCTAATAAAATTACTGGGTTTCTTACTCCTGCCTGACAAACTCCTTTTAACACTCTTCCAGGCTCACTTCCTAAAATCAGACGAGAATTGCCACGCAATTCTTTAGCTGAACCCATTCCACCAAAAGGAATTCTGACTAACTTACGATTAAGAGCTTCGGCTAATGAGGTAGCAAAGGTTGTCTTACCAGTACCAACCAAGCCCACCAATAATAAAATTGGCGCTTTAAATTCTTTATCCTCATAATTCCTCTGCCTCAAGTTTAAAACAGAAATATATTCCAAAAAACGATCCTTGACTTGCTGCATTCCGTAGTGATGACCATTGAAAATCTTTTTGGCTTCAGCAATGTCCATCCTATCTTGAGTTTCTTTTTCCCAGGGAATTCGCAAGATCCAACCAATATACTTACTAACCTTTTCATATTTCTCATCATAGCTACCCAATTCAACACTTCTTTGTAAAGCTATAATATCTTTGTCAGCTTTGCGTCTGAGTTCTGGAGGTAGCTTGGATTGCTCGACTTTAGTCTGCAATTCCTGTATCTCTTGTCTTAGTATTTGCTGATAATCATTCATAAATCTATAAAGATATTATTAGTGTAATTGATTTTTCCTAAGCAGACCAGCTTTGGCCCCATAATGCCCAACCACAGAACCAGCATTTTTAACCCCAATCTTGATTGAGTCTAAAGGGGACTTTTTCATGATTTGCCCTGAAACATAGCCACAGGCAAAAGCATCTCCGGCTCCAGTTGTATCAACTGCCTCATGTCTGGATGAGGGAAATTTACCTTTATCTTTACCGGCAACAAATAGTTGCCCACCTTTTTTACCGTTAGTAATAATGACTTGAGCACAACTCTTAATAGCTTCGTCTTGAACTTTGCCAATCATCTCCCACTCCTGCTGGTTAACAAATAAAACCTGACAAGGAATTTGGTCAAATGAGACTCTACCTTCTGCTAAAAATTTTAGCTCTGCTTTACCTGGATTCCAGGATAACTTTAGATGATTTTGCTTAGACACAACTTTGAATATTTTTTCTAGAGCTTTAATCCGACCGGCAATGCTAGTTAGATGGACCCACTCTGCCTGAATTAATCGATAGCTAGGAATATCATAAGGATCCAACATCGAGGAAGCCCCACGATGAACAAGAACTGTTCTTTCGCCATCAACCCCAACCAAAATCACAGAACCACCAGTTTGTTCCTTTTTTTCTTTAATGATTAATTGTGTTCCAACATCATTAGAGCTCAAATCAGTCATTACCAATGATGAAAAATGATCACGACCTGTTTCAGCTATTATTCCAGCTCTAAAACCCATCCGAGCAAAACCCACTGCAGTATTACTAGCTCCACCACCGGTATAAACATTAAAATGATCTACCTTAAGCTTATCACCATAACTTTGGCATAGCATCCTTCCATTGTCAGTATCTTCAGAAGTAAAGTCTTTTGAGTGAATAAAAATATCAACTAAGGCAGAACCGATCGAAATAACTTGATACATATTAGACTTATTTAATCATTTTTAGCCAAACAACAAAACCCGAAATTTAAAAAGTCTCTCATTATCCTTATCAAAACTAAACTAAATATTTCTTTTTAGCCTCATATTACCGGCTATCCTCTTTCTTCTAACTCTTGCTCAAGCTCTTTGACTGCTTGAACTAACTCTTCCTGATTAGTTACAATTCTATATACTTGTGTTTCTTTTTCTCCAATAAAAAAATGTTTTGTTACTGCGGCAATTACTTCATGCCAAAATTCACCATATAAAATCATTGGTTTGTGTTTACCATAATAAAGATGAGCTAATAGCCAAGCAGTGCTCCATTCACTCAAGGTTCCAGTTCCGCCCTTAAAGCAAACAATTAGATCAGCATAGTAAATCAAACCAAACATACGCTCGATATAGTTGGCAGTTTGCAGTTCAATGTCAACCACATTGTCTGAAGCCCTACCCTCAAACTCAGGCATATCTTTCGGCTCAAAAGTAATAGCAACTGTTTCACCTTCCACTGACTCCGCCCCTTTGGTGGCTGCTTCCATCACACCCGGACCTCCACCGCTAACTACTACTTTGCCTTGCTGAGCCATTTCTCTTGCAGCCTTAAAAACCTCCTGGCAAACAGGATGGTCCTGCTCAATATCAGCACTACCAAAAAAAACAACTTTTTCAATTTTATCGGAAATTAATTTTTGAGGAATTTTAATTTGTCTTTTTATTGTCATAATAGAATCTTAGTTTAAAGTTAATCTTCCTTTTTAGCAAGCAACTCAGGCAAACATATTTCTTCATTAAGAGTAGGAATAACAATTAAAAAAGGGTATTTTTATTTTTAGCTTTTTGAAAAAAAATCATGTTTTTGTTTAATCCGCTAAAAAAATAAAGCTCCGGGCTTAAAAGCCCGGTGTTCTCTGCCAGGCTTAGATAAATTAAAGAGCTAATTTTTGGATTACCCTCTCTTTGTCTTCAGCCCGCCAAATCTGACTCCCCACACTAACTGCCTCAACCCCAGCCTCTTCTAGCCTTTTAACGTTGGTTATTTTAACACCACCATCCACTACAATTTCCCAATTAACACTATACTCTTGCATTAGCCGTTTTAGTTTCTGCAATTTTTCAAATAATAAAGGCTGCATTTCTTGTCCCTGATGGCCTGCTTCTACTGCCATTAGTTGAATTACTTCCAACTCAGAATTCCAAGTTTCGTAATCTAACGCTTCAAGCGGAGTAAAAAGATCAAGAGACAACCCCGGCTTTAAACCATTTTTCTTCACATCCTTAATAAACTCACTTTGGCAAGTCATTCTTTCAATTTGGGCAATAACTGCTCTTGCTGGCAACTGATCTTTGAATTCGAGAATTTCATACAAATGGTTTAATGGCTCCTCTACCATCAGATGAAAATCTAAGCTTAAATCAAAAAAATTTACTTCTACTAAATCAGCTGGGGTAACAGTCAGGTTGTCGACGTAGTGACCATCAATAACATCAATTTGTACTGTTTCGATTTCTGCGACAGAGCTAACCTCTCTAACCTGCTGCTGACAAACAGCTATTGAATCTGTCAAAATTGTTGGATAAATTTTCATTATTTTTTTTCTAGTTGTGCTATTTTTTTAATGCGACGAATATGCCTTGGCTCCTGGCTAAATCTAGTTTGCAAAAATGTTTCAATGGCTTTGATTGCTTGATCAAGGTTAAGCCAATCAGCCCCAAGGGAAATAACATTAGCTTTGTTATCAGCCCGAGCGTGTCTAGCACTTTTCTCATCAAAGATATCAACTGCCCTGATGCCAGCTATCTTATTGGCAACAATCGCCATCCCGCCACCAGACCGACAGAGCAAAATTCCTCTCGCTTCATCTGTTTCATTTATCAAAATTCTAGCTAATTTTGCTGCAAGGTCAGGATAATCATCATCTTCTTGGAAATGGTCGGCTCCAAGATCGATAACTTCGTATTTTTCTTGAAAATATTCAATCAATTGTTGTTTGAGCTCAAATCCACCGTGATCGGCTGCAAAATATAATTTCATAAAGACTTATGATTGGTACTACAATTATTTAAAATTTATAAGCCAAGTTTTATTCTTGCTTCTTCTGACATCATGTCGGGATTCCAAGATGGATCAAACATTTGTTCCAATGCAACCAAATCCTGATTGCCATCAACCAATTCTAATAACGCCTGCTTAATTTGCTGATGAATTAAATTGCCTAGAGAACAAGCTAGGTTGATTAGAATATATTTTACTTTTATTATTCCATCTTTTGCAATCTGCATATCTCTAATAAAAGGTATTAAACTCCAGGGCAAGCCCTGGACCGAATATTCCCAAGGCAAGCCTCGGGGTATTAGACCATAAAATTTTAATAAAACCTAAACTGACTATATCAATTCCTGATTCAGGATCAACCACTTTTTCTAGCTGTTTTTTTATATTTTTCGGATTAAGTTTCTTCATTGTTGCTACTAAACTACTCTCTTGAATATTACTATTGATTATAACTTAACAGAAAAAACCCGCATACTTGAGATGCGGGTTTTTTTATAAAAATAAATTTCAACTAAAATTTACTTTGCCTTTTTTTCTGCTTTTTTTTCTGCCTTTTTTAATACAGGCATTCCGGTTCTCTTGGTCTCTATAACTTGGTAGCCAGCTGGAACCTCTTCCAAAGCCTCTGGTCTTACATCGCGGGCAAAGTAATAAATGGTTTGAACTCTACCATTTTTCAAGGTCACATCTTTAGAGTGAAGATAGTAGGTTTGACCCTTTGAATTTATATAACTATAAGCATTGACGTCTGCCATAATGCTCCTTTTCTTCCCCAACCGAAATTGGGTCTGATTATTAATTTTTAATGTAAATTAAGCTAATTGGCGCTCCTATCAGTCATTACTTAACTCTTAATCTTTATATAGATTAACAGCACCAGGCTTATACTTCAAGCGCAATTTTAATACGCTCCCTCTAGTTGTCTATTCTGCCTCAATCATTCCCCTTAGCAATTCTTCCTCAAGCACTTTATCTTCAGTTTGAATCTCTTTGCTAACCACTACCTCCAAAGGTAAATCATCTACCGAAACAGATGCGCTACCCATATAACCACCTTTGCCATATTGCAAAACAAAAGCCTTATCTAATTTCTCCGAACCTGATTTTCTCAACCAAACCTGATATAAACCTTGATCTAATTCTTCTAAGCTAGCATTAACACTAAATAGTGCCTTTTCGCCTCTGATATCATAGCGAATTTGACCACTAGCAGTGGCCCCACCCTCCAAATCAACAGTCTCAACATCTTCTGTTCCCTTAACAATTCCCTCCACTTCTTCCTCAGTGAGATTTTCGATTTGTACTTGGTTTTGCTGATCCTCTTGGCTTCTCTGAGTTCTAAGATTGTACCACCTAAAAGCTAAAAATAAGACAAGCAACAAAGCTATTGTTGGAAAAATAAATGGATAATATTTTTTAAGTTTCATACCTACCTTTCTTGTAAGGTTATGAGTGTTTACTAATTTTTTTCAATAAATTTAATTATTCTGTGGGGCAGGAGATGTTACACTTTGATAGTATTTTCCCTAGAAAATGAGTTTTGTCAATGATTAAATATGATTAATAATCAAACATTATCTTATGCGCCAGATGAGAAGTATAAAAAAACTGGGCAAAAGTGGGCAAAAAACTGGAACTTTTTAATAAAATTTTTCGTTATGGATCATCTTTTTTTCAACTCCTCGCTTTGCTAAAACACTTTTAGCATCGTTAATCATATTTCTACTACCACACATATAAAAACCAGTATTAGGCAATAAATCATGAACCTGGAGGCAGTCAGTAACATGACCAGAGCATAAAGGCCACTTCCCACCTGGCCTGGAAAGAACTGGATGAAATTCGAAATTAGGATAATTTTCTGACAAACGGCTTAAGTCATCCTCCCAAATCATTTCTTTTTCATATCTTTGCCCCCAATAAAGAGTAATTGACCTCTCGTCATTCTTATTTTTAAGCTGATCAACCAACATGCCATAAAGCGGAGCAATTCCGGAACCAGTCCCAACTAAAGCCAAGGCTTGCTCTCCAGCATCTTCTTTAATTACGAAACGACCCATCGGACCTAAAAAGCTAATTTCATCACCAAAATCTAAATTTAGAAAATAATTAACCCCTTTTCCGTTAGGAGAGACATCAAGTAATATCTCGATGCCATGCATAATGTCAGGATCACTAAGAATCGAATAAGCACGCTGCGTGTTTTCTTCATCAACTGTTAAAGAAACAAACTGACCAGCTTGAAATTCAATGCGGTGAGGCTCTTTTAGTTCAAAATGAAAATGAACATATTTTTCGTTGTAAATCTGCTTTTCTTCTAAGATGGCAGTGTAGCGTTGTGGTTTCGGCATAAAATTATTTTTCTGTAATTAATAAATCATCTTTCCAGCCTTGTCCATACCAGAGGCCAAGGCAGAGTTTAGCAATACTAGAGTATTCTTCAGTTCGATCAACAAATTTTTTAGTTATTACTCCAATCATTCCTTCTTGCTCTTTAACTTTTCTCCCTTTGAAATATTTAGCTATTGCTGGTCCCATTTCCACCCCATCTTTAATCAGCTCAGCAATCATTGGCGGAACCTTAAACCGGGCGCCATTGGCAGTAAATATTTTTCCTTCTCGATCGACTGCAGCTCCCCAAACAGTAGTCCACATTTCTTCACCCTTGAGAAAAATCCCGCCCTCAAGCCCAACCCCTAAAACCTGTCTCGAATCAACCGTATTTTTATCAATCTTTTTTAAACCTAATTGTAAAACATTTTTGGCACGATTAATCGCACCTGTTTTAGTTTCATCGTCAGAAAGAGGCTGTTCGTTAATACCACTTGATACCGAATACCCACTCACCTGAGCTTCAGGCCAGGCTTCGGATGCAACAATAGTGGCAGCATTTATTTTGACAGGGTTGGCTGAACCAACAAAAATTATCATAAAATTTAAATCACTAGCTTAAAATATTTTTAACTTTTTTTAATGCATTGATCAAGCAATCAATATCATCTTTAGTATTATATACACTAAAACTGACTCGAATGGTAGCCGGCCAATCATAATGTTGATG
>JAYEJP010000013.1:15118-25984 GCA_034660615.1 Patescibacteria group bacterium
ATTTAAATCACTAGCTTAAAATATTTTTAACTTTTTTTAATGCATTGATCAAGCAATCAATATCATCTTTAGTATTATATACACTAAAACTGACTCGAATGGTAGCCGGCCAATCATAATGTTGATGAATAGGTATGCAACAATGATAACCTGATCTTACAGCCACACCTTCGTTATCTAGCACTTGAGCCACACCTTCGTTATTTAGCACTTGAGCCACACCTTCGTTATCTAGCACTTGAACCACATCATGAGGATGAGTTTGTTGATGCATGAAAGTCACTGACCCGATTCTGCTCTTAGTTGGACCGATTACCTCAATTTCTTTTAGTTGAGATAGTTGCTGCAAAGTATATCGCACCAAATCTTGTTCATGTTGCAAAACAAATTTCATATCTAATTTATCTAAGTAATCACAGGCAGCTGCCAAACCAACCGCATTAGCGACATCAGGCGTACCTGCTAAAAATCTTTCTGCCAAATCTTGATTAAACTTTGTTTTTTGTTTTGTCACCTTATCAATCATCCCCCCTCCGAACAACCAAGGCCACATCTCTTTTGACTTTAAAATCTGCTGACGAACCAACAACCCACCAATCCCCATCGGCCCCAACATTTTGTGCCCGCTAAAAACAAAAAAATCAATATTCAATTTTTTAAAATCTATTGGCAAATGAGGAGCTGACTGTGCTCCATCAATTAAAACCCTAGTCTTCTTACTATGTTTTTGTACTAATTTAACTATTTCAGGCACAGAAACACGCGTACCTAAAGTATTAGAGACATGAGTTAAAGCTAGTAATTTAACTGGCAAGCTTTTTAGTTTTTGCTCTAATTCCTTCAAATCAAGCTCACCCTCAGCGGTTAGATGTGCATATTCTAGTTTGGCTTGATTACGCCTGGCTGCTTCCTGCCAGACCACTAGATTAGCATGATGTTCCATCAGACTAATCAAGATCACATCATCTTTTTGCAAATTATGATCAGCCCAGCCATAAGCCACACCATTAATCGCCTCGGTACTATTTCTAGTTAAAATCAGTTCTGAAGAATCAGCTTTAAAAAAGTTGGCAATCTTTTTTCTCGCCTGACCATAAATAACAGTGCTGTTATTAGCCAACTGATAAACACCCCGACCTACATTGGCATTGCTCTGCTGGTAATAATAAGTCATTGCGTCTAAAACAGATTGGGGTTTCTGCGATGTAGCAGCATTATCCAAATAAACTAAATTCTTATTGCTTTTTTGCTGAAAAATCGGGAAAGCTTTTTTTACTTTTTTAGGATCGAACATATTCGAATATGGAGTCATCTGTTAAATTTTCAAAAACCCTGAAGCAATTAAATCAATTGCCTCATCTTCAGTCAAACCCCTCATCCTTAAATAGTTAAGCTGCTCTTCTGAGACTCGTCCGATTGAAGCTTCATGAGTAATTTGAGCTTGATCATTTTCAACCGTTACTTCTGGGATTAATGATACTCTGGCAGTTGAGTCCAAATTCAAACTCTGGCAATCAAGATGTCCGGTGCCAGCAGCCTCAGCTATCATTCTTGAAGTAGCCTTAATTTGAGAATTGGCCCGGCTAATAAAACGTAAGTTGCTAATTCCTGAAGAATCTTTACCCTGCAAATAAATCTCATCGAGCGATTCAAACTGAGTATTTTGGCAATCACCGATAATGTTGAGTTTAACTTTAGCTCTCTCCTGTAAATAAAATTTGTTGCTTAATTTTATTTTCTGCGGAGATTTTTTGCTCTTATAAGTGTAATTAAGCTGACTATCAGGCTCTAAATAAAACTTATAGTCAGAAATAACCACATCCTTTTGCCCCCAACGGTGAATATGCTCGTACTCAACTTGGCTACCTTGCTTGATCACAATTTTACCTTGAGCTAAATGCTGACCTTGCAGTTTTAGACTTAAGGCACTACAAACCCCACCGATCTTTACTTTCAGACCTTTTTCAATAACCACTAAGTTTCTTAAGTCCTGTTGAGTTTTCTCTTTTTTAATATTGACGCAGCTAAAAAAAGGACAGCTTGGTTGAGCTTTTACCCAAACAAAATAGCCCATCTTAGGCTGCTTTTTAAAATATTTCCTAGTCCAAGGCAAATCAGTCCAGGCCTTAGGACTTCCCAAAATTTTTACACCATTGGTTTCAGCTGCTCTGCGCAACTGATTGTCAACGATCCACAAATTGGCAGTGTCGGCACTTTTGGTAACCATGTTCTTTAATAGTAGTTATTACTTTTTGATAATCTTGAGAATTACAAATAATTTTTTTATTGAGCATAACGTGCGTCCAATCAGGCTGCATGCCATCCACAATCTGCCCATGATGGGTAATAAATAGAACTGATACTCCCTTTGACAAAAATTGGGCTTTAATTACTTTCAAAATTCTGCTTAAATTTTTTATATCTAATCCTGAATCCAATTCATCAAAAATTATCAATTTAGGCTTCAAAGCACTCAACTGCAATAATTCAGCTATTTTTTTCTCTCCACCTGAGTATCTTTCATTAAGGTTTCTATGTAGCAACTTTTTGCTGGCTGGCAATTGCTCCAATAATTCTATCTCAGTTTGTTTAGTTTTTTTTATTTTGTGACCTCTTTTTTGTCTAATAAGTTCTAAGATTTGATTTAAACTAACTCCTTTAATCGGTGGTGGTTCTTGAAACGATAGTGCCAAACCCAACTGAGCTCTTTTTTCCATGCTTAGTCTGGTGATATCCTGATCTTTAAACCAAATCTTTCCTTGAAGAATTTGGTAGCGAGGATTGCCCATAATAGTCTGGGCTAAGCTAGATTTGCCCGAAGCATTTGGACCCAGCAAAACATGAATTTCTCCTTTTTTAATGAAAAGAGTTAAATCTTCGATAATAATTTTGCTATCAACCTTAACAGTTAAATTTTTAATCTGCAGCATTAGATTTTTCTTCTAGACAGCGTTTAATTATTCTAGTTTCATAGTCTCTATCAGGACCTCCAAAATCATATTGATCTAATTGTTCTAAAGTAATCCAAGCATAATCAGAGTGTTCATTAGAAATTATAACTTTATTTTTATCTTCTTCTGTAAGATTGGTTGCTTTCCAGCCACAATTAACACTGAAAATTTCATGTTCAGGTGAAAAATAAGTAGCAAAAAAGACTAATCCATCAAAAGAAAAATGACTCGGACCAACTTTGAGGCCAGTTTCCTCCTCAACCTCGCGAGCAACATCACGACAATGTGGATTCAGCGTTGCTTCACTCAAATCATGAGGCCACTCACTATTGCCACCAGCCAAATCCCATTTACCTGGCCTGGATTTAGCTTTATCAGATCTTTTTAAAATTAAAACCTGGTTGCCTACCACTAAAGCAACTTTGTGTACAAGCTTAACGTTTCTGGTTAACTGGTGTGGTAGTGATAATTGAGAAGACATAATTTACTCCTTTAAATAATCTTTGGTAAAAAATGGTTTTTGTCCGTATTGTTTAATAATTTTAAGACCATGGTAAAACTGATCTTTTATCTCAAGACTAACATTGACTTGCTCAAGCTGACTTTGACTAAACCAAGCAATATCAGTTACTTCTCTTTCACTCGGATCAAAATCTATCT
Organism: Patescibacteria group bacterium; assembly: GCA_034660615.1. Lineage (GTDB taxonomy): Bacteria > Patescibacteriota > Microgenomatia > UBA1400 > PJMF01 > JAYEJP01. Next base: position 18,730 of record JAYEJP010000013.1, read on the forward strand.
CATCAATTGCCTTGACCAAATATAAAAAATTAATATGTTGCTCATAACCTTTGGGCCAAAGCTCTGTTTTCACTCTTTGTTCTTAACGATTGCTTTGCAAACGCTTCTCATAGTTAGCTTGGCTGACCCAGTGCAAATTAGTCTCGATTGGGTTAGGCAAATATTGAGTCCTGTCCGTCTCCACCTGGAACAAATAATCAATCGCTTTTACTTTTACTCCAGTCTCTTCAAAAAATTCACGCTCAGCAGCTTGATGAGGAAGTTCTTCTTCTTCCAAATGGCCGCCTGGACATAGCCACATTTTTAATTTACGATGCTTAATCAACAAAATTTTTTCGTTTTCAATCAGCATGCCTGCTGACGTATAACATTTACGAGCTTGATATTTGATTAAATTTGACACGCGCTAATTGTAACACACATCTGGGAATTGATAATGAAGGCTTTGTTTTAAAAAAGAAAGATAATTCAGCCCAAATTAAACTCTAAACTAGAGCCATTTGAATACCATCATTTCTTTGCGGGGTAAAACTAAAATCAACCGGGCATTTAATCAACCTACCCCATTTATTGCGGAACTTGATTTCACCTTTTTTAATACCATAATCATAAACATCTCTAGTCACTCTTACATCTTGAATACAATACTTTTTTAACTTTTCCAACTGACCATTGGTATAGTATTTAATTGCATCTAAGCCATCACCAATTTTACCTACGCCCAAAGTTTCTTTTGCTACTGAATCTAACTTAATTCGATGCCCGCAGCTATCTTTTATCCTATCCATAACATCTAAAGTAGGAATCGCCTCTATATCACCATTATAGTAAGGAGCCAAAGCCGGCATATCAAAACCATCAATGTTATAACCAATTACCACTCCTGCTTTTTCCAGCAAGGGAAAAAGGTCTGGCAAATCATTCTCAAAAAAAGATTTCATCTCCCCCTTTTCCCCGTCTCTATCTCTAACATTAACCCCCACAAAAGAAATACCCAATCTATCTGGGAAATACCCGCCGACTTCACTAAAAGTCTTTTTTGTTTCAACATCAAGAGTTACTTGTAGCATAAAATCTTCCTAAAAAGTGGATAAAACTTTTTATATCTTTAGAACAAGAAGTATAGAAATGTTTTAACAAATTTTTTAAACAAATTCCAGACTAAAAATTACCTAAATCAAGCAAATTAATCACTCAATTATTTCTAAAATGACTTACAAACAAAGCACGCCAGTAACTATAAAATAGTTTAAAAAAACAGAAATCTAGATAGCTTATTTCTTGTCACTCATAGTCGCCAAAACTTCACGAATTAAGTAGCCAATGAAGGTGTAGGCAAAAATGGCAAACAAAGTGGTGAATTCCAAAGTAAAGCCACCTTTAATTTTTGGTATTGGGAAAATCATTAAAAATGGGTTCAAAAGTGGTTGAGTGGTGTTATATATCCAAGTAACAAAACTAGCCCCAGCATTGGCAGCTAATAGCTTTAGAACGAATCTAAATACTAACAAGATATCAATTAAAGCAAAGACAAAGTTACAAAGTTCTTTTAAAATTTTTGACATATTTTTTGCTAATTTATTAATGGCTTTTATTAATGGCTATAATAATTATAACTGATCTTCTTAATTCTGAGATATTTCGTCAATTATTCTACTCAATTCAATTGCTCTGTCACTCAATTCTGTTTTGATAAATTCTTTTATTGCCTCAACATCGGGGCTTTTGTCTTCATTTTTCAATTTTCCAAAATCTTTCCATAATGATTGCCCGACTAAAGCCCCTTTTCCCCCATTTTCTAAACATATTCTTAGAATCTTTTTCAAATCATCATATTGTTGACCTCGGTTGGTTAAAATCCAGGGAGCATCAAGTTCGGCAGTAATTGTTGCAGTTGCCAAAGGGCTAAGAGGATACTGCAAAGCTAAAATATCAGCCCGATCTCTTAACTCTTGGACAGCATGCAATTGATCCCGTTGAAAAATCTGCTCACTAAACTCCACCTCTGCTGGAGTATAAACAATCAGTTCGAGAAGTAAATGGATCTGCTGATACTGACAATAATCAAATAATTCAGCTAATAGCTGTTTCTTTTTCAAAGCCTTCTTCTCCCTGGGATGATAATATAGCTCAATTTTTGCCAAACCATAATTACTCCTAATATCTTCGATGCTCCAGTCAGGAATTAAAGTCGGAACTGCTAAAGGATCAACTTCAGTATTAAGCGTGGTTAATCGGGATAGCAGTCCAGCACTCTTTGCCTTGTTGGTTGCTAAATCCAGGCTATAAATCGAATCAACAACCATTCCTGAAATTTCTGACTTAATTTCTTGACTAATCAAAGTATAAAGATCTTTAATCAGGTCAACATTTGTTTGCACTGTTAAATCTAAGCCCAAATGCTCAGCTAATTGAGGAGCTTGATCAAATTGGAAAAGAAAATAATTCTGCTGATCAGTTTGAATAGAGGGCAGCTTCATAACTAAAAATAGTATAGCAGATATTTTTCAATGATCGCCAAAATGTTATTAAAACAAAAAGCCCGAGTAAATTTTACAATTTACTCGGGCCCAATCGTAGTTTTAACAAACTAGTTAACGATTTTTTTTGTTGTGTTAACGATGTCTTTTGTTGTCGCGGCGATTTCTTGAATTGCTGCGACTATTTCCATTGCGTTTGCTGTTACGTTTCTTTCTATCCTCATTTTGCTGCTTTTCTTCTTCTTCAGTCAGCATTGACAGACCAATTTTGCCTCCATCCTTAATCTCAACTACTCTTACTTCGACCCTATCTCCCATGCTAACAATGGTATTTGGATCTTTGACAAACTTATTGGCCATGTTAGATACATGAACAAGTCCATCTTTACCTGGCAAAATATTAACAAAAGCGCCATAGTTTTCAATTCTATTAACAACGCCTTGATACTCTTCGCCAACTTGAACTTCCTTAACAATGCCTTCAACAATTTCTCGAGCTCGATCAATTGCTGCCTGATCTTCAGAAGAAATATTGACCATGCCAACTTCTCTTTCCTCATCCTCATCAACATCAATCTCAACTCCAGTTTCCTCCATAATTCCTTTAATCACCTTGCCGCCTGGCCCAATCACTTCACCAATCTTGTCGACTGGAATCTCAACTTGCACAATCTTAGGAGCAAATTTACTAATTTGACTCCTTGACTCGTCAATACAGCTGAGCATTTTGTCTAAAATCTGCAAACGACCATCTTTAGCTTTAGCTAAAGCTTCGCGCAAAATTTCAATAGTAATACCTGGTAATTTGATATCCATCTGAATAGCAGTGAGACCTTCAGTTGTTCCAGCAGCCTTGAAATCCATGTCTCCAGAGTGATCTTCCAAACCTTGGATATCATAAAGGACCTGATAGTTATCTAAGCCGTCACTAATCATGCCCATAGCAATCCCAGCCACTGGTCTTTTAATTGGAACTCCAGCTGCCATTAATGACATGGTGGATCCGCAAACAGAAGCCTGACTTGTAGAACCATTTGAACTCATGATCTCGCTCACTACACGAATAGTGTAAGGAAAAGATTCTTGATCAGGGATCATTGGCTTAAGAGCTCTTTGAGCTAAACGGCCATGCCCAACCTCACGTCTTTTTGGATAACCAAACCGACCTGTTCCACCCCAAGCATAAGGAGGCATGTTGTAATGATGTAAATAATGACGAACTTCTTCGCCCCCCATGTCCTCAATATGCAATCCTTTGGCAGGACTGGCTAAAGTAGTAATAGTTGCCGCCTGAGTACCACCGCGCTTAAACATAGCACTACCATGAGTTCTGGGGAAAACATCAACTTCTGTCCAAATAGGTCTAATTTCATCTGGCTTTCGACCATCTGGTCTAACCTTATCTTCTAGAATCATCCTTCTAGCCTCTTGCTTCATTAATTTTTCCAAAATCTCTTTTACTCCGCCTTTTTTAACTTTAAATCCTTCATCATCAGCAAGAACTCCTTCATTTAAATGAGAAACAATGCTCTCAATTAAGTCATTCATATCATTTCTTCCGACTGAAAGGTGAGCCTTCTTTTCGATCATTTCTTTAATTTGCTGATCAAAATTAGCAGTAATTTCTTGAGTGATTTTTTCTTTTTTATCTTTTTCTTCTTTAGTGAGCAAAGCTACTAAGCTAACTTTTTCCCGACCAATCTCATCTTTTATTTGCTTAATTGTCTTGCAAATATTAGCAAATTCTTCTTGAGCCTTAGCCAATCCTCCAAGAATAACCTCTTCATCAACTTCGTCTGCTCCTGCCTCAACCATAGCAATAGAATCAGTTCCGCCACATACAATTAAATCTAAATCCAACTTTTGCATTTCTGACTTAGTTGGGTTAACTACATATTCTCCTGTTTCCTTGCTGTAGCCAATTCTGATACCAGCGATTGGACCATTAAAAGGAATTGAGGAAATCTCAAGAGCAACACCTGCGGCCAACAAAGCCAACATATCGTCTTGATTTTCTTGATCGTAAGAAAAAATAGTAGCAACTACCTGCACCTGATTCTTAATTCCTTCTGGGAATAAAGGTCTAATGGTACGGTCAATATTTCTTGCTTTTAAAACAGCATCATCTGAAGGATGACCTTCTCTTTTAACCCAGCGTGAACCTTTGATTACTCCGCTGGCATAAAGCTTTTCAATGTATTCAACATGAAGGGGAAAATATCCCCAGTCAACTTCTTCACCTAGTCCAACTGTCAAATGAACAACTGTTTCTCCGCATCTAACCAAGACGGCAGCTTCAATTTGCTCGCTGAACCTTCCAATTTCTAATTCAATATTTTTGTCTCCAACCTTAATTTGATAGGTTTTAGACTGCCCATAAGTAGGGTATGACATATTTTGTCCTTTACCAGATTGCAACTTCTTTAAGTTGCTAATTCATAAACTCTGGTTTCTTAATTATTATCTCTTGAAAATTTATGAGTTGAAGATAACTCATTTCAATAAGCAGGTAGTAGTTGCTTACCTGAACCAAACACTACTTGCCAATCGAAATGAATCAAGAAAATTCAACAGTCTTTTTCAAGTTTTTATATTATAGCATCAATTTAAAACTAAATAAACCGAACAAACTAAAATAGCTTTATATAAAAATCTAACACTCTCTTTAATAGCTTGGAAGTAATTATTCTTAAATCAGATAAAAAAATTGGGGATTCATTATAGATCTAAAGCGTCAACCAACTCTTCATAGCGCTCTTCACTGCGTTTCTCCAAGAAACGAAGCAAGCGGCGTCTTTTTGAAACTTGGCGCAATAAACCCTTGCGGGATACGTTGTCTTTACGATGATCTTTTAAATGATCTGATAACTCTTGAATATTGGCTGTAAGAAGTGCAATTTGTACTTCTGGAGAGCCAGTGTCTCCTTCAAAGAGCTGAAAATCATCAATGATTTGTTGTTTTTGTTTTTTGGTTAATGCCATGGCATTCTTTCTAATTCCCTTATCTTTTCAGCTTAAGCTGCCAAAAAGTAAAGTAACCATTTTTAATTAATAAATTTATATTTCTTTTTTATAAGCCACTATTATATCACCTTTTTTAAATTTTAGATTTTTATTTTTAAAAGAGATGCCAGCTTCATTCTTAGCTTTAACAGTCTTAATATTATCTTTCCCATGTTTAAGAGAGCTAATCACTGGATCAGCCACATATTCACCATCTCTCTCCAGATGAAGTAGATCGTTACGATTTATCTCTCCAGTTTTAACCTTAATTCCGGCAATCTCTTCCTTATTAATCTCAAAAATCTGCTTAATTTCAGCTCGACCCAACTCTTTTTCATTAAAATGTGGATCCATCAACTCCATTTGTTTTTCTTCCAAATCTTCAATCAAATGATAAATAATGTCGTATTGTTTAACCCGAACATCATTTTCTACAGCTAGCTTTTTAATTCTTCTCGGCACTTTTTGTCCAAAAACAATAATCAGAGAATTAGTTATCTCTGCCATCTCTATGTCCCCATCACTTAAAGCACCAACCTCAGCTGAAACAATCTCGATGGTATCTTCATCAATAGTCTGCACGATTGCTTCTAAGGTCCCTTTAACATCAGCTCTGATGATTAAGTTTAGCTTTTCTTTGTCTCCCATCATGGCCTCGAAGTCAAGATCATCCCAGCTAAATTCATCTTTTTTATCTTTTGAGCTTTCGTTATCAGCGCTTTTACCCTTTTTATAATCGCACTTAGCATCTTTGATAATAGTGCCAACTTCAGGCACCTGGTTTAGACCTAAAATCTCTGCTGGCTCACCTGGCTCAACCTCCTTCAACCTTTTCCCATGTTCATCTATCAAAGATCTTACCCTTCCTCCCATTCCATCTTCAGTCAATAACTCCTGTTTGACTGTCAAAGTCCCTTGCTTAACAATCACGCGGGCAATCGAGCCTTTGTGCTTATCTTTTGTTGACTCAACCACCACTGCCTCTAAAGGAGCTTTACTATCAGCTTTAAGCTCCAATATCTCAGCCAAAACTGTTACTGTTTCCAGTAATTTATCAATTCCTTTGCCAGTTTTGGCTGATATTTCAACTGTATCAATATCACCGCCATATTCCTGAACAACTACTTCGTGTTCTGCTAATTTTGCTTTTGTTTGATCTGGCTTAGCTCCATCCAAATCCATCTTATTCAGAGCAACTACAAATGGAACTTTTGCTTTTTTAATATACTCAATTGATTCAACTGTTTGCGGTTGCACTCCATCTTTAGCCGAAATTACCAAAATCACAATATCAGTGATATTAGCCCCTCTTTCTCTCATTTTGTTGAAAGCAGCGTGACCAGGAGTATCAATAAAAGTAATCTTTTCACTTTTAAAATCAATCTGATAGGCACCAATGTGCTGAGTAATACCACCAGCCTCGCCAGCTTGAACTCTAGTCTTACGGATATAATCCAAAAGAGTAGTTTTACCATGATCAACATGGCCCATAACTGTAATGATTGGTGCTCGCTTTTTCTGACTCATAATCTCCTCTTTATTTAATTCCTAACTAGCATCCTGTTTCAAGAGTGTTTATTCTGCTGATTCCTTAGGCTCAGTTTCTTCTTGCTCATCTTCTTGCTCATCTTCTTGCTCATCTTCTTGCTCATCTTCTTGCTCATCTTCTTTGTCAGTTTCACTTTCAATTATTTCACCTTTTTCTCTTCTAAGTTCTTCCTGATAGGCTTTGATATGTTCATCAATTAATTCTTTTTGCTCGTAAGGAATCT
>JAYEJP010000014.1:0-5444 GCA_034660615.1 Patescibacteria group bacterium
GACTGAGGAGGAAATTGATTTAAAGTCAAATCTAGATTTAAACTGCCATAAGCCAAGTGAGTGTCCTTGTCTGAGTTTGTGTCATCCTAATCTGCCTGGTTATCCAATTTATGATTTGCCTCGAGCAAGAAGAAGTAAGTTTAATAAACTTAAGGCTCAGGGTATTGCTAGTTTAGAGCAGATTCCAAGTGATTTTAGGCTTAGTAAAATGCAGTGCAAGCTGGTGCAGTCTTTGCAAAGCAAGCAGGCTATTATTGATCATCAGGCCATTGCTCAGGAGCTAAGTCAGCTGGAGTATCCGCTTTATTTTTTGGATTACGAGACTTTTAATCCAGCTGTGCCTATGTTTGATGGTTACAAGCCATATCAGCAGATTAGTTTTCAGTACTCGCTGCATGTTTTAGACAAGGCTACTACCCAGCTGGATGGTATTCCAAGGGATGAGGAGTTTAAGCATTTTGAGTTTTTGTTTACTAAGCAGGAGGAACCAAGTGAAGAGTTTGCCCAGAGCTTGTTGGATAAGATTAAAGATCAAGGGAGTGTGATTGTTTGGAATAAGAGTTTTGAGTGTGGTCGAAATCTTGAGCTAGCAGAGTTGCAACCGCAGTTTGCTCAAGGGCTAAAAGGGATAAATGACCGGGTTTTTGATTTGATGGAGATTTTTTCCAAGGGTTTGTATGTTGATTGTCGTTTTCATGGCAGTGCTTCAATCAAGAAGGTGCTGCCGGTGCTAGTGCCCGGGTTAAGTTATAAGGGGATGGAGATTGGTGAGGGGGCAACAGCCATGATTAAGTGGTTTGAGTTGGTTTATGGTGATGGGCAGGGTAATTTGTTGGACGATGGCGAGCAGGGGCAGATTGCTAAAAATTTACTCAAGTATTGTGAGCTTGATACCTGGGCTATGGTTAGGATTTGGGAGAGGTTGAGGGAGATTATTTAGAGGCCGCTATTTAAAGATTATCAATCACAACTTCCAGGACTTCGTCATCCAGTTCGTCAATTCTGTCAATGAGGTCGTCGGCTTGGTCTGCCACTTCATCTTCTAGATCAGGGGTTAGGCCTTCTTGTTCGATTTTTTCTAGTAGATCGTCTTGGTCCATGGGTTTATTTTGTAGTAAGTATTTTATTGATATTTAAATTCTGAGCCTGAAAGCTTACTTTGAGCCCTTATTTAAGTCAAGAAGCTGATAATCTTCGCTATTCTGAGCGAATAATTGTTTAATTCTCTCGTCAAACGATAAGCAAATTATTTGCCAGCCCGCTTCTCCCAGTTTAATCACGCTTTTGACCAGTTCTTTTCTTCTGTTTGTGTCTGAGTGGATAAAGGCGTCATCCAAGATCAAGAATAACTTGTCATCCTTAAACCACTGTGAAGCCAAAGCAATTCTTAAAGTTAAAAAGACTTGTTCCTGAGCGCCATCACTAATTTCACTGACAGGAAAAGAACTAAATGAATCAGAAACGTAGAGAGTGTCATTACGCAATTCAATGTCCTGATAGCCTCCAGTTACCTGGGGAAGCAGATCTTGAATAATGTCTGAATCCAAGACTTGGTCGATTTTTTGATCCTCCTCTGCTAGAAGTTCTTTAATTACGTCCGAAACATTTTTTTGGGCAATAATTTGAGCTGTTAATTGTTTGTAGTTTGATTCTACTTGTTCTTTTTTATCAGCCAAAGCTTCAATCAGCTGATTCCAGTCAAGAGAAAAGCTTTTGCCGGTGGCATCACAGACTCTTTGTTTTAAGGTTTCAAGACTATTTTCTTTATTTTTAATAGCTTGACTAGCTTTTTCAAGCTGTTTGTTAATTTTAACTTCTTGATCCGGTTGATAATCTAAGTCAGGTTTTTTAGTTAAATACTCTTTCGCGGGGATGTTAAGTTTGCTTAGCTTAAGTTCATAATTTTTAAGCTTGTCTTTTAACTCTTCTTGTTTATCTAAAAGTTGTCTTAACCTAGTTTTCCATTGATCAGAAGTAATTTTTTCACCAAATAGTTCTTCTATGGAATTTTCAATTTCAATTTTTTGGTTGGCCAATGCGTTTACAGTATCACCTCGATTTGATTTAAGACCTTGCAGTTTTTGATAGTCTGCTTCCAGCTGCTGTTGCTCGTTTTCTAGAGTAGCCAAACTGGTTAAAGACCGATCAAGCCTGTTTTTGAAATCTTGCTTGAGTTTAAGCAGTTCGCGTTTGGGGGTGTCATCAATAGAGCTTTTTCTTTGAGAAACTCGATCAAAGATGGCTAAACCAATTGCTGCTGCTAGCATGATGATGCCAAGTAAGTTAATGTTGAATAAAAATGCTCCGCCAGCTGAGATCAGGGCTACCAACATAAAACCAAACACAATTTGATTTGGCTTTGAGCCGTCAACATCCCGGCTAAACTCTTGGTAATGTTTGGCTGCTTGTTTGAGCCAGGTGTAATTTTTGGTTTTTTTCTCGAGCTTGTCGATTTTCTTTTGCTGTCCATTTGCACTGGCGACAGATCTTTTCCAGGTGTTGATGTCAACTTTAATTTGTTCAATCTTTTTTTGATCAAATTTGTCTATTTCTTGCTGTTCATGGTCAATTTCCTGACTAAGGTAGTAAGCTGAGTATCTTTTGGCCTGTTCAATCTGTCGTTGCTGTTTCTGCAGGGTTTCTTTTTTCTCTTCCAACTGATACAAATCACCACTGAGATATTTGTCCTCGACTTCGAGAAATAGTTGTTGAATATGGTCTAATTCTTTTTTTAAATCTTGGCGCTTACTGATGTCGCCGAGGTTGCTGGCATTAATGGTGTAGCCTGTTATCTCAGCATTTATGACCGATTTGTTCATCGGTTTAATAATCTCGTTTAGCAATTCTTTGTGAGATAAAAATTTTCGTAGCATTTGTTTGTCATTCTCGCCATCAGAACCTAGTTTGACATCAGATCCCCTCAAGACAAGCAATTTTGAAAAATCTGGAGGTAGACCTACGTGAGACTCGCTCAGGAGGTCTTCAAGCTTCTGATCACTGCTAGGGCTAAAACTAACCTCTTCGCCTTGGCTGGTTTCAACATTGATCTTGCCTTTACCTTGTTGACTGCGCAACCCAGACCAGTTTTTGACTTTGAATAGACTGCGAATGAAAAACTCAACCAAGTAGCTTTTGCCTTTTTCGTTATGACCAAAAACTAGGTTAATATCAGCTAGATCCCAGTTTAACTCCTCAATGGGTCCCAAATTTTTGACATTGATATTTTTGATCTTGAACGACATAAGTTAGCTGATGTTGTAGATAGTTTTCATTGTTTCTTCTAGGATCTGTTTCTTGTCTGGCTCGTCTGATTTTTCTGGCAAATTTAAGTCTACAATTTTTTGCGAGACCCGTTCACTGATTTTAAGCAGTTCATAATTATCTGATGAATTCAAATTAGATAAATCCAATCTTTGGTCTTTCCAACCAGTGAGCTCTTTTAGCTTATGTTCGAAAAATTTCTTTAACTTTCTTTTGTCGGAGGAGAAGCCTGTAACTTTTATTCTAATCACGGCTTTATCTTGGTCTTGTTTATTTAAATTCCATTTTTTTCTGAGATGATTAATTAGTTTTTGCCAATATTCAGATTCGTTTTCCATGGGATAGATAACGACTTGGTCATCAAAATAAATAACCTCAGTCTTGATTGGCTTTCGTTTAATTTCCAAGTTGTCCAAATCCAAAACTAGATAGGTTCTTTGTCCTGTTTCAGTTATGTCCAAGCCGCAGGGGGAACCAGGATAATAAACATTGTGATTTCTGTTATCCATTGGTTTGTGAATATGACCGAGCAAAGTTAAATTTGGTTTGTAGCTTTTCAAGGTGCTGCGGCTCAAAGGCATATAAATACCTGGTTCAGTTGGATTGGGCGAGCGTATTGTCTCAGCCCAGTTGCCGTGGCCAACTAAGACCCAAGGATGTGATAGTTCTGACTTGTATTTGGCTAAGACCCCACCCATGCTTTGATCTTTGAGATAAGGAATAAAAAAGAACTGTTTATCGGTATTTGGTAAAGTGACTAAGGTCGGCTGCTGGTAAAGATGAATGTTATCAGCAGTAAAATTGGCTTGCTTTAAAGAAGGATCATGATTTCCGGGGATGATGTGCAGTGTGATCTTTTTGAATTTTCTTCGTTTGCACAAAGCATCAAATTGAGAATAGTTGTGACTTTCTTGGTCAAACAAGTCACCAGCAATAATCAGATGATTAATTTCATGAGAAATAAGCTGGCTCAAGATTTCTTCTAAAGCTTGCCAGCGTTCTTTGGTTTCTTGTCTGTTTCGGAGGTGAATATCGGCTGTAATTGCTAGTTTCATAAATATATTTTTATTTTAAAATGATATCTGCAGAGGGAGATAAAAAAGATTGTTTAAAATCTTCTCTTACTCCACTCCCAGTGCTTTATAAACTGCGTCCATAGGACTTTCATAGTAGTTTGTTTGAAATTTTGACATTAATTCTGGCGGAACTGTAGCCATGTCTTTGGCTGCAGATGCTGGCAGCAGTACTTTTTTGGTTCCAGCATCAAAACTTACTTGTAGCATGTCAGCTAAGTTTTCCAACTTTGAAATGCTGCCTCCAATAGTCATGTTGCCTAGAACTACCAATCTTTCTTGCAGTGGTTTTTTCATAGCTCCTGATGCTAGTGCAATAAAGGTAGATAAGCTAAGGCTGTCAGTCATGCCTATACCTTGCAGATCTTGGACTTGTAGATGATAATTTCTTTCTTTGGTTGAAATGGTTCCGCTGACTACCTTGGCATTAGCCTTAAAGTAGTTAAAAGCAATATCTACGTTTTCCTTAGCCTTTGAGTTAGAGCCTAAACCAGACTTCTTGTATTTCCCTGAGCCTTCTACTACCTGCGTTTCGAGCTTGTAGACCCCGATCATGCCACTGTCTCCATGACCAACTGTATAAACTGTTCCTGGACTATGTTCTCCTTCTGGAATTAGTTTTGAGCTTCCTTTTTCTGGTAGTGATGTGAAGTTTTCTTCTAAAGAATCATTATCAAGGTAAGAGAAGTGGACGTCATAAAATTCCATTCCACCAATTTTTTTAAGTTGTTCTTTAACGCGCCGCCTGCCCTCAAGCGCATAAACTAAGACTTCTTCCGCTTGCTCTTTTGTATATTTTTCATCAGGATAAAGAAGTTTCATTAAACCTGAAAATGTTTTTTTAACCGCATCAGTATCTCGCTTGTTTAGATTTGAGCCAAGCTTGAAATACTTATAGATACCGTCAGCAAAAGATCTCTTGCGCATGTCTCTAATAAACTCGGCTAGATAGTCAACAATAAAGCCATAATTATCTGTTAACTGCTTTGGTTTAAATTTTGGAATCTCCCAACCGGGTAAATAGTAGTGAATCCTGTCAAAAAACGCAGTGTCATTATTCATCTTGTCAGGAAAAGGAGCAAAGAGATGAGAGGTATTCATCAAAGATTC
>JAYEJP010000015.1:0-5341 GCA_034660615.1 Patescibacteria group bacterium
CTAGTTGTTTAATTTTTTCTTTGGATTTCTTATCTCTGTTTTCTAAGAAAAAATCCCAACTATTAATGAGCTCTTCTTTATGCTCTGGATGAGATTCTATCCAGTATCGGCCAAGAGAGTTTTGAGTCATGTACTTTACAATCCAATGCGGGGTGAAAAGTTGTGTTACTGGAGGTATATCTTCTGTCTTATGTTTCTTTTTAGCTTTGATAAGTTTGTCTTTTCTCTCTTTCACATAATACTGATAAAGCCAACCAATAATCTCTACTTCTTTAAAGTTATCTTCAGGAATGTCGTTGACAAGTTTTTTTATGACTGAGTTGCTGCCAAGGAGGTTATCTGGCAGCAATAGCTGTGTATAATCATCGATTTTTTCAAAAAGAAAAGGTAGTGATTTATGAAGCTGGTTGCATTGCAGAATAAACAGATACTTAAAAAGAGACTTCGTGTCACTCTCATCAAGAAACCTGTAAACAATGTCTTTGTCCACTGGAAGATTAACGCTTAAAGCTTTGGTGACTATTTGTGGCTCTGATTTTTTAGGATCAAGCGAAGACAAAACTCTTACTCCTGTTTCTAAAAAACCATTGACCTCCATGAATCTAATAGCTATCAAACGATTAAACCAAATATATGCTGCTCGTTTAACTATCTCTTCTTTTCCTAACTGATTGTATTTTTTGATTAGTTTATTTCTTTGCCTTTTTTTAATCCCAGACTTGAAAGAAACATCTTCAACTTCGACTCCTTGATCCATTTTTGTGGGCAATGAATCAGGATTCTCTGGATGCATATTTACTAATTTTCTTTCAACATCATTTAAAAGAATCGTTCGAGCTTCAGTAGCGAAATCTTTGACTTTGCTGTTGTTAATGCTCATAGGATTTTAATTTTCTTGCCTTGGTTAATTTTAGCCATTAATTTTTTTCTTATTTCATTAATATATTCCTCGACTTCCTGCTCAGTATTTAATGATTTATCCCATTTTAGTAGGGTTCCTGAACTAATCGCTTCTGTGGTTACTTTTTTCTCACCACCATCTTTTTTTTCTTTCTCTTTTTCTAAATAGTTAATAACAGACTTGTACTCGTTATCTAGCTGAGCCTCTAAGCCTGCCAATTTTACCAGAGTATCAGCTTGCTCAATTTTTACCTTAACTCTGTTTAGCCTTTTCAACTGCTGCTCTAACGTTTTCTCTTCTAGGTTTGAATATTCTAGCCTTAATTCCTCAGCTAGGTGTTGCGCTTTCTCGGTTAACTCATTCTTTTTCTTTAGAATTTTTTTACTATGCTTACTGGCGATGTCTGATTTTAGTTGTTTGAGCCTATTTATCTCTCCGTAGGGTTCATCATTATTAATAATCTGCTCCATTTCTAGAAGCTGGGCTTGAGATTCTTCAGGAAGATATTGTTCATCATCTTTATATTTTCCAACCTCTTTTAGTGCCTCATCAAAAATTTCTACTTGCTGGCTGTTAAAAAAGGCTATCACTGGTTCTGTTTTGCGTTTCATTTCTTTTAACTCTTCTTCCGCCTCTCTTAGAGACTTAAATAGTCTTTTTCGATTTTGAATTTGACCAATATTCATCAGTTTTTGATCTAGAGTCTCCAATTTTATTTTGCCTGGATATTTGTCATATTTATATCTTTCAAGCACATGTGATAGTTTTTCAATTTCATTTTCAAGAAGGCTGGCAGTTTCACTATATAGCTTGTCTTCGTCACTTGGAGCGTCACTTTTATCAAATACATTTAGTAAAATATTTCTCACTTTGTTAATAGTTGTTTGATCGATTTGTTTTCTAAGTCTAATTACCGCTTTTTCTGCAAGGTTAGCTTTTGATAGAACTTCAAGGGTTTTTTCTTGGTTCGGGGTCAATTGCTCTTGTTTTAACTCAATTAATATTTGTTTTGACACTAGCAATTCAGCCACTAGCCCGTTTATATCCATTTCTGCCCAGCCATAAGGTTTTTTAGTGAATTCATTTTTTACAGATTTTAATGAGACGGGAATACTTCTTTTTTCTTTTGTTTGTAAAGAATTGATGATCTCGTCAAGTGCTATTTGATTTGAATTGGCATCAATTAGTGTTTCTTGCTGAATGTCATTTGATCTAAGCACTTTAGTAACATCACTAAGTTTTTGGTAGTGCTTTTCAATGTAACCTAATTTTGAGTATGCATCTTCCACTAATTTCTCTAATGCAGCACTAATTTTATTTTTTGGGGTGTTACCTGTAATTTTTAGTTCTCTTTGATTCAAAAAGTAAGATGCTTTTAACAAGTCTTCTCGCAGCATCTCACGAATTCTTTGTTTCTGAGTGTCTAGCTCCATTTTTCTGTTAGAGATAATATCTCTGACTGTATCTGAGTTTCTAGTAGTTGTATTTGTTTTAATATACTTGCTAGTCTGAATCACGTCTTTAACAATATCTCTCAACTGCTCATTTTCTGGTAGAACTATGAGAGCCTCATCTTCTTTGCCGTATTGGAAAGCGACTTGGTCATGATCCTCACCGTACTCTTCGCTCAAAGGCGTAGTAACCTTCAAAGATATCTCGTGATTTTTATCAGACTTATGGCTAAAGTCTACAATTTTATTGAAATTAAATTGTAAATATTTTTTGTCAGGATAGATTTCGTCAAAAATAATTTTCGCATAATAAGAAACGATTTCCTGAAAATCAACCGAAACACTTTTAATCTGTTTGCTAATATCTTGCTCCGCATCTGTGAGGAACTCATACTCTTGAGCGGTTTTTTTGATAAGAGTTTCGGCCTTCAATCTTACAAGAGACTCCCTTATTTTATCTGTTAGCCTTAACTTATCTTGATCGACCTCTTTAACATACAAGGTTGTTATATTTTCTAAAGTTGGCTTAATTTCTTTAATATACTTGATCATGAACAGAATCTGGAGGATATTTACATCATCTTTTTCTAGATTGGGGTTATCGTGCGCCTTATTAATAGTTCTTCTAACATCTTGTCTCAAAAAAGTTGTAATTGACTGATAAAACTTATCAAAAGATACTAGACTACTCACTTCCTGGTTAGCTATTTGTTTAGCAGCTTCCTGGAAAGCACTTAGCATCGACCTCTCTCCTTCTGAAAGATGAGCGCCTGTAGCCCCTATTTTTCTAACCATTTCGAAAACTTTTTGTAACAAATTAAATTGATACGGGATAAAGGGATAAACTTCAGCAAACTCCTTTTGATCCTCAAAACCTCTCATACCTGCTGTTCCAGCAGAAAAAGTAACCGTGTTTCCTAACTTTGCTTTGTTGGCAGTATAGTATTCAGTCAGTCTTTTATTTACTTGCTCATCTTTTTCAAGAAGTCTCTTTTTTATCACTGCATCAGTATTTTCACTAGTAAGACTTATCTGAGTAGAAAACCTGCCTCGAATCTTAGAAAAATCATGACCAGCAATTGTGTTTTGTGTAATTTTGTCTATCGCCTCTTGGGCTGTAACTGCTATCCACGCTTTACCGTGGCACTTTCTACCCAAATCCTCCGTTACAGTCTGAAGATTAAGCATCAGATTTGAGTCATCACCGATGTATTGTCCAACCTCATCAATTAAAAAAATGATTCTTTGGTTTTCTTTTGTTTCTAAATAATGGTGTATCATCTCAGCAAACTTATTTGAACTGATGGTAAAATCTTTGCCCTCTTTTTCAACCCAAGATTTAATACCTTCTTCAGAATTTTTCTTCACTTTAGAAACAGCTTTAATCATGTTTCCTTTGTTGAAAAAAATCATTGCTCGATCAGATTTCCAATCAACTTCAGCTAGTTCCTTATATTTCTTTTTAAACTCTTCATATAAGCCCTGCTGGTCTAAAGCTCTCTCTATATCTGCCACCCACGGTGTCTCAGCGCAATATCCCTGATATTTATTAAATGCTTTCAGTAATACTCTAACTATTGTTTCACTTTTTTGTTTATTGTCGCTGTCGGCAATCGAGTCAATATTGAATAGAATGGGATCCACCTTAAATTTAGATACTGAGTCTTTTATTAATGAAAATGAAAGAGCGTCTGAAAATTTCGGCTCAAAATAATCAATTGCTTTCTTTCCATCTATTGTCTCTTGGCTAAATAGATAAGAGATCATTTTTAAAAAATGAGATTTTCCAGAACCAAAAAACCCAGAAATCCAGACACCTATTTTATCAGTCGGTTGTTCGAAGCTGCTTGAATATGCTTCAAAAAATGTCTTAAAGTGTTTTTTCAATTCATTGGTAATCACGTATTCTTCCAGCTCTTGTTTAAGCACTTCTTCATCTCTCTGATCAACCTTAATGACACCGTTAATATCTCTAGAGATGTCTTGTTTAAAAAGATCTTTGATTTTCATAGTCCGCTTTGTGTTTAATTAGTTAAATAGTTTAAATGCTCGATAATAGTTATCGTCTTTAAATTTGCCAAATAATTTCAGAGTTTTTTGGTTCCATTCTCCAGGATAGAACATCAGGAGTGGTTTGGCAGTAATGATAGAATGGAGATTGTTTAGAACTGTGTGAGATCTAATAAAAGGCCATACTTTACCAACACCAGATAAAAAAATAACATCAGCGTCTTTAGACTCTGATGCAATAACATCTTTATATGTTTCTGGTTTAAGAATTGGCTTCAAAGCTTTTATGAGCCATTCAAAGCCCTTTTTCTTTTCTTCTTTAATTATTTTTTCCTTTAAGCCTTTATCTTCCAGCGTCTTTAGTAGGATTTTGTAGAGATCAAACTCTTTAGCTTCAATATTGCGGCTCACTTGCAGTTGTTTTTTAATATTTTTGATCTTAGTTCTAACCAACATCTCTTCTTCAGGAGGGTAATCATAAATATAAAAGCCAATTTCATTGCCTAAAGATGAGCAGTTTAAAAAATCTTTGGTGCTAATGATGTCAATTATTTGATCTAGTTCTTGCCGGATATTTCTGGTCATAACTTTTGTAGTTTTCAAAGATAAAGATTTAGAATAATAATTGGATTATACAGCAAGACAGACTTAATTTTTAGGACCTAAGATTTAAAAAATCAGTGGTAAGGTCTTATGTTTAAGCCCGCTCTCGACCTTACTTCCATGATTAAGCACAAACGATTCACAGAATTGGACAATGGATATTGTCGGCAACCCGTTCATCTCCCTAGAGTCAGCAGATGGAAATGAATACTATGGGGGAAATCTATCTTTGAGAATAAGGATGATCTGATCAATATCAGCAACGGCCAAACAGTGACTGTCAAAGGTAAACTAGACCAGCAATCACTTGGTGTTATCTCAATTGACGAATGCCAACTGGTAGAGTAGCTAAAATCTTTTATTAAAACTGTTGCCT
>JAYEJP010000016.1:0-13531 GCA_034660615.1 Patescibacteria group bacterium
AAAAATCTAGTAAAATATTTCTAGGCGAAGATTGGATTTGGCACCCAAGAGCCTCAACAATTTGAAAGAGGGTTGGTTAATTTGGATCATCATAACCAGCCAAGCGGGGTGGAACCGCGGCATAGAGTCGTCCCTGCAAAGTAATTAATTATTACTTTGTGAGCACGGCTTTTTTTATTACCTACATCTCACAAAACAAAGGATTTATGCAAAATAAACCATCTTTGAGCGAAATAACTGCTCTTTGTAAAAGGAGAGGATTTGTTTATCAAACGTCAGAAATTTATGGAGGCTTAGCCAACTCCTATGACTATGGCCCTATGGGAGTGCAGCTTCTAAGAAACATTAAAGATCTGTGGTGGAAAACCTTTATCACTGATCGTGAAGACATGTGTGGCATTGACAGCCAAATTTTATTAAACCCCCAAACCTGGGAAGCTTCTGGTCATATAACGTCATTTACTGATCCTTTGGTTGAAGATAAAGTTAATCACCAGCGCTACCGTGCCGACCATTTAATCGAAGACTGGATTAAAAAACAAAATAATGACCAATTTGCAGATTTAGATGTCAATGACCTGAGCATCGAACAAATGACTGCTTTTCTGACTGAACATAGTATCAAGAGTCCAGATGGTAATGAATTATCTAAGCCAAAAAATTTTAATATTTTGTTTGAAACTGCCATTGGTGTCATAGCTGGAAAAAAGTCTAAAGTTTATTTAAGAGGGGAAACTGCTCAGGGTATTTTTACTAACTTCAAACAAGTTCTAAACAGCACACGAGCTAAACTGCCTTTTGGCATTGGTCAGATCGGCACTAGTTTCCGTAATGAAATTACTAAAGGGCAGTTTGTTTTTCGCACTTTAGAATTTGAGCAAGCTGAAATCGAGTACTTCTTTAATCCTGAAGAAAATAATTGGAAAGAATTATTCAAGAATTGGCAAAATAAAATTTTTACTTTTGTCACTGAAGAGCTAGGAGTTAATGCAAAAAACTTACGTTGGAGAGAACACACTGACTCAGAAAGAAGTCACTATAGTCGACAAACCTATGACCTGGATTATAAATATCCGTTTGGTTGGAAAGAGCTATGGGGGTTAGCTTACCGTACAGATTTTGATTTGAGACAGCATATGGAGCACTCTCATCAATCATTGGAATATATTGATCCTTATACTCAGAAAAAAATAGTACCGCATGTTGTTGAACCAGCCGTTGGAATTGCCCGCATTTTCTTAATGATTCTAGTCGATGCTTACAAACAAGACGACAATGACCGGCTGTATCTGGACTTGGCTCCACAATTAGCTCCTTATCAAATAGCTGTTTTCCCTTTGCTAAAAAATAAAAAGCAACTAGTGGGCAAAGCCAGAGAAATCTTTGATCAACTCAAAACTAAATTTAGCACCACTTATGATGAAAGAGGAAATATTGGCAAACGCTATTGCTATCAAGACGAAATCGGTACTCCTTTTTGCATTACAGTTGATTTTGATTCCCTAGAAGACAATGCTGTCACAGTTAGAGAGCGCAATTCAACCAAGCAGAAAAGAGTTAAAATCAGCAAGCTTGAAGAGCATCTTAAAAAGATGATATAGTCTACTAGTCGCTTAAATAGAAATATTAACTGCCTGCATCTTATGAAAAAGAAACTCCCTCTTATTATACTAGTAGTAGTTATCGTTGGTCTTGGCGGATTTTTTGTGCTTAGAGGTAAAAAGGCTAACTCACAAGACCAAACTCAAAAAGAGCAAAAAGAAAAGAAAAGAATTACTGAGCCAATCAATATTATTCCAGTTGAAGAGAGGCCATATATGCAAATTAAGCCTCTGGCTGATGGGCATCATATTGTAATTGCGCTTAATGATCTTAAAAAACCAGCTGACCAATATGAATATGAGCTGGAATATCAATCAGGCAGCCTTTTGCAAGGTGCTTTTGATCAAGTTGATTTAGAAGAGTTGCCTACTGAACATAAATTAATGCTTGGTAGTTGCAGTGCTGGCGGCGCTTGCACTTATCATGAAGATATTAAAGGTGGTAGTTTGCTAACCCGCTTTAGTCAGGGTGAAAATAAATATGTGCTTAAGTCTGATTGGCGCTATCTAGAAAATAAAGACGATGAAACTCAGATTAGTTCCCGTGACGGTAAATTTCAATTAGAGTCTGAAGATCTCGCCAATGAATCATATTTAATTGTTTTTAATAGCCCTGGTTACCCTGAAAGCCTAGAAAATCAAGCTTTGTCTGAATTCTATACTCTTAGTAGTGCTGGAAGCCTTAGTGGCAAAGGTGAGTTGACTATCAGAGCCAGTGAAGAATCTAAGCAAGCAATTATTCTTGGCTATGATGGAGAAGAGTGGATTGAATTTGAAGCTCAAGTTGATGGTAAAAAAGTAACAGCTGATGTTGAGTTGCTAGCCGGGTATTTGGTGGTAAAAAAGTAAGCAAAATAATTGTAAATTAATGATCTTGAACTTTTTGCCCTGTTGCTCGCTCATAAGCTTTAAGTGGGTATGTAACATCAAATCTTACTTCCTCTTCGCCAGAAAAACCTTTTTCTACTAAAACACCACTCGTACTCCATTTAGGCACTTTAGACGCAAGATAATACTCTTCCACTTCTATTAAATCTGGACGACCCTCTCTTCTAATTACTTTTAAAACTTCATCTCCAAGAAACCCCAACTGCTCAGACCTTCTTTCAATATATGAACTGATTCCACAAGGTTGTTTTTCAACACTTTCTTTTGCCATTTTTTCTTCCTTGATTTTAGAAATCCTTTGATGAGTAAAAGTATCGGCAAAGTAATTATAAACACTAATTAAATAGATACAAGTAATCTTTTATCTATCTTCAGAAATTATTTCATCTAACTAGTAATACTAGCTCCTATAACAAATAAATAGATTAGTTTTTGATAAGTTATTAAGTTGTCTTTTATATTCAATGAATGTCACCAATGTGGAAAAATGACCCGAATATCGCTTCTCGTTTACAGGGGTAATATCTGATGTCATTATAGTGGTAATAATTGGTAAATTATCTTATAAAAATAATAGTCAACAAAAATAATCAATGTTCCTGGGCAAGTTTTATTACAAATTACAAGACAAAGATCGAATTTCACTGCCCAAGAAATTTAGACAAAAAAATAAAAATTGGGTTATTACTCGAGGATTAGACGGCTGTTTATTTATTTTTAAACAAGATAATTTTAAACAAGAAATTAATAAATTAGCACAACGCTCTTTCACAAAAAAAGCTAACCGCGATCTGATGAGGATCATGGCAAATGAGGCTGAAGAAATTCAAGCTGATAACAACGGTCGAGTACATCTGCCTAAGTACTTGATTAACTTTGCTCAATTAAAAAAAGATTTAGTGGTGGTTGGAAGTTTTAACCGGATTGAAATCTGGGATCAAACTAAATACCACCACTACGTAGAACAATTAGAAAACAAAGCAGAAATAATTGCTGAACACGTCGATGTCGAATAAAGCCTTACACCAACCAGTCATGACTACTGAGGCAATCTCAGGCCTTAATCTCAAGCCTAATCAGTGGTATATCGATGCTACTTTTGGTCGAGGAGGCCACACTGCTCAAATTTTAGCTAATAAAGCTAAGATTATCGCTCTTGATTTTGATCAAAAAGCAATTGAGTATGGTGAAGAAAAATTTGCTACCGAAATAACTGATGGCAAGTTAATTTTGCTCAGAAGTAATTTTGCAGAAATTGATCAAGCTATAGCCTCACTCAAAAAAGAAAACAAAGTCGAACAAATTAAAGGAATCTTGTTTGATTTTGGCACCTCTCAAGATCAACTGAAATCTGAAGATAGAGGCTTCAGTTTTGATCAACCAGACAGCGAGTTAGACATGAGGATGGATCAACGCCTTGGAGTTAAAGCTAAAGATCTTTTAATGATGTTATCTAAACAGCAGTTAACTGATCTTTTCTATAAATATGGTGGAGAAAAACAAGCACGAAAAATTGCTCAAGCGATTGACTATTATCGGGGCAAAAATGGTGAAAATAAAATCGAAACAGTTGGACAATTAGTAGAAATAGTTGAACAAGTTAAAACAAGATTTTCGCATCTCCACCCTGCAACCAAAATCTTCCAAGCCTTAAGAATTGCGGTCAATGCAGAATTAGAAAATATTGAGCAAGGTTTAAGCAAATGTCTCAACATCTTAGATCGACCCGCCAGAATTGTTACCATCTCTTTTCATCAAGGAGAGGACCGAATTGCAAAAATGCAATTCAAACAATGGAAAGAAGAAAAATTAGGAAAAATTATAACCAAAAAACCAATTAAAACGAGCCAAGCTGAAATTGATAAAAATCCAGCTGCTCGCAGTGCTAAACTAAGAATTTTTGAATTAACAAAATAATTAACAAAACAGATGACAAATAAAGAAAAATCAGTAAAATTTTATTATCTTATCTTATTATTAGCTGTCGTTACTCAGGCAGTATTTACAGTGGTTCGTTTAGGACAAACTGTTTGTTATCAGCACTACATTCATCAATTTCAAACTCAGAAAAATCAGCTTATTAAAAAGAACAGTCAACTAGACCAGCAAATTGGTTCGGAGCTGTCTCTAGTTGCCACCAAACACCAACTTCAAGAAGATTACACTAGCATCAACCAACCGATTCTTATCACGGCCGATGCAAAAGTGGCTTTGAGATAATGACCCGTTCAGAAACTTCCATCACCCAATCACGATCGAAAATACTTTTCTTCCTAATACTCTTAGGTTTAGTCGCCATTCAAGCAAGGTTGTTTTATTGGCAGATAATCAAAGGTCAGAGTTTACGCATTCAAGCTAAAAATCAAATCATTGAAAACAAAAAAATCATTGGAGAAAGAGGGCGCATTTTTGCTGCAGACGGGCATCTACTTGTAGGCAATAAAAATGTTTTCGATTTATTTATCAATAAAAAAGAATTAGAAATTGATGAATTAGATTTACTTAATCAATTAGCAGAAATATTGTCCAAACAGGAGCTAGAGGGAGAGGAAGCTGAGGAAGTAAGTGAACAAGTTATACAAAACTTGGTTGACCGCCTCGATAGTGAATCTAATTGGATTAAGCTAGCTTCAGCTCTTGAGCCTAACGTAAAAGAAGAGATCACAAATCTAGATTTAACTGGCCTTTATCTTGAAAATAATAGTGTGCGTTATTATCCAGAAGCATCAATGGCAGCTCATTTAACTGGATTCGTTGGTAAAGACACTCAAGGAGAACCAACAGGTTATTTTGGTATTGAAGGCGCACTTGAACATGAGCTTGGTGGTAATGAAAGAAAAATTAGCTTTCTTCACGATGCCCTCGGGCAAAAAATGGCTGATCAAGAATTAAGTTTTAGTAATTTAGACGGACGAGATATTACTCTGACCATCAGCCGCCAAATTCAACACTTAGCTAATACTCATTTACAAAAAGGCATCGAAAAATATCAAGCTAAAAGTGGCGAAATTGTGATCATGAATCCAGAAAATGGTAATTTATTAGCTTTAGCAACTTGGCCTCATTATTCTCCAGAAAATTATGGACAATACCACACTGAGCTCTATAAAAACCCTAGTCTAGCCAATCTTTTTGAGCCTGGATCTACTTTTAAAACTTTAACTGTTTCAGCAGGAATTGATGCTGGCGTTATCACTCCAGAAACTGAATGTTCAAACTGCAGTGGCCCCAGAGTCATAGGCGGTTACACCATTAGAACTTGGAATGATGTCTATCATCCCAATATTACTGTAAGTGATGCTTTAGCCAAATCTGATAATATCGCCATGATTTTCATTGCTGAGGCTATGGGTGCAAATACTTTTAAAAAATATTTAAAAGACTTTGGCATTGGTCAAAAAATTGATATTGATCTCCAAGAAGATACAGATACCCCTTTTCCTGATAGGTGGGGTCCAGTAGAGCTGGCAACTACGAGTTTTGGGCAAGGAATTAGCACTAATAGCCTGCAAATGGTAAGGGCAGTAAGCGCCATTGCTAATCAAGGCACTTTGATGAGACCGACTATTATAAAAAAGGTATTTGATCCACAAACAAATGAAACAATTGGATATCAGCCACAAAAAATAAAACAAGTAATTTCTGAAGATAGTGCTCGCACGGTGATAGCAATGATGGTTAAAGCTGCTCAAAAAGGTGAAGCCCAGTGGATTGGAAAAAAGTATAATGTTGCTGGTAAAACAGGGACTTCTCAAGTTCCAAGTCCTGAAGGTGGTTATAAGGAAGATGCCACAATTGCCAGTTTTATTGGCTTTGCTCCTCCTGAAGACCCAAAATTTGTTATGTTGGTTAAATTAACCGAGCCGCAGTCTAGTCCTTGGGCAGCAGAAACAGCCGCACCACTTTGGTTTGATCTCGCAGAAAAACTCTTTTTATTTGAAGGGATACAGGAAAGATAACAGTAAAATTACTAACAGCTAATTACTACTCTTAAGCAATTTCATCATTCTTTCTAAATCCTGTTGAGTCTTATCAATCGTCCCTTTAAGTGTAATCGTCACTTTAGTTTGACGATTAGAACGATGCAAATCTAAGTAAGTCGGAGCCTTAAAAAGGTTAGTAACAGTTTCTTTGAATTTTTTAACTTTTTCATCTCGGATAGCCATAGTAGGAGTTTGTGTTTTCCTTCTCCTCACTTCTATCCGACCAGTTTTAATCTTGCGTACTAGCCTCTCAGCTTTTCTAACTGAAGCACTTTCTCTAACAATTTTTTTATAACAATCAATCATCACTTGCTCATTATCCAACCCAGCAAGAGCGCGAGCATGCCCCTCACTTATTTGCTCACCAATCACCCCATCTTTAATAGCATCAGGAAGATCTAAGAGTCTAATGCTATTACTAACATACGAAGGAGACTTTCCTATTTTTTCAGCCAAATCAGAAATAGAAAAATTAAATTCTCGAATCAATCTTTGGAAACCTTTAGCTCTTTCAATTGGATTTAAATTTTTTCGCTGAACATTTTCTACCAGCGCCAGCTCCAGCATTTGCTTAGGACTAGTTTTTCTGATGTGTATTGGTACTTCTGACAAACCAGCCGCTTTAGCTGCTCTCCAGCGCCTCTCACCAGCAATTATTTGATATCCAGCCGGAGTATGAGCAACCACTAACGGCTCGATAATACCATAGCTTTTCACTGATTTAACTAGATCAGCAATGTCTTCTTTTTTAATTTTATCGCGAGGTTGAAAGGGATTGGGTTGCAGTTGATTAACTGGCAATGAATTAGTTTTAGATTTAGACATACCTTTAGTATGACATAAGGATTAAGTGATTAAAAGAAGAAATGTGAAAAAAAATTAGGCTTGAGCTACAACGTTGACTACAGTTTTTCCCTGTTTTTTACTAAACTTAACAAAACCATCTTTCATCGCGAATAAAGTATGATCTGAACCCATACCAACACCTTTACCTGGTTTATAAAGAGCTCCACGCTGACGTACAATAATTTGACCAACTTGAGCAGTTTCTCCACCAAATTTCTTCACGCCAAGACGCTTTCCTTTTCTAGATCGCTGTGATTGTTGTCTGACTTTTCCAGAGCCTTTAACGTGTGCCATAGTTTTTTCTAAATATTATTCTTGATATCTAAATATTAAAATATGCCTTTTTACATCAGCCCATTTTCGATAATACTCTTGAGGACTAACTTCAAGAGTATACCCATATTCGGTCAATTTGTCAATCAAATCCAATAAATTATATTCAAAATTACTTGTTTGGACAAAAGGAAAGATGATCACAACTAGAGCTCCAGGTTTAAGCATGGACGCCCAAGTCTTAAATGAACCTAGATACATTCTTTTTAAACCCTTAAAAATATTCTTTAAATTAGTTTTTTTGGGGTTAGGACGACCAAGAAATGGCTCTGTTACTATGCTATCAACTTTTGTTTCCCATTTTCGCTCATCAGCTTGAGCTACATCAGCTTGAAAAATTTGATACTTAAATTGCCGTTGATACTGATGCTCTAACCAATAAAGGTTTTCTAAAGAACCTGCAACTGCATCGTGATCAATATCAGACCCAACTACCTGGCAACCTCTTAATAAAGCTTCAATTAAGATAGTGCCTGTTCCAGAAAAAGGATCATACAAAACTGGCTGCTCAACTTTTTTTTTCATGTTTCCTAAAGCTAAATTAACCATTATTCTGGCTAGTTTCGGAGGCAGCATTCCTTTTTTTCCAGAAGAATAAGGCTTATTGCGATCACGATTAACCCATTCATCAACTTCTTGAATAGCAACAGTTTTTGTTAGATAAATTTGATCTTCATCTTCAATCACAATTAAATCCAATGTATCCTTCTCATGAGTAAGAATAGAGGCAGATGCTCCCCATTGTCCTGCCTTACGATAACGACAAGATATTTTCTTTTTTCGTAAAACTTTTTTAAGTTCTTGGGCTGAAAAATAATCGCTCATCTGACCTAAGCCTGATAAAGCAAAAGTTGGCTTTTCACTTAGCGAGGATACTTTATCAGCAATTTTTTCATAAGCTTTATTTAAGCTTGTTAAGTCTTTGGGGTTGCTAGGAAGATTGTTGATTATTCGACAAACTTTGAAAGTTCCTCCCAACAATTCCATTAATTGTTTTGCCTGTTCATCATCCTCCAATTCAACCGCTGCTACATTTTTCCGCCATAACTTTGTCTTTTTTTGCAAAAGAGTTTCTAATTCCAAAATAGAGAGTTTGGGAGTATTCCCCAATAAAAATAAATATTTATTCATGTTGAAAAAGGTTAATTGATGGAAATAATCTCCACCAATGATTGGTGTTGACGATGTCCACGAACGCGACGATATCTGGATTTAGCTTTATATTTAGCGACTCTTAACTTTTTGCTACGCTGATGCTGAACTATTTTAATTTCTACTTTTGCCTGATGAACATAAGGCTGACCAATTTTAAAATCTTCACCATCCTTAACAAAAAGAACCTTGTCATTAACAAAGCTTTTTTCTTCTTCACAATCCAAACGATCAGTAACGAATTGATCACCTTCCATTACCTTGAATTGTTTGCCTGATAGTTCAATTATTGCGTATGTGGACATAATGGACGTAACAAGATTGATATTATTATATAAACTTGACTAAAAAACAAGAGGAAATCCAATTTAATTAATTAAAATTGGCTTAACCGTACTAATTTCTTTTAGCAGTGATTGAATTAAGCCTAAACTGATTAGAACAGACAATAAAGAGCTGCCTCCATAGGAAAGAAGGGGTAGAGTAATACCAGTAATTGGGACTAAGCCTAAATTCATACCAATATTAATCCCTATTTGAACTAAAAACATTGTTAAATGAACCAAAACAAATATTCGATAGGTTGTATTTTCTAACTTATTGGCTATTAGCAATAAATATAAACACAGTGCTACATAGGCTAAAATCACCAAACTAGAGCCAATAAAACCCCATTCTTCTGCAATTGAAGCAAAAATAAAGTCAGTCTGTCTCTCAGGTAAAAACTTGAGGTGTGATTGTACTCCAAAACCCAAACCTCGACCATAAAACTGTCCAGAACCAACAGCAATCAGTGCTTGTCTAGCATTATAGGAAGCTGCATCGTCTTGTTGTTCATACCCAGAAATAAAACTCGTAATTCTTTGCCTACGCTGCAAGTTTAGCCCAAATTGCCACAACAAAGCTCCGCCAAGAATTACAGCTAGCAGCAATCCCAAAATGTGTTTAGCAGAAAATTGATAAATTAAAAATACGACTGCTAAACTCAGAAAATAAACTAAGGCAGTACCAATATCAGGTTCAGCCAAAATCAAAAAACCAGGCAATGCAATTAAAGCCAGCAATTTAAAAAAGCCTACTAGAGTTTTAGTGTTGGTATTTTCCAACTGAAAAGCAATAAAAAGAGTAGACCAGGTGACAGCAAACTGAGAGGGTTGTAGTTTATATCCGCCAAACAACTCAATCCAACCAGTAGTTCCTCGAGTAGAACGACCAAAAATTAATAAGCCCAAAAGCAACAAGTTAAGAATTACGTAAGCAATTAAAGTGAGAGTCTTCCATTCTTGAAATTGAGTGCGGCTGATGATGAAAAAAAGACTAACGCCAAGCACATAAAATAAAGTTTGTCGCAACAGTAAATCAGGAGCAATGCTTTGTAAGCTGATCAAACTAAAACTAGCTAATAGCAAAATTATAAATAAGATAAACCACTTCTTCATAAATTTATCTTACAATCTTAGCACGAGTTATCAAACCAACTCTCGTTTGTAAAAAGTTAGGCAACATTTGTAAAAAGCTAGGCAACTAACTTTAATTTCTCGCCTTTTTTCAAGGTTGTATTAGTTTTACTCTCAATCTCCTGTTGCCATTCATGAGGCCAATCAGGTAATTCAACCACAACCTGATCATTGATTTTCAAAAGCGCTTTTCTTCTTAAATCTTGGATTTTTCTTATTAAATCTTTTGCTTTAGCTTCAGTCTTTAATTCTACAGTTAAAACAAAATCATAGTCAACTTCTAGTTCATCAAGGTCTTGCTTCCACATAACTTTTTTTACATTTAATTCATTCTTTACCAAATTTTCGAATTCTTTCTGATGTTGTAAAGGTTGAGTTAAACTTACTTCTAAGCTAGCTAAAGGATGTCTTAATTTGACCTGTTTATCTCTTCTCAAACCTCTGCCTTTCTCAACTACCTTCTCAATCACTTCCATTTCATGCTCTAGCTCCTCATCAATTAACTCAGTATCAGCTTCTGGCCAATCCAACAAATGAATTGAAGAGTTTTCATCAACAAGATTATGATGCACTAATTCAGCAAAAAATGGGGTAAATGGAGCATAAAGCTTAGCTAGTTGATATAGGGTATAACCAAAGACATGACTTACTTGCTGATTATGATCAGCCTTTAGTCTCTCCCTGCTTAAACGTAAATACCAAGTTGAAAACTCATTGACAAATTCAATCAAAGGTCTGGTAGCCTTTGTTAGGTCATAGGACTTCATTGCTTGAGTAACATCTCTGGTTAAAGAGTTAAGTCGACTTAACAACCATTGGTCTAACAAATTGTTAACTTCTTCTGGTTTTTCTTGAACATCATGATCTTGATTAGCAAATAACTTGTAAAAAGAGATCATATTCCACCAAATCAAGAAAACTCGACGTCTCATTTGAGAAACCTTGCGTTTATTAAATCGCAGCGTCTCTCCCTTAACTACAGGTGACTGCATTAGGTAAAGCCTTAAACTATCTGCTCCAAATTCATCAATTACCTCAACTGGATCTGGATAGTTTTTCAAACGCTTACTCATTTTCTTTCCATCACGAGCCAAAATTATGCCAGTAACAACCACATTTTTAAATGAAGAAGTACACTTTTCAACTGGCAAAGAACTTTCTTTTCCTTTTAAACTCAAGGCCGTAGCTAAAACATGCAAGGTGTAAAACCAGCCTCTAGTTTGATCTTCTCCCTCAGCAATAAAATCTGCAGGAAAACGATGTTCAAACTGTTCTTTATCTTTGAAGGGATAGTGATGTTGGGCATAAGGCATAGAGCCTGACTCAAACCAACAATCAAAAACCTGACTAACACGGCGATATTCTTTACCATCTTTTTTAATCACGATTTCATCAACATGATGTTTATGTAAATCGCTAACTTTTTCACCACTTAATTCTTCCAGCTCTTCAGCGCTGCCTAGACAAATACGATCACCATCTTCACTTTCCCATACAGGTAAAGGTGCTCCCCAATATCGATTTCTTGAAACAGCCCAATCTTTCACTCCTTCCAGCCAATGTCCAAAACGACCTTCTTTCATATGATCAGGCACCCAATTAATATCCTTATTATTCTTAACAAGCTCATCCTTAAATTTAGTGACATTAACAAACCAGCTGTCTGTTGCATAGTTAAGCAAAGGGGTATCACAACGCCAACAATAGGGATAAGTGTGAGAAATAACTTCTTGTTTAAATATAGACCCTTTTTCTTCTAACCAAGCCACTACTTTTTTATCAGTCTGTTTAGGATCGCCTTTTGGTTTAACTTTTAGTCCAACAAACTCTTTAACTTCAGCAGTAAACTTACCTTCAGCATTAACATGCTGGACTAACTCAACATTCTCTTTTTGACCTAGATAAAAATCATCTTCACCAAATCCAGGAGCTATGTGTACTAGACCAGTTCCATCTTCCGTGGTTACAAAATCTGCTTGAGCCACATGGAAAGCGTTTTTAGTTTCTTTAAAATAGGGAAAGAGAGGTTGGTATTTTTTATTAAGTAAACTTGCAGATTTAACCCTACCCAATTTTTGATAACACTTCTCACTAACATCAATGACTGCAGCTAATCTTTTTTCACCTAAAACATAATATTCATCACTCTCATCATCTTTAACCAGAACATAGTCTTCTTGAGGATTAACTGCCAGCAAACAGTTTCCAGGTAAAGTCCAAGGAGTAGTCGTCCATACCAATAAATTAACGCTAACATCAGCAGTACTCAACTCTTTTTCTTTGTCATCATTCGCTGTGTAAGACAATTTTTGACCTGATTTGAGTTTAAATTTAACAGTGACTGATAGATCTTTAATCTCTTGATAGCCAAGATTAACCTCAAAGTTTGAAAGCGGCGTACCACAACGTGGACAAATGTGCATGGGCTTGTACCCGTGATAAACCAAGTCTTGATCCCAAAGTTGCTTAAAGACCCACCAAACAGTCTCCATATAAGAGCGATCCATAGTTTTATAATCATTATCCATATCAACCCACCGGCCCAAGCGACGGATAATTTTTTTCCATTCGTCGCGATAACGTAACACCTTAGTGCGGCAGGTTTCATTAAATTTAGCTACCCCCAATTCCTCAATCTCTGTTTTAGCATCAATCTCCAGTTCTTTTTCAACCAAATTTTCTAATGGTAAACCATGACAATCCCAACCCCAAACTCGTTCAACTCTTTTACCCAACATTGAATGAAATCTTGGCATCACGTCCTTCATAGTAGAAGCCAAAATGTGACCATAGTGGGGCAGACCAGTAGCAAACGGAGGGCCATCATAAAAAACAAACGAGTTGTCTGCCGATCTTTGTTCCACAGATTTTTCAAAGATTTTATTTTCTTCCCAAAACTTTTGCACTTCTTCTTCTAGTTTAGGAAGATCTGGTGTTTTTCTAAATGATTTGACTTTCGGCATATTTTCCTTTTTTAAAACTGATTCTTAAAAATAAAAAAACCCTCTTAATCTCACCAGTTATTGATGAAACTAAGAGGGCCTTTTTTTTGGCGGTACCACCTCTTTTAAGATTTTTTAAATCTCATCTCAATCCAGCTATTACGGGCATACCCGGTTTGGTCTAATTTTTTTGTATCTCTAAATCAAAAACAAAAATTTCTTCAAACACCGTACTAAAATAGTTTGCTGAATGATTTTCAGCTCAACGGCTTTTTAGGTTTTACTTAATTTTGAATTATATCAGAAGGTTATTTCTTACGCAAAAAAGC
>JAYEJP010000016.1:13631-24935 GCA_034660615.1 Patescibacteria group bacterium
ATCAAAAACAAAAATTTCTTCAAACACCGTACTAAAATAGTTTGCTGAATGATTTTCAGCTCAACGGCTTTTTAGGTTTTACTTAATTTTGAATTATATCAGAAGGTTATTTCTTACGCAAAAAAGCGGGTATTTCAAACTCATCAGCAAAATCATCTTCTTCCTCAATTCTACTATTTTGTTTTGATTTAGACATTTTCCTAACAGCAGTTGCCTCTTTTTTTTTAGTTTTTTTATCTACATTTCGAGAATTTAAAAAAGGAGTGCTTACTTGCGGTTTCTCTTGAGTAGTTTGCTTACGCTGCAAACGAGTAATTGGCTGAGTAAAACCATTTGGAGCTCGATCAATTTTATCCACATCCTCTTCTTCTAAATCATCTCGACGAAATTTTCTTTTTGAATGACGACCATAGGCACCAAACATATCGTTTGATCCCAAGCCCAATTCATCCCTATTAAAACCAGTTGCAATAACACTAATCTTAATCTTATCTCCAATTTCTTCGTCAATATTAGCCCCAAAAATAATATTAGCATCAGGGTCAGCTGCATTGGAAATTATGGCTGAAGCATCTGACACTTCAGTCATGGTCATATTACTATCACCTGTGATGTTATACAAAATACCCTTAGCTCCATCAACCGATACCTCCAAGAGAGGAGAGGAAATGGCCATGCGAGCTGCATTTACTGCTCGATCAGCTCCAGAAGCTTCACCAATGCCCATCAGAGCACTGCCAGAATCCAGCATAATTGTTTTTACGTCAGCAAAATCAACATTAATTTTCCCTGGAACAGTAATTAAATCTGAAATACCCTTTACTCCTTGTCCTAAAACATTATCAGCTAATTTAAAAGCATCGATTAAAGTCATTTTCTTATCAACCACTTCCATCAAACGTTGGTTGGGGATAACAATCAAAGTATCAACATTGTCTTTTAAAATCTCAATACCTTCTTCAGCAGTTTGCATTCTCTTCACACCTTCAAAAGAAAAAGGCTTGGTCACTACTGCAACGGTTAGTGCTCCAGCCTCTCTTGCTTTTTCAGCAATAATTGGAGCTGCGCCAGTTCCAGTTCCACCACCCATGCCAGCAGTGATAAAAACCATATCACTATCAAAAAGCATATCCTTAATCTTCTCTTGACTCTCTTCAGCTGCTGTTCTTCCTACT
Organism: Patescibacteria group bacterium; assembly: GCA_034660615.1. Lineage (GTDB taxonomy): Bacteria > Patescibacteriota > Microgenomatia > UBA1400 > PJMF01 > JAYEJP01. The sequence goes on from JAYEJP010000016.1 coordinate 14,807, forward strand.
TCAGGATCAGCTCCGGCACCTAAGCCTCTAGTGAAATTACTACCAATTTGTAATTTTGTTTCAGCTTTCGCAGTTAGCAGTGCTTGAGCATCAGTATTAACAGAAATAAATTCAACACCCTCTATTTGACCAGATTCAATCATTGAATTGACAGCATTACCCCCACCGCCTCCAACTCCAAGAACTTTTATTTTCGCGAAAGTATTATTAGTTGGTTTGACTAATCCCATAGATAAATCTCTTTCTTATTAGTGTTCGCTTGTTTATATATTTTACTAAAGCTTATCCTCAATACATATCAAAGTCTACCATAAAATAAAAAGTTTCCAAGTAAAAAAAGCGCTTAGATAAAGTAATTATGAGTTTTTTTACGACTAAGGCATCAGTGATCTAAAAATTTTAGCAATTTTTTTACCGACTTTTCCAAAATTAATATTCTTGAAAATATCACCTAGATTTATATTTGAACCCACTTTTTGCCCACCCCCCTGTTTTTGTCCATAAACCAATAAGCCAACACTAGTAGCATAGTTAGGCGTCTTGATTTCACCTACTAGACCAGCCAATTGATTGGGATAGCCAACCCTAGCCGGCAATCTTAATACTTTTTTAGATACTTCAATCAAACCAACGGTCTGCGCTCCACCACCAGATATGACTAAGCCTGCAGGAATATCATCAAGTAATTCTTTTTCTTCAAGTTGTTCTCCTAGCATTTCAATAATCTCCTCCATGCGTGGCGTCATAATTCTTTTAATTACACCACTGCGGGAAATGTCCTCAACATTTCCATCAATTCCCAATTTTTGCAGATTGATTTTATCTGCTTGCTTCTTTCTATTATTAAAATCTCGTTTAGACTCTCCTGATCTAGGTTTTAACTTTCCCAAACCATTTTTTGACAAATAAGTTTTTAATTTTTCTGCACCCTCAAGACTAATACGGCAACCAACTGCGATATCTTTAGAAATATGTCGTGCTCCTACAGGCAAAACGCCAGAAAACTCCAAAGCTCCATCAACAAAAACACAAAATGAGCTAGTGCCTGCACCAATATCAACCGCTGCTACACCAAGCTCTTTTTCAGTTTCCGTTAAAGTAACTTCGGAAGCAGCTAAACTGGCGAAGGCAAAACCATCTACTGTCAATCCAAGATCATTAATACATTTTTTTAAATTTCTTAAACTAGTGGTCATGCCAGTAATGATATGAGCTTCTGATTCCAGCCTAACCCCAGTCATACCAACCGGATCACGAATTCCTTCTTGCGAATCAACTTTGAAATAGCGAGGAATAACATGCAAAATTTCCCTCTCAGAAGGAATAGAAACTGCTCGAGCAGCTTCGATTACTCGGGCTACATCATTAGACGTAATTTCTTGATCTGGTTCAGCTACAGCTACCACTCCTTTTGAGTTACGAGATCTAATCTGAACACCTGAAACAGAAATGTAGGCGCTATTAACACTAAAACCAGCCATTCTTTCAGCAGCATTTAAACTTTTTTCAATAGAATGAAGGATTGATTCCAAATCAACAATAACACTTTTTCTCACTCCTTTCGCCGGAACAGCAGACACACCAACGACCCTTAACTGGCCAGTCTCTTCGCCATAACTGGCAATAAGACTAACCACTTTATCTGTACCCACATCGATGCCTGTGATAACACTTTCTTTACTCATAGTATGGAGTGACTGTATCTTAACTATAGCAAAAATTATTCCTTACTGTCGAGATTGATTGCTACTCATCAATTGCTATTCATCGCCATCTTGGATAGCTGATGGTGTTGCTTCCTCCGACAGTTCAATGTTTTTAATCTCTTTGATCTGTGTTTCAGTTCCCCCAGCATTAACTACTGGCAGATTAAAACGAAGATCAATTGATTCAATTTGTTCAAATTGAGAAATATCTAGATTTGCAAAAATTAACTTAATTTTTTGCGCCAGAATCAAAGGCTCATATTCATTACAATCAAATAAAAAAATAAAGTTATTATTTAGCTTGACTATTGACTCTGGGCCATTAATTTTAATTAACTGAGGTTCAATTTCTAATTTTTGTAATTCAACAATCAACTTAATCATAAGTTGATTAAAGTTTGAATCAATTTTAGGAGAGGTCACTTTATTTACTGAGTTTTCAACAAGCTCAACCAAAACTAAATCTTTAAAATATTCGTCATTTTGAGAAACATAATTTGACTGATTAACCAAGTAAACATCATTTCCGATCAGCAATCGATAGCTTGGATCTTGTTGGTCAAAATGGATTATTAATTTATTCGGTAGTTTCTTTTCTACGTTTAAAACAGCAAAAGATTGTCCTTTTTCATTTTTTAGAATTTTTTTTCTAAAATCAGCCTGATCGAAATTGAAAAAAAATAGAGATTTATTTTTAATAGAATCTAATTGCTGACAGATGTCAGCTTGAGATTTACCCTCAACTAAACAAGTAATTGACTCAATACGCGACACTTCAATAAAAGCATAGACTGCGGCAATAAAAAAAATCGCCCAAATCAAATGTTGCCAATGAAATTTATTTGTAGATTTATTCATTGCCAAGATCAATTATGAGTTGGTGTAACTTTTCAGCTGTTTCATTTTTTAAACTAAGTTTTTTCAAATTATTCTTAATCTCATTTTGCTTTTTTTGTAGTTGAGTCAACGCCTTAAAAAGATTTTCTGCTGATAGTTCTTTTTCTAAAAGAATAATGCCGGCTTTATTTTTAGCTAAAAACTGAGCATTTTTTAATTGTTCGTCTAAATGTGATTGAGCTAATGGGATAAACACGGTGGGAATTTTACTAGTTGCTAATTCTTGGACTGAATTAGCTCCAGCACGACTGACAGCTCCAGCAGCATGCTGATAAATCCATGCTAAGTCAGCATCATCTACCCAAGGAGATAAATAATAACGACTCCTTTTCTTTGTTGAAATGTTCTTAAGAACAGTTTCAACTTCTTGTTGATAATCTCCTAATTTATTTGGACGACCATATTGATGGACGACTACCCAATCAGCTAATAAATTAGGCAAGCACAATTTAATGATTCGGTTGATTATTAGAGAGCCTTGATTGCCACCCATCACTAATAAAATAGGCTTATCAATTTCATGTTCAAGCCAATCAGGTCTAGTAGAGCTAATCTCCAATACTTTCGCTCTAATTGGATTACCAGTAACAACAACTCTCTCAGGATCAATAGGCTTATTAGTCGGCAATTCATAACTAAGAGCAACCTTATCTGCCATACGAGCAATGAATAAATTGGCAAAACCTAAAGCACGAGTTCCTTCATGGGTCAAAATATTAACTTTATTAAGTTTAGCAGCCATAGCCAAAGGCACGGCTAAATAACCGCCAAAAGAAATAAAAATGTCTGGTTTCACTTTTCGAATAATCTGATTGGCTTTAAAAAAACTAAGAATAAAACGAGGAATTTTACAAAAAATCCAATCAAGCAAAGTTGAGCGACTAAACCTCATTGCCTTAAAATAAATAAATTCAATATCGCGCTTATCAATTTCGTATTTTTCAACAGCTGGTTGTTTTAGCTTTTTTTGACTAAACCTCCTGCCCACAAAAATAATTTCATGTTGAGGATCATTTTTTTGAAAATAATCGATCAAAGCTAGAGCTGGAGTAAGGTGACCGCCAGAAATAAGAATTTTCATATATTAATTAAAGCTTTATGGTCTAATACCCCGAGGCTTGCCTCGGAATATTAGGTCCAGGGCTTGCCCTGGGGTTTAATACCTTTTATTATTTATGATTTAGCTGCACTTAATATAATACCATTCGCTAACAAAACCATAACCAAAGAGGAGCCGCCATAGGAAAAGAAGGGGAGAGGAAGACCGGTCATCGGTACTAGAGCCACAACCGCTCCAAGATTGAGTAGAGTTTGACCAGCCAGCCAAATTAATAAACCATACAAACATAATTGTCCAAAAGAGCCTGTTTTTTGTTGTCGGGCCAAACGATATATTAAATAAAAATAAATAGCAAACATTAATAGAATCACACCCGAGCCAACAAATCCAACCTCCTCAGCTACAATTGCAAAAATCGAGTCACTACTCGCCTCTGGAATATAAGCATATTTCTGTCTAGAATTTCCTAGTCCTTGTCCTAACAGACCACCGCTACCAAGAGCTAAAGTAATCTGTTTAATATGAAAACTCGCGCCTAAAGGATCTGAACTTGGGTCGAAAAAAGTTTTAACTCTCTTCATCCGATACGAAGAAGTAACAACAGCAAGTGTTAAGGCCAGTATCCCCAAACCCGCAACAGGTAACACTTTTTTCAAATCTCCTCCAGCAACAAAGAATAGGCCAGCAGCAATTGCAATTAGAATCAGCAACGAACCAACATCCGGTTGTAGGAGTAAAATCAAACTTGGCAACCCAGTAAGAAAAATAAAAGGAAGGAGGCGCTGATGCTTAACCATCCAAGCCGAGAAAAATAAACACAAACTTAATTTGGCCATTTCAACTGGTTGAAAGTTAACTGGACCCAAATTTACCCATCTTCTGGCTCCGTTCAATTCTAAACCAATTCCAGGAATAAAAACTGCCAATAAAAAAAATAAGCTAAAAAGGTAGAGAAGAGAAGCAATTTTTTTCCAAAACTTAATCGGCATCTTAGCGGCAGCAATCATTGCCACTATCCCGGCCACCATCCAAATCGCTTGTTTCTGCACAAAATAATACTGGTGGCCATAGGTTGCATAGCTTTCAGCTGTAGAAGCTTCAAATACAAAAAAAAGACCAATTAAGGTCATCACTATCGAAATAATCGTTAAAGATAATCTGGTAGAACGAGAGTCATTTTTAGCCATAAGCTAGCAATACTAAATAATGAAAAAAAATTAGATTACTGCCAGCCACACACCAAACAGTGTTAGCATAATTTGCACCAACCAAGCTCTTTGCACAATTTTAGGCTCTTCCCAGCCATATTGTTGCAGGCTCAAATGAAAAGGAGCGGCAGGAAATAATTTTTTTCCATTAAAACGTTTTGACAAAATTTGAATAAGGGAACTACTAGCTTCAAACACAAAAATAAAACCAATGATTAATAAGGCAATTACTTTCCCCAATAATAAACCAACAACCGCCAAAGTAGCGCCAAAAGAAAGAGCTCCTACATCTCCCATCATTATTCTAGCCGGATAAACATTAAAATAAAGGAAGGAAATTAGAGAACCAATCCAAAGAGCTAAAAATACAACTAATGGGACGTCTAATATTGAGGCTGATAGCAACCATAAACCAAATAAGGAAATCATCAAACTTCCAGAAGCCAGTCCATCTAAACCATCTGTAATATTAACTGCATTAGCAAAAGCTACAATAACAAACGCAGCAAAAGGTATGTAAAACCAACCTAAACGAAAAGTTCCAATGAAAGGAATGTGAAGAAAAGAAATTCCTAGATTATTATGCAACATAAAGGCAATAATTACAGCCAAAACTATTTGTAAAAGCAGCTTAAATCTCAAACGCAAACCAAAAAAACCTGACTTCTTAAAACCAAAAAATTTCTTAATGTCATCATATAGACCCAATAAGGCGAAGGATAAAAAGGTGAAGAAAATTACGTTTACTTCTGCCTGATAATTAGCATAAACACTAGTTAGTTCAATTCCTAATAAGTGCAGAATCGGTAAAATTACAGCAAAAACTAAAGCCACTACCATTATCACTAATAAGCCGCCTCCGATTGGCGTGCCTTCTTTCTTTTTGTGAAATTTATTAAAAACCGGTGTTTCCTTGCCAAACATATCACGCGTATGATCTTGCTTAGCTCTTCTGAAGCGCAAAGCGTAAAGCAAATTAATAAAAGGGACAATAGCGACACTAGTTAAAATAAAAGAAAAAATTAATAACCCTAGAAATAAACCTGGTGAATTCATAATCACTCCCTTTTAATATTAGCTCCTAATGATCTTAATTTTTGATCAATATTTTCATAACCTCGATCAATTTGATCAACATTACTTAATACAGTTTGACCTTTGGCACTAATTGCAGCCAACAAAATAGTGGCTCCTGCACGTAAATCATGCACCTCAAATTCTCCTCCAACAAAACTAGTCGGACCAGTAATTTTTATAGCATGAATATCACTTTCTTTGCAATCTTCCCAATTAAAATTGTAAAGCTTTTCTGGATGAGTGACATTAGGCTTAATTTCTTCAATTTTTGCACCCATTTGTTTTAAATGAGAAACATATTGAAAACGATTTTGCATTATTATCTCATGAATAATGCTTTCTCCCTGAGCGTGACACATTAAAGTTGCCCACAAAGGCTGCCAGTCTGTCATAAATCCAGGATGAATCTCAGTAACAACATCAGTTGCCCTGAGCGGTTCCTTGTAATAAAAACGCACACCATATTGACCCTCTTCTACTCCACCACCAGCCTCGCGTACCTTATCAATAAAAGCACTTAAATCTTCTCGGCGAGCATTTTCTATCACAATGTCTCCCTTAGTAGCCAAAGCACCACAAGCATAACTAACAGCCTCATTTCTATCTGGTGTAACTTTATGAATTGCTCCATGCAATTCATTGACACCTTCAATTTCAATTGTTCTAAAAGCTCTTCTTCTAATTCTGGCGCCCATTTGATTCAGGTAATTAATCAGGTCATCAATTTCTGGTTCTTCAGCTGCATTTTCTAAAACTGTTTTTCCGTCTGCCATCACCGCTGCCATGACTAAAGTTTCTGTTCCAGTATGAGTATTTTTTTTAAAGGTATAATTTGTTCCTTTTAAACCATTGGTTTTTAACTCAAGAAAATCATCTTGATGTTTCCATTTAACGCCCAATTTTTCTAGTCCGATCAAGTGTCTTCCTAAAGGTCTTTTGCCAATCTTATCTCCACCGGGCAAGGGAACTTTAGCCTGTTTGAACTTTGCTAACAAAGGTCCTAGAAAAAGAGTAGAAGCTCTTGAAGCTTTTCCATGCCTAAGATCAATCTCGAATTTACTAATATCTCTAGGATCAACAAGTAAGGTTTTAGTCCCTGAGTCTTTAATGCTCCCCCCTAATTCCTCAATGATTGTTGCTACCCGCTCAACGTCAGCAATTTTTGGCAAATTCAGAATTCTCGATTCCGAGCTTGCCATTATTGAAGAAATCATCAATTTATACGAAGCATTCTTTGCACCGCCTAGTCTCACTACCCCGCTTAAAGGGGTGCCGCCTTGAATAATTAGTTTTTGTGGTTTTGACAATCTTTGATTCATATAGCTACTGTATCTTACGTTATATTGGCTAATGAATAAAGCCAAAAGTGGTTAGAACGATTATTTTACTGCAAGTAAAAAATTTCTTCCTCAAGTTTGACATTAAATTTATCTTTAACTACAGCTTTGACTTTTTTGACTAATTGTTTAACATCACATGCAGTACCCTCACCCTGATTAACAAAAAAGGCAGCATGTTTTTGACTAACTTCAACGTCATTTTCTTTCAAACCTTTCAAACCAGCCTGATCAATTAAAAAACCAGCTGGCACATATTCTTTCTTAGCAAATTGAGGAAAAAGTTGTTTCAAATCATCGTTATTGAGCAAATTTTTGAAAATGCACCCACTACTGGGTAAGTCTAAAGGTTGGGTTTGAGCGCGGTGCTGAGTATATTCTTTGATTTTTTCTCTAGACTTTTGCTTATCTCCTAAAACCAATTTAAAGTCTGCACTTAAAATAATTTCGCCTGTTTTTTGAAAACGAGAAAAATCATACTGAAATTGACAGTCTTTCTGATCTACTATCTGCACCTCATTTTGAAGGTTCAACACTTCAACTTGCAATACCAAATCACCAATCAAAACACCTTGATAATGAGCGTTAGTGTAGATTGCTCCGCCAAGTTTACCTGGAATACTGTAAAACGGCTCAAGGCCAGCTAGACCTAGATTTATTGTTTGGTTAATAAGTTTTCCCATACTGATGCCTGAATCTACCCGAATAACTTTTCCTTGATTATTAGCTGAGATTTCCAATAAGTGTTCGTGTTCCGGTATTATGACTAAGCCTGATAAACCTTGATCAGCAATTACTACATTGCTGCCACCCCCCAAAATAGTAAATTTGATAGATTTCTCTCTACAAAATCTAATCAAATCAACAAAAGCATTTTTTTCTTGAATTCTAACTAATACTTCTGCCGGCCCACCAATTTTGAAATAGGTAAGTTTGGAAAGTGGATAATTTTGCTTAAAATTAAATTGAGGAAAGTGACTTAGAAATTGTTGAAAAAGTGTTTCCATGAGTTTCTAATAGTTAACAATTAACTCTGGACAGAATCCGTTTACTGGAAGAATCTGTTTAATAGCCAACATCCTTAATTGTCCCCATCGATTCTGGTGGCCAATATCGAAAAAAGGCTCGCCCAATAATATCTGTTTTTTTTATTGGACCCCAAGCACGAGAATCACTAGAGTAGGGGCGATTATCTCCGCAAACAAAATATTCATTTTGTGAAAGAGTGGTGGTGCGATGGCGAACAAAATCACCAGCTGAGGTCTCAAAATCTTCCGGAATGTATTCCTCGTTCAAAGGAACAGAATTTACATAAACATGATTGTTTTTTACCTCAATCATTTCGCCTGGTAAACCCAGCACTCGTTTAATAAAATCACAGCCTGTTCCTTTGGGACAATGGGCTGAAGAAGGGGCATGAAAAACAACCACATCACCTCTCTTTGGCTCTCCAATTTTATAACTAATTTTATCAGTAAGAACATATTCGCCACTTTGAAAATTGGGCACCATTGATTGTCCATTTACCTGATGTGGCTGAAGTAAAAATAAATAAACTACTAGAAAGATTGAAAGGGAGATTACAAGTGTCTCGATGATATCAAGAAAAAATTCCCCTATTTTTTGCAAAAAAACATTCATATTTAAATAAGTTCGTAAATTTGTATTAACTAATTGCTATTAACTAAGTATGTACTAATTTCTGAGAGTGAATCCACGTTCTAATTTGTTCTCCTCAAGCAAGCTATAGGTGTAATCAGAATTAAGTATCGCCTAGCATTATTTATCTTACATTCTAATCCTGCTTAACCGCAATATCACCTACATATTCAAAAATCCTCTTTAACCACAATATCACCTGCATACTTAAAAATAGGCTTAATTTAAGTTGAGCCCAAAAATAGCTACTTATACTAACTCAACCTGTTTTATAATGATGAGCATGGGTTATACAAAACAAGCAGTTTCAGGTTTTAGCTGGCAAACAATTTTAAAATTTCTAACTTATTTTCTTAGTCTGGTAAAAATATATTTTTTGGCAAGACTCTTAAGTCCTGATGATTTTGGACTATTTTCCCTAACAGCAATTGCGCTAGGTATCAGCGAGTCAATCACTCAGACTGGTGTTAATTTAACCATCTTGCAGTCTAAGCATTCTGTAAAATATTTTCTTAATACTGCTTGGGTGATTGCTATTGTTCGCGGTTTTGTTATCGGTAGCTTGATGATTGTTTTAGGACTGGGGATGAGCAAATTTTTTGACCAACCACAGCTTTTAATGTTGACTTCAGTTGCTGCTTTAATTCCTGTGATTAAAGGATTTATTAATCCCTACATCGTAATTCTACATAAAAAAATGTTATTTTTTCAGGATACTGTTTATCGTTTTAGTTATTTGGCAGCGGAGATTATTCTATCAATCTTATTCGGCTTTATTCTCAAATCAGCTCTAGCTTTAGCTTTAGGCATGGTGGTAGCAGCCCTTTTTGAAGTCTTAATCTCTTTTATTTTCTTTAAAAAGAAACCAATTTTCCAATACCTACCATCAAGAGCTAAACAAATATTTAGTAATACCAAATGGCTCAGTATTAGCTCTCTGCTTAATTATCTTTCCGAACAAATGGATGATTTCTTAATTGGACGTTTAACCAACACTTATAGTTTGGGCATTTATCATAATTCATACAGCTTGACTCATAAAGCTAATTATCAAATCTCAAAATCTGTTCATCATAGTACTATTCCAATTTTTACTAAAATCAAAAACAATCAAAACAGATTAAGAAAAGCATTTGTAAAATCCCTCCTTGCTACAATGAGTCTAGTTTTGTTTTTTTCTATCCC
>JAYEJP010000017.1:0-24667 GCA_034660615.1 Patescibacteria group bacterium
AAATTAGCTAAAACTACTTTTTTATTCTATTCTGTTGAGAGGCTGAACATCAATTCAGCGGGCAAATCAGTATATGTCTAGTTAATCCGAAATTTTGCTTCTAATGAGGTTATGCAATTTGCTAAAAATTCCCTTCTTTTTTAATTGTAAGTTTTTTATCTAATTATTTGAATAGACTATGGTTTTTACTGCTAAAAAACCTGTACGTACGACTTTGCCTTCTCAAGTAGCTGTCTGGGGTGTAACCACACTCTTGCTCATAGAACCAATTACGTTTGCCAGGACAGGGCCTGAATGTTAAAATTCATATTCATTATGAAAAGCTTTGATTATAAATTCCCAAAGTTGGGGCACATTGGCAACAATGTTTCCCACTCAAAAAAGCGAACCAAACGTACTTTCAAACGCAATCTGCACACAGTAACAGTAATGATTGATGGTAAAAGACACCGCTACAAGGTTCCAACTAAAGTTTTGCGCATGCTTAAAAAACAAGGCGTAACCACCCATTGGAAAAAGCCTGAAGAGACAGGGCAGAGTAAAGCCTAATCTACCCCTTCGAGAATAACCCAAGTTTTAGCCCGCGGGAGTGATCTCATTTTTTCCTTTAATTAGAATCTGACTTGACTTAAATTAAGCCTAGAATTTTTTGTTTAACTGAGGATATTTTTAACTTGGTTCCACAAGGCTACATCTTGCCCTTCAATTTTAACTTTTTCTAAAAGCAAGCCTTCTTTACTCTCTGAGAGAACAGGAGCAAGGCTAAGAAGTTGCATTCTTTTTTCACCTTTTTTTGTAGGAATTTTTGTCCAGAGTTTAGGCCAAGGAGAAAAAGCACGGCTGGCCCGCTCAATTAATTCTGGCCACTCATCAACAATAGTTGTTTTTAGATGTTTTTTTAGTAAAGACTTGTTAGACAATAATTTAAGGGCTTCCTCTAGATCTAATTCTTGTGGCTTTTGACCAAGCTGTTTTTGACTCATGAATTGACTGATGATTGGCCAAGGGAGAAAAGCATCACTTTTTTTAATCTTTAAAGCTAATTGCGTTGGGGAATTTATTGCTTGCGGCTGGGCTACACTTGAATTTTTTACAAAATCGAGAATAATTTTGACCAGTTCTTTTGCTACTAACTCAAAACTATGTTGATAATAATTTTGATAATTCCATTTTTCTTCTATTTCAAACGGGATTTGTTTAATAATCGGTCCCTGGTCCCATTGGTTATTTAATTTCATAACAGTGACGGCAGAGGATTTATCTCCGGCAAGAAGTAGATATTGACCCGGAGAACTACCTCTCCAGCGTGGTAGGTTTGAAGGATGAATGTTAACTGGAGCAATAGTAGGAAGTTGTAATAGCCAGTTAGGGATTGAGTAACCGAAGTCTACTACTAATAGTAGTTGAGCTGGATTTTTATTATTAAGGGCTTCAATTGATTTTTTGGTGTCTGAATTAATCGTATTTTTGACTAAGATAACGCCATCTGTTTGTTCTTGGGTCCATTCGTGAAAAGGATTTATTTTTTTTTCTTGATTTTTGCCAGATGGTTTTGCTTGCGGAGTTAAAGCCCAGGCTAATTGAAATTTTTTTGATTTAATTAATGCTTGAGCACATTTTTTAGTATGGGCAGTGGTTCCAGCAACAGCTAGGGTAATAGGTGAATTCATTGCAGGATAATTTTGACAATTGATATTTAATATACTTGTAAGATTGATCTATCAGACAATTCGACTAACCCATTTTTTTCTTTAATATAGGCTGGAAGATTATGTTTTAGTAGATAATCTGTGAATAGAACGCCGTTAAGATGATCAAGCTCATGTTGAACAATTCTTGCAGTAAAATTTTTAAAGCGCTGTTTCTTTTTAATAAGCTTATTCTTTTTTAAAATCTGGTATTTTAAATCAACCCATTCCCAGCGTAGAACTGGTCCGTATATTTTGGGAATAGAAAGGCATCCTTCTAGATCAGGTTTCTTTTCATCTACTCCCAAAACTTGTTTAGTGCTATGATCAACAATTTTTGGATTCACAAATACTTGTGGTGATGGTAATTTGCTGGATCTGTTTTCAACTGGACGGATAGCGAAAGCTCTAATTTTTCTATTAACTTGTGGACCCGCCAATCCTACGCCAGGAGGATCTTGCTGGTCCTCCAAAGAAGTGGCTAAATTATGGATGAAGTCAATCATTTTATTATCCAGATTTTTCACTGGATTAGCCTTTGTTCTTAAAGTAGTATGTGGAGCAGTAATTATGTCCATAGATTAGTATTATAATTGATTTTCCTTATATCTTTAATCATAGCAGAAATAGATTAACTACTATAATATAGTTAAGCATCTACTAATAAAGATCTAATTTAATTTTTTTGTTGTAAAGTTTCTCAGCAAGTTGGTCGATTTCATCCTGACTGATTTTTTCAAGATCAATTGTAGTCAGCTGATTTAGTTGTTTTTCCAGCTGCAAGCAATTGTTGACTCGAGATCGGAATTTTTTTTGATCCCTCCAGGTATCATCTCTATCTTTATATCTATTTTGCAAGTCTTTAATCCTATCTTTTATGGAAGTAATCCCGGCTGGATCAAATCTCAGATCACAATAAAAAACTATTTTACTTTCCCAATCTTTCTCTCTTTCGTTTATTTTAGGAATAAATTCGAAGTAATGCTCTTCCATAATTTTTTTAATTTTAGGGTGAGGGCGGAGTTCTTCAATTATTGCTAGATTGGCTTGATCAGCTCTCAAACCATATTTTTTTCTAAACTTTTTTTGGACTTGGCGCCAGTAATTGATCTTGTCTTGGTCCATAAGTAGATTGGGAGCACCTGGTTCAAGATTAAATTTGACAATGTTTCCTATATCATGAAGCAGAAGGGCAGTTACGACCAAATCTTGGTTAAATTTCTCTTTAACCCAATTTTGGCAAATAATTTTACCCAGCGAAGCAGTAAAAACCATATGTTCCTGCCAGTTGGGAGGGATTTGGTAATCTTGATATATATGTTTAATTATCTTGAGCATTGGAAGCCCACTAAATTAATTGTTAATTTTTATCTTGAGCACTAGCTGAAGCTTCAATTGCTTCTATTTTGTTTTTGACGTTAAAATCGCTTGGTACCTGTTTTAAAATATATTGATAGTGTTTTTTTGCTTGTGAGTATTGTTTGTCTTCTAAAAATATTTCAGCTAATTTATACCTTGCTTGATGATAATTTGGCTTCATTTCAAGAGCTAGCTCTAATAGTTCTACTGCCTCTTCTAGCTCATCTTGTGTTGATCTAATCAAAGCTGATTGGTAAACCAATTTAGGGTTTGTTGGAGCTAACTCCCGGGCAGATTCAAGAGTTTCAATCGCATGGTTTAAATTATCCGGGTCAATGAAAGCTAATCGAGTATAAAGGTTAATTCTAGTTCTGTAAAAATTAAGATGTCTTGAATTCAACTTTAAAGCTCTATCGGAGGCTTTAATGGCTAGATCGTTAAACTCAGTGGCCGCAGAGGCTTCATTTATCTGATTAAATTGTAAGGCAATATCACTGTATGAGCTAGCTAGTTCGTCATAAAAAAGAGCTTCTTTGGGAGCTAGTTGGATTGCTGTTTGTAGTTTTAAGACTCCTTCTTGATATTCATTAAGATTGATCAAGCTCTTGCTTTGAACAAAGAGTGTATCAGCTTTCCAAATTTTGTAGACTCCTAATAAACAATGAATTCCGATTAATCCGCTAAGTAATAGGCTAATTAGATTAAATAACCCCAGCTTTTCTAGTTTGTTTGTTTTTTTTATTAATAGTCCTTCTTCTAAATTCACGATGATGAAGCCTGGCAAAATATAGAGCAAGATACTGACAGCTACAGTTGAAAATCCTAGAAAATTTGAGATGACTAATGCACTAATTCCCGCTGCAATCGCAGTAGTTAATAATATGTTTTCTTCTGACTTTTTATGTTTATGCGAATTAAGTTTAATAATCATAGTCAAAGCCAGATAGAAAAATGATCCAAGCATAAGACAATAAGCGGTTAGTCCAACAATGCCAGTAGTTGCCAAATAGTTTAAAAATTCATTATGCGCTTTGTTGTAGAGAAAATCCCACTCAGAAACCAAATTATGCTCCATTGGTCTATCTTGATAGTAGCTGTAAGCAAAAGTTTCAACTCCGGATCCAAATATAGGATAACGTTTCCAGACTTGCAGGGCCCCTTTCCACACTATTTTTCTAATATCTCCAGAATCAGTTCCCGAAATATTTAGATCAATTGTTTTTTTAGCTTGTTTATCAACTGATTCTTGATTAATTTTGTTCGTTTTAATAAATTTTGTGACAGGAGAAGAGTAGGGGCTGCCAAAAATTATTATTGGTAGAATCAAGCTTAATAAAATGAGACCAGCTGACTTAAGAAGTTCCTTCCCTCTATTTTTTTTGCTTCTGCTATTCTTTTTAAGAACATTAATAATGGTAGGGTGGGCAATTAGCAATAATAAGCTCATGATCGCCAATCCAGCCACAAAGCCGAGAAATCCTGATCTAGATTTTGTAAAAAGCAATGCTGTCGTCATTAAAAAAGAGTTGAGCAATAATAGCCATTTCTGCAAACAATTTTGTTTTTTATGTTTTGTCGTTAGATAAAGAGTGATATTAATAGGAATCAAAGTGATTAAAAAAGCTGCTAGCCAGTTGGGTTGTCCAAAACTGGCAAAAACGCGGTTTTGCACATCTTGCACCCAGCAGCTAACATCAAAATGACCGTGAATTAGTTGACAGCTTAAAGAATGACCAAAATGTTCTGGGATTGCATACAAGCTGATCAGACCACCCGCTGTCATAAGTGTAAGCAGAAGCAGTCTAATACTTTTTTTTGATAAATTGCTGACGAAAGCCCAGTAGAGCAGAGCATAGCTGACTGTTGAAAGAAGCCCACCATGAAATCGAGTATAGTAACCAAAAATAGAGGTTCTTGGGTGAATTGAAAAAACTGTGGCCAGGATTTGAGAAGCAATAAATATTATTAATGGAATATCGATTTTAGTTTTTCTAAAAACTAGGCTTTTTCTCACAATGATGCGCCCAATCCATAAAGTAGTAATAATAGTCGTCATTCCATAGACGAATAACATTTTGATAAATTCAAACAATTCCTCATTGTTCCATGTAAAAAGAAACGGAGTGATAAACAACAAAAGATTAAAACAGATAAAAATAAATTTTTTTAGTTGAGAATCAAGTGCCTTGGTTTTGATAAAGCTATTATTTCTCATGGGGGTATTATACTTCAATAAATTCGCAAATTAATATTAGCTTAAAGAAGCTCATTTCTGAGGGAGAGCCCTCAGCGTTTTGTCTTCTAAAAGAAGATACTAGGTTTAAGAGTTAATGATAATTAAGCTAATTAATTTGGAATGGTTATAGTTTGACTAGGGTTTATTTTTTAGACGGTTTGTTTTCTACGACATGTTTTCTAGACATCCTCCTCAATTCACTATTTTTTTGCTACATTAGAATTAGTAACTAATTAAAAGGAAATATGTTTGCCCAAAAACCAACCAATTCTAAACCGCCAAACGGTCCCTACAATAAACCAGCTCAAAATAGCCAGGATGTTCAGGCTAAGACAACTGCTCAAGATAAAACTACAGATCAGGTTGATTATGTTAACTCTTACCAGCCGCCAGTACAAAAAACAGAATCAAAGCAGGAGAAAAAGCAGGAGGAAAAGCAACCAACCCAGATGCCTTCTAAAGGAAAACCCCAAATGCCCAAGACTATTCAAGAACCAAAAATTAAAGTTGATAAGCAAAATAAATCTGCTTCCAAGTCAAACCAGGGTAAACCGAATAAGAACGAATTTACTAAAGCCGATAATGGCCATGATGATAAAAAAAATAATAAAAAAAATAATAAAAAAAACAGTGAGAAATTAGAGGAACAAAATATTTTTACTTTGCTGGGAGTGGAGGGTGGAGATCAAGAGGAAAAGGAACAATTTCTGGATGAGTTGCAACAAGTTATTTGGGAGGATTTTTTGGAAAACGATTTGCCTCTCCTAGTTACAACTGCTGAAAAAAAAGATATTGATCAAATTTTGGACGACAAAGATTTAAATGATTTGGATAAACAAGACAAAATTATTCAATATTTGGATAAATTGATTCCTGATTTGGAGGAGATTATGTTAGAAAAAGCTTTAGAATTAAAAGAGGAATTGGTCTTGGAAAGAGTAGCAGCAATGAAAAAGTTTTATGCAGGAGATCAAACAAAACAAAACAAAATTTCACAGGCTCAGGAGTTATATAATCAAAATAAATGGGCTTCTGGCACAAAACTGCTCAACCAAATTAGTTCTAAGTAGAGAGCTAATATTATCAGCCGAATTAAGGGTTTCATGAGTCGTTTTAGTAGCTTATCTTCTAAATTTAATTTATTTTTAGGTCGATATAACAATCTGACCCTAGATCTAGGTGGTCTTTTTACAAGAATGATGGTGGAGGATCAGCTGATTTTTAATCAACCAAGCTGCTACCTTCGAAGTCTGGAATCTGATTCAATTTTGAATATAGGAGCAGATGCATTAGCCCTGAAAGACAAACAGCCTCCTGGAACAGAGGTAGTTTTTCCTTTTAAAACTGGAGTTATTTTTGATAAAAAACAAGCAGTCAATTTTTTACAGGCTATTTTTAAAAAAAAGAAGATTAGACAACCACTGCCATTAATGGGGCGGGGCTCAGTAATTTTTGCTTTACCCTCAGCGGCAACTGATTTAGATAAAGACGTTTTTCACGATGTTTTTAAGCGTGTCGGCTTAAATCAAATTAGAAGTTTAACTAAAGCCGAGGCTGTTTTTAACAATTTTTCATTGCGGACTAACGATCAGTTTAAGCAGTCTAATTTAGTGATACTAGACTTGGGCTACAATCTAACAGAACTAGGTATTTTTGTGAATGGAGCTCCAGTGAAACTAGCAACTTTGCAATTTGGCTCGCAAGCAATTACTCAAATGATTCAGGCATTAGTGAGACAGAAATACAATTTAAATGTTGGCTGGCAAAGTGCAGAAAAAATCAAATTCCAATTCCCTGATTTACTTCAGCCCGAGGTTGAGACAAGTGTGCAAAATCGAACTAATATCCGTGGGGTTGATTTAATTGATAATCTAGTTGTGACAAAAACTATTTGCTTCAATGACTTTGCTCAAGATTTACAAGCAATAATGTTTAATTTAATTTCAGAAATTAAATTAATTTTTTCTCAAGTAGATTCAAGTTTAATTGTTTCAGCTCTAGAAAATGGAATTTATTTAACAGGGGGCGGTAGCTTGCTAAATGGTTTAGATAGTTTTATTTTTAATCAATTGCAAACACAGGCTTATCAAGCAGATGATCCATATCTCGATGTGGTTAAAGGATTAGGCCAGAAGTTGAGTTTAGACTAACATTGACTTAAAATTTGATTACCAATGATAAACAGGCTGTTTCTCTCCCTCCATATAAAAAAAAGATATTTGTGGCAATTTTTTCTGGCTATCAGTTTTGTTTTGGTTTTATTTGATTGGTTGGGTTTGAGTCAGCAGTTGAAAAACCAGCTGGAACCGCAGGCTCGACGCCTTCTTCAACTTAATGTCAATATTGGTGGTCAAGTAGTGAGTAGTTTTAGTTTAATCAATAAAATGCATCATTCTGCAAGAAGAATTCAAGATCTGGAGAGAAAATTGACTGAAGCTGAGGCTAATCTAAGTGAGCTGGGCCGTTTGCAAAAAGAGAATCAAGAATTAAGGCAATTAATTGAAAACAACGATCGTAAGTTAGCTGAAACTAAAATTTCTCGACCAGTTTTATCCTTTGCCCAACCAGCAATTGCGCTAGGTTCAGAGTCAGGGCTTAATAAAGGCTCGGCAGTTTTAGTGGCGCAGACATTAGTGGGTACTATTTCCAAAGTGGAAGAGAACTTAGCTTATGTCAATTTGCTCTGGCAAAGTGAAACAAATCCAATTTTAGCAAAAACAGAATCTGGGGTAGAGGGATTGGTTGTTGGTAAAAGCAGAAGGGTTATTCTAAGCCAAGTTCCTTTGGAGGCAGATATTAAGGTTGGAGAAAGGGTGGTAACTGTTGGTCAGAAAGGAATTTCTCCTGATATCTACATTGGAAATATTAGAAGTGTCGAAACTGGTCCTTGCGCAGCAGTTAAACAGGCGGTGATTGAACAATACGTTTCGTTTTATGAGGCTAAATTAGTTGAAGTGAGGTGAGACTATTAAATTTATGAAAGTCATTACAACAGTCCTAAAATATCTGGCATTAATTTATATTCTGAGTTTAGAGCGGGTGATAGGCCTCCCTTTTTTATTTATTTTAATAACACTCATTTGGTTGGAAAAAGTTAAGAATCAAGGGGGAAGGTTACTAGCAATCTTGTTAAGCTTGTCACTAATGCTGAGTTTATTTTTTAATTTTTTTTGGTCTTTAGCCTGGCTATTATTATTATTGGGCTACGTTTTTGTTCGCTGGGGTGACAAGCTGGTAAAAAGTAAGAGAAGAAGATTTTTATTAGCAGTGCTCTTAATAAACATTGTTCTGATTTGGGCAATCCAGATCAGACTAACTGTTTTTACCTTGTTTCAATTAGTTGGTAGTTATTTGTTAATCTTGGTGTGGTTGAGAATTTTCAATTCTGAATATCGGCAGCACAAAACAAAGCTGTTAGTTAGCTTGTTTGATCAAAAAATAACAATTTAAGAGGTGGGAGAAATGAGATCAAAAAAAGAGCAACTAATTATCAATGGCATCTATTTAATCTGTATCCTATTTTTAGGCAGTCTTTTTGTATTTAGACTATTTCATTTACAAGTAATAACAGGCGATCATTATTTGGATTTGGCTGAGGAAAATCGTTTCTATCGACAAAAAATTCCGGCTGTTAGAGGCGTTTTTTTAGATAGATATCAACAACCATTAGTTTTTAACAAAAAACTTTATTATCAGGTTGAGGATGTTAATCAACTATTTTCAAAAAAGACTGAGGTTGGTCGCGATGAAGCTCTACGTTTAATCGCTAGTAATTCGGCTGCTGTGACCTATGAACTCAGACGTTTTTATCGCTATCCATCGTCACTAGCTCATATTATAGGCTATGTGTCTCCAGTTAGTGCCGACGACCTGCTCAATCATGAAGAATTAAAGCCTGATGATTGGATTGGAAAAATGGGTTTAGAAAAACATTTCCAGGAAAAACTGCATGGAAGAGACGGTTATAAAATTTATGAGGTTAATACCTTGGGGGAGAAGCAGCGTCTTTTTAAGAGCATAGAGACAGAGGCTGGGCAAAATGTTCAAACAAGTCTTGATCCTTATTTGGCTCAAGTTGCTTATCAAGCATTGGGTCAAAATCAGGGTGTGGTTATCATGGCCAATGCTGCTAATGGACAAATTCTTGCTAGTGTCAGCAAGCCTAGTTTTAATGCCAATGATATGAGTTATTCTTTGTTGGAAGACAGACTTGAAAGACAAAGGCAGGAAAATGTACAGCGTTATTTTAAAGACGAGCGCAATCTTTTTTTCAATCGAGCAATTAGCGGTCTTTATCCACCCGCTTCGATTTTTAAATTGGTGACAGCTATCACAGGGTTAAACAAAGAAGCAATTGACCAAGATACCACTGTTCTTGATGAGGGGGTGTTAAAGGTAGGTGACTATCAGTATTCTAATTGGTATTACACCCAATATGGTCGGACAGAAGGCGAAATTGCCTTGATTCAAGCGATTGCCAGAAGTAATGACATCTTTTTTTATAAAGTTGCTGAATGGACAGGGCCGACGGCACTGGCTGAGCAAGCTCGACAATTTGGTTTTGGACAAAAAACTGGAATAGAATTACCTGGAGAAGCAATTGGCTTAGTTCCTGATCCGGATTGGAAAGAGAAAATTCAAGGACAGCCTTGGTATTTGGGCAATACTTATCATTTTGGAATTGGTCAGGGTGATATGCTCGCTTCTCCTTTGCAAATTGTCCAATTAGTTCAGGCTTTAGCTAATAAAGGGGAAGTATGTCATCCGAGAATAGTTAATCAAGAAGAAAGAGAACATTGTCAGGGTTTGGGGCTGAGTGACGATCATCTCAGCCTAATTTTTCAGGGTATGTTGAGTGCGTGTAAGTCTGGGGGAACTGCTTATCCGCTTTTTAAGTATTCAGCAGATTTGCAGGGCAATATAGACCAGCTGATAAGCGCAGGAGCCTTAGCTTGTAAGACTGGAACAGCTGAGTTTGGATCTGCCGACGAAAGAGGATATCGCAAAACTCATGGCTGGTTGGCTGCAATTGTTGGGGTTGAAGAAGATCAACTAACTCAAGACTTAAAAGTTGATTCCATAAAAGAAAAAGAAGTAAAGCAGGATTCTGAAGAAGAAAATGTCTCAGAAAACAGTTTCAAGATGGATGGTCAGGCAGCGAGAGAAAAGTGGCTTAAGCTAGTAAAAGAGAATGGCTTTCCAGAGAAGCTAGTGATTGTAGTCCTAATAGAGAGTGATGAGAGAGAGCCTTTTAAGGAGGGATCAGAGCATGCTGGTCCGGTGGTGGCAACAATAGTTGACTGGATTAGGGGAGAGTAACTTCATTATATTTTCAGTTTTAAGTTATTAGATATTGCTGTGAGCAATCGTGGTAATATTTCTAATAAAAAATTTGACAATGATGAAAAATATCATTGGGCAATGGCTTTAGCAGTCAAAGGAATTGGTAGAAAAACATTTGCTAAAATAAAAAAATTTTTGTACAAAAACCGAATATCTTGGCTTGATTTTTGGGTGGGTGATGTAGGGCTTTATCACAGAATTGGTTTAAATGATAACATTGTTAAATCAATTAGAAAACATAAAAAAGAGTATAAAATTTCATCATACAAAAAAGAATTAGAAAAACAACAAATTTCGGTCTACAGTTATAAGGATGTTGAGTACCCACAGTGGCTTAAAACAATTGAGGACAAACCTCCAATTATTTATGTCAAAGGTTCGCTTAAGATTGACCAAAAAATCCCGATTGCTGTCATTGGGACGAGAAATATAACCCCCTATGGTCGTTTTGTTACAAAAAAAATTGTAGCTAAATTAGTAAGGGCAGGTGCAACAATTGTTTCTGGTTTTATGTATGGAGTTGATGTGCTTGCTCAGGAGCAAGCTTTGATCAATCAGGGCAAAACGATTGGGGTTTTGGGCTATGGGTTTAATCACATTTATCCGCGAACTCATAATAAGATTTTAAAACAAATGCTCCAGTCTAAAAACTCTGCTTTTATTAGCGAGTATCCTCCTCGGACTCGACCCACTAAAGGAACTTTTCCTCAAAGAAACAGAATTATTGCTGGCATAGCATTGGCTACAGTTGTAATTGAAGCGGCTGAAAACAGTGGGACTCAAATAACAGTCGGTTATGCTCTTGATTATGGAAGAGACGTTTTCGCAATCCCTGGTTCAATTACCTCTCGTTATAGTGAGGGAGTTAAGCAGATGATAAACCAGGGAGCCCAACTTGTGACTAGTGGGACTGATATTTTGGAAAATCTGTCTGCTCATAATTGGCTTGATATAAAAAAAGGGTCAATTGAGAATAAAAAGAAAGGAGAAGCTGGCTCAATTCTAATAGAGGCCCAGTTGGACCCAGTTGGACGAAAAGTATACAATCAGCTCTTAATTCAAATGCAAACATCTGATCAAATTGCAGAAAGCTTAGGCATACCAATTCAAATAGTATTGGCAAAGTTGTCGTGTTTGGAATTAAGAGGTTTAATCAAACACCAGGCAAATTATTGGTTTGTGAGCTGAAAATGATTTTAAGTCTAGGTCTTCTTGATGGGATTAGCAAACATCCTCTTTTTTGCTTTCTTGTTTTGTTTTATGGTAATCTAGTCAGTTAATTAATAGATAGCAACAATTTTATAGATGGCAACTAGGTAGCTAGATGGCAACTAGACAGCAATAATCTATTATTTGTTATATTAAAAAGACACATTCTTTTTTTGTTAATTACGCCGAAAAAAAGATTGGCCAATAAAATACATAAAATATAAGTTAATTTAAGTTTATTAAAACTTTATGCTCTAATGCCCAGAGGCTTGCCTTGGGAATATTGAGTCCAGGGCTTGCCCTGGGGTTTAATACCTTTTATTACAGTAATTAAAAAAATTAAGGTTTTTATGAAGCTAGTTATTGTTGAGTCGCCAACTAAGTCGAGAAAATTAGGAGGATATCTGGATAAGGATTTTGAAATTGAGGCTTCTGTGGGTCATGTGAGAGATTTGCCAAAAAGCAAGTTAGGAGTGGATTTAGAAAATAATTTCGAACCTAAGTACGTTGTTACTAAAGGTAAAGGAAAAGTAGTTAAGAAACTGCAAAGTCTAGCAAAAAAGGCTGATTCAATTTATTTAGCAATGGACCCTGATAGAGAAGGTGAAGCAATTGCTTGGCATGTTAAGCATTTGTTGGAAAAAACTGGAGTTAAGAATAAGAATGTTTTTCATAGGTCAACTTTTAATGAAATTACCAAAAATGCTGTTTTGAAAGCAATTGAAAAGCCAGGTGAGATTAATATGGATTTAGTCGATGCTCAGCAGGCAAGAAGAGTTTTAGATAGGTTAGTTGGTTATAAGATTTCTCCAGTTTTGTGGAGAAAGGTGAGACGTGGCTTGTCAGCAGGGAGAGTTCAATCTGTTGCTTTACGTTTAATTGTTGAGCGAGAAAAGGAAAGAGAGGCTTTTAAACCTGAAGAATATTGGGAATTAGATGTGGCACTTTCACCCGATTCAAAGAAGCTAGAATTGAAAAAGATTTTTGAGGATGGAAAAGAAAAAAAGGATTTGCCTGATGAAGTAATTATTGCTCGAGTTTGGAAAATTAACGATAAGCGCTATCAACCTGGTTGCGAAGAGGATGTAAAGCCAGTTTTAACTGATTTAAAGCAAGCAGCGTATGAAGTTGAGAGCATTAAGCGTAAAAAAAGAAGGCGTTTTAGTAAGTCGCCGCTTACAACTTCAACCTTACAACAAACTGCAGCTCATAGTTTGTATTTCTCAGCTAAGCAGACCATGGTTTTGGCGCAACAATTATATGAAGAGGGTCTTATTACTTATCATCGCACTGATGCCGTTAATTTGAGCAAGGCGGCCTTAGCAATGGCCCGCGATCACGTTAAGAACCAATATGGTTCCAAATACTTGCCTAAATCGCCGCGCATATTCAAAGGCAAATCAAAAAATGCACAAGAAGCTCACGAGGCAATTAGGGTTACTGATATTAATTTAACTAAAGTCGATGTTGCCAGCAAAGGCAAGAAGCTCGGAGAAAACCATGCCAAGCTATATGATTTGATTTGGCGGCGTTTTGTTGCCAGCCAAATGACACCAGCCGTTTACGATCAAACAAAGGTTTTAATTGAAGCGATTAATCCTAAGCACGATAAAAATAAATATCAGTTGAGTGTCAATGGTTCTATTCTTAAATTTGATGGTTGGACAAAACTTTTTCCAGGAGCAGATGACCGCAATCTACCAGAATTAAGCCAAGGGCAATCTGTTGATTACCTTGATATTAATGCGGCGCAAAAATTTACTAAGCCTCCAGCCAGATATAATGATGCCTCTTTGGTTAGAGAGTTAGAAAAAAGAGGGATTGGTCGTCCAAGTACCTATGCCTCAATCATTTCAGTAATTCAGGGAAGAGCTTATGCTGACAAAGAAAATAAATATTTTAAGCCAACTGCTATTGGAACGACTGTGAGCGACTTTTTATTAGATTGTTTTCCAAAAATTATGGATTATGATTTTACAGCCAAAATGGAAGATGATTTAGATGAGATTTCCCAAGGCAATAAACAGTGGAAGAAGATTGTTAAGGATTTCTGGAGCCCTTTGAGCGATAAGATTGAAGATGTGATTGAAAATGCAGAAAGAGTTGCTATTCCTGTTGAAAAACTAAATAAGCCTTGTCCTGAGTGTGGGAAAGAAGAGGGGGGTGAGTTAGTAATTAGAACTGGAAAATATGGTAAATTTATTAGTTGTGATCGTTTCCCTGATTGCAAATATACTGATGATTACCAAGAAAAGTTTGAGGACATGAAGTGTCCGCTGTGTAAAGACGGCGATGTAATCATTAAGAAAACTCGTTGGGGTAAAAGTTTTTATGGATGTAGCAATTATCCAGACTGTGATTGGGCAAGTTGGAAAAAACCAGATAAAAATTTAACTTTGACGAAAGAGGAGTGGGCTGAGATTCAAGCAAAGAGAGCAGAAAGAAAAAAGAAGAGAGCAAAGAGTAAAAAGAAGAAAAAGAAGAAAGGCTCTACAAAGAAATCTAGTAGTAAAAAGAAGAGCAAAAAAAAGACTAGTAAAAAGTCTGGCAGCAAGAAGAAATCTGGTTCAAAAAAGAAGGCTAGCAAAAAGAAAAAATAGCTATGAAGATAGTTTTATTTGGGGGAGCCTTTGATCCACCTCATGTCGGCCATCAGCAAATAATTACCCACTTGTTGCAAAAAAAAATTGCTAATCAAGTTTGGTTAATTCCCACAGGCAAACATCAGTTTGCCAAAAATATGACTGATTCTGATTTGAGAATTGAAATGCTCGAGATGTTGGTTGAAAGTTTCCCAAAAAAAATTAAGCAGAAAATTAAGCTAGAAAAATGCGAAATAGAGAGGCAAGGGGTAAGTCAGACTTATGATACTCTTAAACAATTGTCTAAAAAATATCCACAGCATGATCTTTCTTGGATTATTGGAGCTGACAACTTAGGAAAATTTCATTTGTGGGATAATTACCAGCAAATGACAAAAGAGTATAAGTTTTATGTCTATCCTAGGTTTAATTGTCTGATGAAACCACTTTGTGCTGGGATGGTGCCTCTTGATGGAGTTGATCAGGTGAAAGCTTCATCTACTACTATTCGCCAACGTGTTAAAACTGGACAGTCGATTGATTCTTTAGTTACTCCAGAAATAAGAAAATTTATCAATCAAGAATATTTATATTTAGCCTAATGTCTTCTTTTAGAAGACAAAACGCTGAGGGTTCTCCCTCAGAAATGAGCACATATTAGTTAATGTAAATTTACGAATTTATTTATTTGGAAAGGTTTTTTACATGGCAAGAGCCAAATATAGACAATTATTTGAAGAGATGAAGCAAGAAAATGCTTTGCTATTTGAGAAGTTTGGAAAAATTCATGATGCCTATCAACAAAATCGGGAAAAGAATCAAGATAAATTCCACCAAGTAGGAAAAAAGGTGGTAGCGATTATTAGAGACTGGGAGCGAAGGCTTTGTTCGGGTATGGGGCGAACTAGGTATGGTCATTACTCTGCAGGAGTTGCTGAAAAGTTTTGGGACTTAGCAAGAAAAGAATTTAAGTTAATTGATATGGTTGGTGTTAAAATTGAAAAAGTTGCTGTTACAGAGGATTAGTTATGACTTATACCCCGCGAGCTTGCTTGAGGGGATCAAATCAGAATGGGTTTACCCTAAAGGGTATCACTGCTATTAATACTAATATTAATTTGCGAATTAGTTAATACAAATTTATGAAATTGTTATGAAAGATTTTTCAGCTTCTGTTGAAGCCGAGCGAATTACTAAATTTTTGAAAAAAACTTATCAGAAACAAGGTTTTGATAAGGCAGTGATTGCTGTTTCTGGAGGGATTGATAGTGCTGTTTCACTGACCTTACTTACAAAGGCACTTGGATCTGAAAAAATAATTCCTTTATTTTTACCATTTGGAGAGCAATCAACTACTGACGCGCGTCTGATTTGTCAGTTTAACCAAATTCTTGAAGAAAATTGGTTTGAACATAATATTGGGTCTATGGTTGAAGCTTTTGCTAAAGAGCTGAAAATGGATTTATTTTGTTTAAATCAAAAAGAGAGCGGAAAAGAAAAAAATCGTCTAGGCAATATTATGGCTCGTTGCCGAATGATAGTAGTTTATGACACAGCAAAAAAACATGAAGCTTTGGTTTGTGGAACAAAGAATCAATCAGAGAGAAAACTTGGCTATTTTACTCGCTATGGTGATGGGGCCAGTGATATTGAACCGATTGTGCATCTACTAAAAAAAGAAGTAAGGGTATTAGCTGAATATTTGGCAATTCCTGAGAAATTTATAGAAAAAGCACCAAGTGCTGGTTTGTGGCAGGGGCAAACTGATGAAGATGAGTTAGGTTTTAGTTATGATGAAATTGATCAGGTTATTTTGGCGGAAGAGTTAGGAAAGGATTTAACTAAATTGAATTTAGACCAGGAAGTGATGAATAAAATTAAAACTAGAATCAAGGCAAATAATTATAAAGAAAAAGTGCCTTATGAGCTAAATCCTGAGAGTTGAATTTTTGTATTATGGATTTTAAACTTAAGTAAGAAAAAATTGAAAGGAAATATTATGTCCAAAGACCAACTAACCAAAGAAGAGCGAGCCAAACAAGAACAGACTCCTGTTGATGGCTATTATAGTGATGATGATTTGGGTTTTGACGAGGATGAATTGGATTTAAGCTTTTTGGATGATGACGAGGAATAAGCTTGTTGGATGATAACGAGGAATAAGCTTGTTCTTCAACTCACTCAACCCAATCTGCCCAATTAGATCAGCGTTAACCTATTAATTATGATTTATACCCCGCGAGCTTGCTTGAGGGGAACAAATCAGAATGAGGGATTCAAGGGAGATATCTCCCTTGATCTGACTTGGGGATTAATACCCCTAGTCACAGGGGAGCAGGCTTTGTCTATATCTAATGGACAAAACGCTGAGGGGCTTGCCCCTCAGAAATAAGCTCCTTTAAGCTAATATCAATTTGCGATTTTAATTTTTACTCAAAATGAGGATTGCTTTAGTAGTTCCCCATCTTTTTATGCATCAGGAAATTTTGCCTGATGTGATTTTTTCGCCGGGTTGGCTGGCGATCGATTTGGCGTGTGAATTGGCTCGATCAGGCCATCAAGTTACAATTTTTTCGCCGGGACCAATTAAAAAGTTTTTTAAAAATAGCGAGGTTGATAATGTGACAGCTGACTTGAGTCTGTTTGAAGCTGAACTAGAGCAGAGGGGTTATGGTTACATTGAGTTGCTAAAAAAACATCCTTTAACTTACATAACTTTAGCTCGGCAAGTTCAGTCTGAAATTGTGGCTCAGGCATATGAAGTGGCCAACCAAGATAAATTTGATTTAGTTCATATTTGGTGCAATGAAGAGGAATTGGCGCTGGTTAATGCTCGCTTCTGCCAGAAGCCAGTAGTTTTCAATCATCATGAGCCGTTTAATTTTTTAACAAGATATCGGGCGATTTTTCCTAAATACAAACATTTGAATTGGGTTTCTTTTTCCCACGCACAAAGAGTAACTTTAGCTAATGATGTTAATTGGGTGAGTAATGTTTATCACGGTTTGCCTGAGCACAAGTATCATCTTGAGGAGCAAAAACAAAACTATCTGCTGTATATGGGGCGGATTATTAGGCCTAAAGGAGTTCATTACGCCATAGAATTAGCTAAAAAAACTGGGTTAAAGCTAAAAATTGCCGGAAAACATTATGCTGATCATAGTAAAGATAAATATTGGCAGGAATTTATTAAACCAGAGATAGATGATGAGCAAATAGAGTATGTTGGTTTTGTCAAAAAGACCGAAGAAAAGCAGAAACTAGTCGGTAAAGCCAGAGCTTTATTGATTCCCTCCACTTGGCAGGAGCCATTTGGAATGGTTATGATTGAGGCCTTGGCTTGTGGCACGCCGGTAATTGGTTTTGATCAGGGCTCGATTCCGGAGATAGTTAAAGATGGGGAGACTGGTTTTGTGGTCGAATATCAGAGGGAAGAAAAAATAGAAAAAAATGGACATTCGGTTGCGAAAGATTTTCAAAAGTTGAAACAAGACAGATTTTTTCTTGAAAATTTACAGAAATTAAAACAAACTCTTGAAAAGATAAAGGAAATTGATGCGGCTAAGTGTCGCCAGGTTTTTGACAAACGATTCACCACCAAACAAGTGGTTCAAAACTATGAGTCTCTTTACCAGGATCTAATTCAGTAAAAATTTTCAACTAAACTATCACTAAATCACCCTTAATATGAGGGTGGGGGTTGTATTTAAACAGCTTAAAATCATTCTCTGTAAAATCATCAATATCTTTAATCTTAGGATTAAGTTTAACAATCGGTCGACGCTTAGGCTTGCGTTTTAGTTGTTCTTTGGCTGGCTCTAAATGATTGTTGTACAAATGAGCGTCACCGATAGTGTGAACAAAATAGCGTGGTTCCAAGCGGGTGACTTGAGCGACCATCATCAGCAGTAGCGAATACTGAGAAATATTAAATGGGACTCCTAAAAATACATCGCCACTTCTTTGATAAAGTTGTAAACTTAATTTACCTTTGCTTACATTAAATTGGAACATCATATGGCAGGGCGGTAGCCTCATCTCTTTAGTATGAGCTGGGTTCCAAGCAGTGACAATCATAGCCTTAGAATCTGGTGCAGTCTTAATCTCTTCAATCGTGTTTTTGAGCTGATCAATTGCTCCGCCATCATAATCAGGCCACTTACGCCATTGATAACCATAAACCGGGCCTAAGTCACCATTCTC
The DNA here is from genome assembly GCA_034660615.1 of Patescibacteria group bacterium. Classification (GTDB taxonomy): domain Bacteria; phylum Patescibacteriota; class Microgenomatia; order UBA1400; family PJMF01; genus JAYEJP01. The sequence continues at coordinate 18,621 of JAYEJP010000017.1, forward strand.
ATCAGCAAAATCATCCCAATAATGAATCCCTTTTTTTTGTAAAGATTTAATATTAGTTTCTCCGGAAATAAACCAGAGTAGCTCCCGAGTCATGGTTTTAAAAGGCATTTTTTTGGTAGTTAAAATTGGAAAACCGCGGCGCAGATCATAGCGCATCTGATAGCCAAAAACGCTTTTGATGCCATGAATACCACGACTCCCTTTGCTTTTGCCGTTTTCAAGAACGTGTTCTAACAACTGAAGATATTGTTTCATAATAGATTCATTAAATAAGACAGACTAGTTTTTGTAAAGCTGGCTGGAAACGCTGATTTCTTAACGAAATTCATATCAGTATTTCTATTATTTATTTTTCAAAATTTCCCTTAACCCCAAAATTTAATAAGTTTGTAATGACAACAATTCATAACTACAAATCAAGCATCTAATAACTATAAATCAAGCATCGTTTGTGTCAGAAGCATCGCTGATAGTGCACTTGGGGTTTTATTTAAAACTTTATGGTCTAATACCCAGAAGCTTGCCTTGGGAATATTGGGCCCAGGGCTTGCCATTGGGCTTAATACCTTTTATTAACTCACTCTCCTCACCACTTTCCCAGTTTTAGTCAGCAAATCAAAACCATAACCCTGAGAATAGTCATGCTGATAAACTACCTCTTTGATTGGGCTGGCGGCAATCATCTTGGCGCAGGTAGGACAGGGTAGAAGATTAATATAAAGACTGGTTTCCTTCAAATCTATTTTTTCTTGAGTAGCCTTAAGCAGTAGTTCAACCTCAGCGTGATTAGTGTCAAAATGATTTAGATCCTGTGGTGGGGAAAAATGTTTTTCTTTACTAGCTCCGTGATGAAGCGAATAAGTTTTATAAGGTATCACTCGGTTGTAGGCAGTAGCTAAGACTTGATGATCTCTAGTTAAAATAGCACCCGTCTGAAAAGTATAGTCACATGATTGCTTACTCGTTTTTTTAGCTAAATTCATTAATTCTTCATCCGTCAGCTTTCCGTCAGGTTTATTTGTTATAGAATATTTTTTTTCTAACTTCTGCCCATATTTTTGAGCAGCAGCTTCATCAACAAAAGAGCTAACCAGCCTGTAAGGTATTTTTTTCTGGGTAATTTCAAAATAGGCATTGGTAAAATGAAAAGCTTTATGCCATGCGCCGTAAATGCCAATGACAGCGCTTAAGCTAATTTCGCGCAAAATGTATTTTAAATAGCGATGGCGGTAGCGCAAAACATTAACTTGATTAGAATCTAGATTAACTTCATTTAAAACAGATTCTAGTTTCTCCAACTTCAGACTCCTAAATTGTGCTGATTTTTCTAAACCAGGAATATATTCGTCAAGCAAGCAACCCCACAACACAGGCCGTTTGCCGCCAAGTTTTTTTGTTAATTGCTGAATCCTGTCTTTAGAAATTGTTCTGCTACCTAAAATAAAAATAGGACGAAGCGAGGAAAGGCTTTGCCTGTTTTTATCGTTTAGTTTTTCCCACTGAAAAGTTTGCATGCGCCATTGAGCGATTGATAAAAGTTGTTAACGGATTATTTTTCTTGATATTTTTTATTATATCTTTTAATCAGTTTTTTTATGTATTTGGCTTGGTTTTTGTACTCTTGGGCGTTTTTGACTGGAGTATTTTTTAACTCACGGTAATTCCATTGACATAAATCAGCCTCATCAAAAGGAATGAAATGTACATGCAGATGGTCAGTAACACTCATTTGTGCTTTTTCACCACCTTCTCGAATCAGAGTCCACATGCCTTTGTGGCCATGAGTTTTGCGGATTAGTTTTTTAGCCAAATAACTAAATTTTCTGATAGTTTCCCATTGTTTTGAGTTTAGCTCTTTAGGGGAGCTGATATGTTCACGGGGTATGGCCATTAATTGGCCATCAATATAAGGATAAATATTAATTGTCAAAACTATATTGTTTTCTTCTAGCAAGATATATTTTTCTTTTAAATCGCAAAAAACACATTTACCAGTGTGTTGCCAAATATGAGCATAATCGCCATTAGTTCTGGCGTTTTTCATATACTTTTGCTTATCTTTTTTTTGTTTAGACATGAGGGGGATTAACTATCTCTTTGTATTTTCGTTCAGGGGTTTTTCAGAAACATTCATAAAATCCTGCAAAACATCACTCAAATGAGAGCTGACAGTTCTTTTTAAAATCTGAGTAGTTGAAATAAAAGGAGATTGACGGTCAACCAACTTGACCTTACCGCCATATTCGGTAATTGTTTGGTATTCTTTAGATTTTTTATAACCTTCGTTCCACCCCTCTTTAACGGTTACGTAAATATCCGGTTTTAAAAGAGCGATAGTTGGCTGGTTACTCATCTGGGGGACGATTGTTATCATATCTACAAAACGAATATAGCTTAACATTTCAGCCCTAATTTTTTCATCTAGAATTGGACGATTTGAGCCTTTGAGTTTTCTTACAGTTTGATTGCTGCTCACCCCAACAATTAAAACATCTGCTAGATTTTTTGCTGCGTGCAAATATCTGACCTGGCCAACATGAAGCATGTCCCATGCTCCAGCAGTATAAACAATCTTTTTACCTTTTTTTCTGATTTTATCACCGACTTCAGTTAATTGATCAGGTTTGATTAATCGTTTTTTCCAGCTAAATTTCATATATTGTCCAGCTAAACTTTATATAAATAGTTAATTAAATTAATAAGTTAAATCCAAACTAATAGACTACAATTAGTTCATTGTAAAAATTTTATAGATCTGAATCAAGAAAAATTATTAATCTTGAGTAGGGCAGGGTTAGAACTGGACAATCTAAACAAACTTTATCAACCGATCTGCTAGCTTCATGATACTTTTTATCTTAGCCAAAATCAAATTTAGTCACTGGTCTTGTTCTTTAGTTTAGCTTTGTTTGGCAGATAATTAAAAGCTAATAGCTAAACTATTTTTGTATGATGTTATTTTTAATTAAATAATCTCTAGTTCTTAAAAAATGTTGGTTTTGTACTAAAAATTGGTACGGATTGTGACGGAGAAATTTATAAAAATCGAACAATAAAAAGTAGTCAATAAAATTGTTTAAGCTTGATAAATCAGGTAATTCATTATTACCTCTTTTTTGATAGCCAGAGTGTAAAAAATACTTTCTGATCTTACGCTCTGTCTTATATTTGCAATCAACCAGTAAAAAAGCCAAAGTACGGGCAATATCAACAATCAAGGGTCCATAAGCACTTTTTTCAAAATCAAGAATGCCAGTGATGGTCAAATACTGTTTTTGTTTTGAGTTTTGTAATGTTGGCTCAAAGTCAAAACATAAGTTGCTTAATTTTTGCTGAATAATCTGCTCTTTTTTTAAACTAGAAAAAAGCAGGTTGCTGCGGACAAAATCAAGATGGATAATGTTTTTGTTTTTGTCTGAAATTTTGACTAGATCATTGAAACTCCTCAATTTATTAAAATTAACCTCTAAATTTAATTTTTTCAGTAAAGCATTTTTAACGTCTTTATTTGAGAAATAGGCTTCCATATTCTTAAGATTGTGGGCGATGATTTGACTAACATCAGGTAAATCAGTTTTACTGCTTAGGGCCTTATGATCGCCTTGATTTAGTTGCTGATGGAGCAAACTTAACACCTGCCCTAACAATTTAATATGTTTTTTGGTGTAAGTTTCCCAGCTAATGGTAGAGCCGGGTAGATAGGTGTAAACACAGGCGTAGCGAGTTTTGTGATTGTCACTAATTTTTAAAAGAGTTTGAGCAGATGACTTATCAGGATTTAAGGCTGTTCTCACAGGCAAACTTTTATTTGCTAAATACTTGGTAATAATATGAGCGTTTTTAGTCCTATTAATAATTTGTGGCTCGTTTTTTAGAAAAACCAAACATACTTTTTTCCAGACTTTTTTCTTGCTAGCGACATTGATTTCAGCTGGTTTTTCCAGCTGAATCGGGACAATGAGATTGCGATAGCCCTTTTCATTGTCAAATATTTTATTAGCTTTGAGTTGGTATTTTTCTAGAATCAGCTCAATTAATTTAGGACTGATTTGAAGGCCTTTTTTCACTTTTTTTATCGTTTTGTAAGCATTCGATTATTGCCGTACATCCTAGCATGAGAGGGTATTTTTTGATAGAGTTATGATTTGCCTTAAGCTATTATAAAGATCAGCAGCCTTCTAATAAAAAATGATTGACAATATGAAACAACAACAAAGAGATTTATCAGGGATTAAAGGAATATTGATTGATGTTGATGGTACCTTAGTAAATACGAAAAAAGAGGTCAGTGCCCAGACAAAAAAGCACCTACATCGACTTATTAATAAGGGTTATAAATTAGGAGTTTGTACTGGCAGAAGCTATCCAGATTTGAAGAATTCAATTTTAAATCTTTTTCCTAAAAATAGTTTACACATAGTTGATGATGGCGGTTTGATAATTAACCAGCAAGGCAAAGTTTTGTATGGTTCATATTTGCCTGGAAAATTAGTTAAAAAAATTTGTAAAAACATTTTAGAAATGGGGGGAGATTTTGGCTTTGCTCACGGAGGGGTTAAATACTACAATCAACCGTTTTTAGCTCATATGCAAAGCAAGGATAAATGGAGAAAAGCGATTGGCGAGCCAGATATGTTGAAAGATTGGTCAACGCCTTGTCTTGGTTTGTATAACATTAACCATAAAATTGAAAATTACCTCAAGCAGCTTAAAGAAAATGGGGTCAAAATTGTAGGGTCCAAAAGCGATAAGTATGCTAGCACCTTTTTAAAAGTTGAGGGAAAGAATGTAAATAAAGGTACTGCTGCTATAAAATGGGCTGAGTTTAATAATTTGGAAATGAGGCAAATTATGATGTTAGGCGACAGTTATAATGATCTAGAAGTGATGAAGTTGGTTGGAGTGGCAGTGGCTATGGGCAACTCTGTTAAAGAAATTAAGGAAGTAGCTAACATTGTTGTTAAAGATGTGGATCATAATGGCTTATCTAAGTTTCTAGCTCAATTAAACTAGCTACAATAGTCAAGTGAGACGAAGGACTAAAATTGACAAAAAGAACCCAAGATTATTCACAAATACTAGAAGAAAAACGCGATGAACTATCCAAAATTAAAGGAATTCTAGTTGATATTGATGGTACTTTAGTTGATTTGCAGAAATATTTTTCAGAAGAAAGCAAGCTGATGGTAAAAAGAGTCGAGCAAACAGATTTGGTTTTGGGGTTATGTACGGGTAGGTCTTATCCAATGATTAAAAAATACATATTGCCAAATTTTTCTCAAGAAAGCTTTCATGTTTTGGAGGATGGCGGTCAGATTATAACTAGTAATGGTCAGGTTGAGTATGAAAAGAAAATTGAGAGCAATCTAGTTAGGGAGATCTGTACTATAGCTAGGCAGGTTGGCGGTGAGTTTGGTTTAACTGTTGGCGAAACCGTTTACTATAGTCAAAATTTTTATGATTTCATTAAGAATAAAGATAGTTGGGATCTAGATATGGCTCCAGCCAGTGAGTTAAAAAATTGGGCAACTACTTGTATTAATCTTTTCAATATTAGTAATGAGAGCCTGGACAAAATATTACAGATGCTTGATAAAACTGACCTCAATATAGTGAAATGCAAAGCCAAGAAGCTAGATGATGGTGATTTTGCTAACGTTCTTCACTTAACTGCTCCTGGAGTTAATAAGGGAACAACAGCAGAGGCGTGGGCAAAAATTCATGGTTTGAGCTTGAGTGATGAAATAATGATGTTTGGGGACGGTTATAACGATGATTCAGTGATGAAAAAAGTAGCTTTGGGAATTGCAATGGGTAATGCGGTCCCAGAATTAAAGAAAGCTACTGATTTTGTAATTGGTCATGTTGATGATGATAGCCTGCCTGATTTTATTAACCAATTTTTAGACAAAAGGAGGTCTTGGTTTTTAGAGAAAAAATGAAAGTAAAAGCAATTAAAACTGACATTGTAAGAGAGGATGATAGCTTAGATGAAGTAATCAGAAAAGCAATCCCTTCTTTCCCAGAAAAGGGAGTATTAGTGGTGA
>JAYEJP010000018.1:0-24502 GCA_034660615.1 Patescibacteria group bacterium
CAAATGTTATTAAATTAGAAAAGCAATACAAATCAATCCTTTCAAGAATTAAAATCTCTCAAGCATTTCACGAGTGGGCATTAGAAGAAATTAAGCTAGATCAAGAAAAAGAAATTAGAGATAGGAGTCAAAGTTTGAACCGAGCTAGAAAAGGCTATGATGACTTGCTTGAGCAAATGCACAACCTAGTTGAAAAGTACTTAGATGGCAAAGTGCCAGAAGATTATTACAACCGCAAGCTTGCTGAGTATGAAAATAATAAAAAAGCACGCAAGAAAGTCTTAGATGGCATTGATCAACGAGTAGATGAACGATTTCAAGAAATCGATGAAGACCTAGGTTTTGCAGTCACTGCTAGCCGAAAATTCGCTAAAGGTGACGACCCCAAACGACGTCAAATTATTTCCTATTTAGGCTCGAACCTCATACTCACTAATCACTCACTAGATATAGACCTCAAAAAGCCGTTAGAAATGGTTGCAGAAATAGCCGAAGAAGTTAGAACTGTAGCAAAAAGGTTTGAACCGCTTGAAAACCCCGATAATTCAACGCAATTTAAGTCGTTTTTTTCTGAAAATCCCGCAATGGGTGGTAGAGGAGACTCGAACCCCCGACCTCCGCTTCCACAGAGCGGCGCTCTAACCAACTGAGCTACTACCACCATAATATTAAAGATAATGTACGCTGGGTGGGAATCTACTGCTCGCTGCGCTTATAAATAAGCTTGCTCCCAGTATTACCCCGGATCATTTACTTGCAGCTAAGCTCCAGACGACAGAGCTAGGCTTCTCGTCTGCATCCAACTTGCATTATATTATTTCAAAAATATTTTTGAAATAATGTGCGCCGGGCGGGACTCGAACCCACAACCTACTGCTTAGAAGGCAGTTGCTCTATCCGGTTGAGCTACCAGCGCTTTTATTTAAACCCTAACTTTTAAGAGCCATATTTTCTCAAAAAAAACACGAAAATACTAGACGAAACTATGATATTGTTAAGATTCTTCCAATAAAATCACTGACTATATTTAAAATCACTGACTATATTTAAAATTACTGACTATATTTAAAATTACTAACTATATTATAGAATACACCCAATGAAATTTCAGCTTAAATCAGACTATCAGCCAACTGGTGACCAGCCTCGGGCAATTAAACAGCTAGTCAAAAACGCCAAAAACAATCATCAAGATCAAGTTCTTCTTGGCGTGACCGGTTCTGGCAAAACTTTTACCATGGCCAATGTTATCCAAAAAATTCAAAAACCAACTTTGGTGATCGCTCATAACAAAACCTTAGCAGCACAGCTTTATCAAGAATTTCGTGATTTTTTTCCCAACAATGCAGTCAGTTATTTTGTTTCTTATTACGACTATTATCAGCCGGAAGCATATATTCCAACTACTGATACTTATATTGCAAAAGAGGCACAGATTAATGACGAGATTGACAAATTAAGGCTGGCTGCCACAACTAATCTTCTTACCAGAAAAGATGTAATCGTAGCCGCTTCTGTTTCCTGTATTTATAACTTAGGTTCACCAGTTGAATTTGATCAAAACATGTTGGAAATTGTTGAAGGAGAAGTCATTCCTCGGCAAACATTAATGCTGCAGTTCACTGATTTGCAGTATCAGCGAGCAGAAACTGATTTAGTCAGAGGCTCTTATCGCCTGCGGGGTGATACTATACAGCTCTGGCCAGCTTATCAGAATACTGCTTTACAAATTGAAACTTTGGAGAACAGAATCACTAAAATTAGCGAAATTGAGCCAATGAGCGGGGTGCCTATTAAAAATCTAGATAAGCAGCAATCTCTTCGGGATCATAAAGGTCGCTATATTATTTATCCTGCTAAGCATTACATCGTTGATCCGCAAGAACAAAAAAAGTCTTTTGTTCAGATTGAAAAAGATTTAAGCAAAAGAATTAAAGAGCTTAAAAGTCAGGGCAAAGAATTGGAGGCATTCCGTATAGAAAAAAAAGTCCGCTATGATCTGGAGATGATTGAAGAATTTGGTTTTGTTAGTGGTATTGAAAACTATTCGCGTTATTTTGATGGCCGCAAGAAAGAGGAACCCCCTTACACCTTGATTGATTTCTTCAAAAAAAATGTGAGCAAGTTTAAACAAGATTCTTTCCTCACCATTATTGATGAAAGTCATATGACAGTACCACAAATTGGTGGCATGTTTGCTGGTGATCGCTCGCGCAAGGAAACTTTGATCAAATATGGATTCAGATTACCAAGTGCTTTGGACAACAGGCCTTTGCGTTTTCCTGAATTTTTAAACAAAACTCAACAAAGAGTCTATATTTCGGCTACTCCGAAAGACTGGGAAATAGAAAAATCAAAGGGAAGAGTAGTGGAGCAACTGATTAGACCAACCGGCCTACTTGACCCAAGCATTGAGCTAAGATCATCACAAAACCAGATTCAAGATTTAATCATTGAAATCATCAAACGAGTCAATCAAAACCAGCGGGTTTTAGTCACCACCCTCACTAAGAGAATGGCTGAGGACTTAACTGACTATCTAAACGATAAAAAGAAAATTAACAAATTGGTGAAAGCCTATTTAGACAGAGACGCTCTAGATAGAGATAATTTAGATAAAAACAATCTAGACAGAGACAAATCTCAGAAAAATAAGCAACAAACAAATGGCTGCGAATTCATCCCCATAAACAAAATGATATTGGGACCAATCGATTCAAAACAACATACTCAAGCCACTATTTCTACCAAGCAACTTGATAAAAATTTGGTTTATCCGCAAGTTGCTTATCTTCACTCAGAAATTGAAACTTTAGAAAGATCGGATATTTTAAACGAGTTAAGGCAGGGAAAATATGACGTAGTCGTTGGCATTAACTTACTGCGCGAGGGCTTAGATTTGCCAGAAGTAAGTTTGGTGGCAATTCTTGATGCTGACAAGGCTGGCTTCCTACGTTCGGAAACGGCTTTGGTGCAAACCATGGGCCGAGCTGCCCGGCACGAACAAGGCCGAGCCATTTTATATGCAGATTACCTATCAAAAGCAATGAAGAATGCTATCAGTGAAACCCAGCGCAGGCGCAAAGTTCAGCAAAAATTTAATCAAGATAACAACATCACTCCCACCACTATTAACAAACCGATCAGAAAAAGACTACTTGAAAAAAAGAAAAAAGACAAACAACCTTCTGAGAATAGTGAGTTCGGTCCAATAATTATTAGAATTAGCAAAAAAGAAACAATTGATCTATCAGAGATTAAGCCTGATGCCCTTACCCCTCAAGATAAAAAAAGATTGATAAATAAATTAGAACGACGCATGCGTCAAGCCGCTCGAGATTTAGATTTTGAACTAGCTACCGTAATTAGAGACACGGTACACACCTTACGCCGTAGTTAGAAACACAACACACATCCTGCGCTTCAATTAGAGATACGGTGCAAGACACGGCACACACCCTGGGCTGCAATTAGACACACGGCACAGAGACACAGTACACACCCTGCAAAAATAACCAATTTTCCAGTATAATATCTAGCTCGTCATAGTTTAGGATTGTGTTATGAAGATAGTTTAGGTTTGTGTTATGAAGCCACTCCCACGACCTTACCGTCAGGGTTTCGGCTTCTCAAACGCTAAATTCAAACGCTAAATAGCGTTTGCACTCAATTTTTTTCTTACAAAAAAATTGAGTGGAGCCCTCCATCCCCAAACGACCTTATGGTCAGATGGTCAAAGATTTAAGGGAGAAAGGTTAAATCCAAACAATTTAGCTAGTCCAAAAATCCAAACAATTTAGCTAGTCCAAAAATCCAAACAATTTAGCTAGTCCAAAAATCCAAACAATTTAGCTAGTCCAAAAATCCAAACAACTTAGCTAGTCCAAATTTAAAAATGTCAACAAATAGCAACAAAAAGACCAACAACATTACTCCACTAAGCCATATCATTATCACTGGAGCACGTCAGCATAATCTAAAAAACATCAACTTGAATATTCCCAAGAATAAGTTTGTAGTTTTTTCAGGCTTATCAGGCAGTGGTAAAAGCACTCTAGCGTTTGATACCTTATATGCTGAAGGACAACGGCGCTATGTTGAATCGCTCAGCTCTTACGCCCGCCAATTTCTAGGACTTATGGACAAACCTGAAGTTGACCAAATTGAAGGTCTGGCACCTGCTATTTCCATTGATCAAAAAACTACTTCACACAATCCGCGCTCAACTGTGGGCACTATTACTGAAATTTATGATTATTTGCGTCTTCTTTTTGCCAGAGTAGGTCATCCTCATTGTCCAGAGTGTGGGCAAGAAATATCAACCCAAACAATTGATCAAATTCTAGACCGATTATTGCAAGAGCTTGATGATAGAACCAAAGCAGGTCCAACTAGATTTATGATTCTCAGCCCAGTTGTACAAAATAAAAAAGGTCAGTTTAAAGAATTGTTTTCCAACTTAAAACAAAAAGGCTATACTCGTGTCAGAATTGACAATCAGGCCTATCGTTTGGACGATGACCTAACCCTAATCAAAACCAACAAACACAATATCGCCGTTATTGTTGATAGGGTCACAATTTCACGACAAGAACTTAAAGATGAGCAACTGAAGGCAACTTTAAGAAGTCGCTTAAATCAATCTTTGGAACAAGCTTTGAAACTGGCGGATGGATTAGCTCTGGCTGGCTTTATTCATGATGAAAGTTTTAATTTCCCAGAAAAACCAAAAAAGTTTGAAGATATTTTATTTAGTCAAAACTTAGCTTGCAGTCATTGTGGAATTTCGATTAAAGAACTAGAACCATCTTTGTTTTCTTTTAACTCACCACAAGGAGCCTGTCCCACTTGCCACGGTTTAGGTTTAATTTTAGAAATTGTACCAGATAAAATTGTTGCCCCGGTTTTAACTTTAAGCGAAGGAGCAATTATTCCCTTTGCCCGCCAGCTGGGCCGAGATACTTGGTTCACTCGTTTAATCAAAACAATCATAGAACAACAGAGCTATGATTTTAGAAAAACTCCTTGGGAAAATTTCGATCAAGAAACTAAAAATTTGCTTCTTTATGGATCGAAAAAAGAGTATCAGGTTGTTGGTGAAAACAGACATGGCCATTTGACGTCAATTCAAGAAACGTTCAAAGGTTTTGTTCCTCAGTTAGAAGAAAAGTATGAAACATCAGATAGCGACTTTGTGCATAAGGAAATTGAAAAGTATCAACGCAAAGTAACTTGCCCTGACTGTGATGGTGCTAGGCTTAAGCCCAAAGCTTTATCTGTAGAAATTGACGGTTTAAATATTAATGACATTAGCTCTATGACTATTAATGATAGTTTACGCTGGGCTAAAGATTTGCAAAAAAATGATTGGTTTAATAAAAAAGAAGACAAGATTGCTGAACCTATTCTTAAGGAAATGATTAACAGAATTGGTTTTTTGAGTTCGGTTGGGTTGGAATATTTAACCCTTAGTCGTAAAGCCGCCACTTTAGCTGGAGGAGAGGCACAAAGGATTAGATTAGCGTCACAGATTGGGACTGGTTTAACTGGCGTTTTATATATTTTGGATGAACCAACCATTGGCCTTCATCAACGTGATAACCATCGTTTAATTGAAACTCTTAAAAATTTAAAAAATAAGGGTAATAGCGTTTTGGTAGTTGAGCACGACCGTGAAGTGATTGAGGCAGCTGATCATATTATTGATTTTGGACCCAGGGCCGGAAAAAGGGGCGGAGTAGTAGTAGCTCAAGGAACGCCCAGTGACATTAAAACTAGTAAAAAATCTTTAACCGGCCAATACTTAATTCGCAAAAAACAAATTGGCCGCAACCAAAAATTAATTAGACAAAAAAATAGTCGCAATCATATCCAAGTTAGAGGAGCCAATCTTCATAACCTAAAATCAATTGATGTAAATTTCCCATTAAATCGCCTTACTTGCGTGACCGGCGTTTCTGGATCAGGCAAATCAAGTTTAATGCATGACACCCTGTATCATCATCTAATGAAACAATTGGGTTATACCAGCAAAGAAAAACCTGGCCCTATCAAAAACATCATTGTGCCTCAGGAGATTGGACGGGTGAAATTAATTGATCAAAGCCCAATTGGCAAAACTCCTCGTTCTAATCCGGCTACTTACACCAAAATATTTGACTATATTCGTAAAATTTTCGCTAATATTAAGGATGCCAAAATAAGAGGCTACAATATTGGTCGTTTTAGTTTTAATGTTAAAGGTGGTCGTTGTGAAGCTTGTGCCGGACAAGGGCAAAATAAAATTGAAATGCAATTTTTGCCAGATGTTTATGTTAAATGTGATGTCTGTCATGGGAGACGCTATAACCAGGAAACTTTGCAAATTAAATATCAGGATAAAAACATTGCTCAGGTTTTGGATATGACAATTGAGGAAGCCTACGATTTTTTCCGCAACCACAGCACTCTCCGTCAAAAACTAAAAACCTTAGCTGATGTTGGCCTTGGCTATTTGCAGCTCGGCCAACCCGCACCAACTTTAAGTGGAGGAGAGGCACAGCGAGTTAAAATATCTAGAGAATTAGCTGTCAGCCGAAATGATCATATTGTTTATTTGTTTGATGAGCCAACTACTGGACTCCATTTTGATGACGTTCAAAAGTTGATCAACGTTCTTCATCGCCTAGTGGAGCAAGGTAATACTGTAGTAATAATTGAACACAATCTTGATGTAATTAAAAACGCTGACTGGATTGTTGATCTTGGGCCTGAAGGCGGTGAGTTTGGAGGTGAAGTTGTTATAACCGGCACTCCAGAACAAGTTGCAGAAAACGAAGACTCTTATACTGGCATCTATCTCAAACAAGAGCTTGAGAGCATGAAATAGTCATATTTTGATAAGCCTAGTTGAACCCTAGTCCTTGGCAACTTACAATGGCTATTAGCTAAGGGTTAAACAACCAACGATTAAATGTTAAAAAAGAATCAACTATTCCGCCTTTTTTATGTTCTGGCATTAGTTGTTTTTTTTATTTTTGTTAGGGTTAACCCAATTTTTGCTCAAGAAGACAATAATTTTGAGACCAATCTCCAAAGTACTTACACTGTTGACATTGAAGGAGGAACTTATGTTGAACATGTCTTTAGAATTAAAAATCTAACTCCAGAATTTTTTATCACTAAGTATGGCCTAAACATTGGCTCTAATCAATTATCCAATATCCAAGTCACTGAAAATAGCAAATTAATTCAACCTCAGATTGAACACAAAGAAAATTTAACAAGTATTAACATTGAATTTAAAAATAAGGTGGTAGGGAAAGATAAAATTAGAGAATTTAGCATTAGCTATCAAAATCCCGATGTTGCTCAAGTTAATGGTCAAATTTTGGAAGTTAATATTCCTAAAATGGCCAACCATGAGACTTACAATCAACACCAAGTTGTTCTAGCGACTCCAGAACAGTTTAACAAACCAAGTCGAATTACTCCGCTGAATTATAGCTTAAGTCAAGAAAGTGGCAGCTACATCATTAAGTATGACAAACTTGAGGGCAATGGAATTTCAGCTATTTTTGGTGATAAGCAGTTCTACAATCTAACTATCCGCTATTACCTTAACAACCCTAACAACCAACCAGCCATTACCCAAGTTAGCCTGCCACCCGACACAGCTTATCAAAAAATAAATTATCAACAAATTGAACCAAAACCAAAAAAAATAAAAGTTGACGATGATGGCAATTGGATTGCTACCTATTATCTTCCTGCTAATAAAACTACCGAAGTTAATATCCAAGCAAGTTTATTAATTGGCACAAATTTTATTAACCAACAACTTCAACCAAAACCTTTGCCAGAGCACACTAAACCGCAAAAATTTTGGCCAGTTAATGATCAAAGTATTAAACAAATAGCTGTAAACAAATCAATTCAAGATATTTATCAATATACAGTTGATGAGCTTAATTATACTCAAGAAGACCTTTCAATAAACATTGAAAGATTGGGTGCTTTAGACGCATTATCCAAACCAGATCAAGCAACCTGCAAAGAATTTACCGATGTTTTTATCACTCTAGCAAGAGCCAATCAAATACCAGCCCGGAGGATAACCGGCTATGCTTATAGCGAGAATCCGCAACTGCGGCCTTTAAGCATGGTCGTGGATGTTTTGCACACCTGGCCGGAATACTACAATTCTCACAATCAATACTGGGTGCCGATTGATCCAACCTGGGGCAACACCACTCTCGGAGTTGATTATTTTAACCAATTTGATCTCAATCACATAGTATTTGCTATTAACGGTAAATCAAGTCAATTACCTCATCCCGCTGGCTCCTACAAATTAGAAAAAAAAGAAACTAAAGATATTAAAATCGATTTTGCCAAAAATTTTAATCAAGAAGAAGCAAAGTTTGATCTTGAACTTGAGTCTATAAGGCTATTCAACTTACTTTCAGTCCCTGGTTTCTATCATTTGACTATTAGTAATAAAACCGGTCAAGCTTGGTATAACATTAGTCTTGAATCTAAAAATCTGCCAACTGAGCTCAAATTAAATTTGGAAGATACTAATTTTGATCTTTTACCCTATGAGGACAAAAGAATTGATCTTAAGCTATATAATGATAAAGCCTGGTTAACTAAACAATTAAAATTAAAGTTACAAATTAAGACCCAAGCCAACCAAGATTTAGATCAAGGAGAAAAAATTCAAGAGTATGAACTCAGCCTTAGGTCAATCGGACCAATCAGACACCTCACCCAAGAAAAAACAGTCCTTTATATCATGGCAGGAATTGGTGCCGTCCTTACCATTACAACCGGGTGTTTACTGGTTCTTAGACAAAGACGACAAAGTCATCTACATCGGCAAAGCGAAGAAACTCAAGAACAGAGTTAGAGCTTATACCCAACTTAAACGCCTCACTCCTCGCATTAAAAAAATGGTACAACAGGCTCATTGTATTAAGTGGAAGCAGCTCGACAGTGAACTTGAGGCTTTGTTAATTGAAGCCGAACTCATTAGACTACATCAGCCAGAATTCAATGTTCTGTTAAAGGATGATAAAAGCCATATCTACATTCAAATTACAAAAAAACTTTATCCCAGAGTAAAAACTGTCAGGAGAAGGGATATTTATCAAAAAAACCTAGAGGGAACGATCTTAGGACCATATCAAAGTGCTTATAAGTTAAAAAAAGTTTTGCGATTGGCTAGAAAAATTTTTCCTTGGTGCGATCTCGCTCAAAAGAGAATTAACAAAATAAAGCCAGCTAGAGAAAACAAAATAAAGCCAGCTAGAGAAGTGGATTCTCAAAGTAAATTAAAACAATACAAACAGGCGTGTTTTTACCAGCATTTAGATTTATGTCCTGGTGCCTGCATTGGACAAATAGACCCCTCTGAGTATCAAAAAAATATTAAAAACTTAACTCTATTTTTAAGAGGTAAAACAAAAATTGTCATTAAAAGACTTGAGAAGGAAATGCTAGCATTAGCTGATCAATGCAAATATGAGCAAGCTAATATTTTTAAACAAAAAATTAATCTGATTAAGGATGTTATTGAAAAAAAATATCGGCTTGAGCCAGACTTAATACTGCCAGCGCTACATGATAGTCAAACTATCAGTGCGGTTAATCATTTGAAAAAAATCTTGCAGGATTTTACAAAATTACCCAGGCACTATCAATTAAAGAGGATTGAAGGTTACGACGTCAGCAACATTCAGGGGAAAAATGCAGCTGTTTCTATGGTCACTTTTAAAAACGGATTCCCTCACAAAAAAAATTACCGCTTATTTAATATTAAAAAAACTAGTACTCCTAACGACTATCAAATGCTTAAAGAGGCCTTGGAGCGTCGCCAAAAGCATCCAGAATGGGGAAAACCTAACCTACTGGTTATAGACGGAGGTAAAGGCCAATTAAGAGCAGCTTTGAGCGTTTGGAAGTGGTCAACTCCGATCATTGGCGTTGTAAAAAATCCTGACAGAATCATTATCCCTGTCAAACATTTCATTGACAAAAAGACTAAGAGGCTAAAAATTGAATATCAGATCATCAATCTCCCTAGCGACCACCCCACACTTTTTCTGGCTAAACATATCAGAGATGAGTCTCACCGTTTTGCAAAAAAACAACATTCAAGATTGAGAAGAAAAAATATGGTTAAAACCTCAGCAGCTTAGCTCGAATTGCTCTATCAACAGCTTAGCTCCAATTACTCTATCAGCAGCTTAACTCCAACTGCTCTATTAATATCAAATATATCGGTTAATATCAAATATATCGATCATGATTTTAATCGTTGCCAATTGATTGGCTAAAGTTAAACCTTTCAAAAACTTCTCCTAACTCGCTGACAATCTGCTCTCTACTTAAGCCTACTTTCTTTAATGAATATTCATGCTTACTTTGATACTTTCTAGCCTTTTTTGCTTCTTTTTTCAAAATAGCAGCATATCGATTGTCTAATTCAAAATCAAAGTGTTGATAAACTTGCTCAATGACTTTGTCCGCATTTTCCACCAAATCATCAAACTTAATAACAATATACCTATCCTTGGGATATTCTGATAATACCCTGAGTGGATATGTGTACCAATTCTTAGCCAATTTCATTACAAAATCCTTTCCACTGTAAGGCTCAACGCTTTCACCATAGTAATTCCATACGTAATCAACCAAACTGACCATTGAAGGAATTGCCTCCAGAGGGTTTCTAACTAAATAGATAATTTTGCCATCAGGAAATTCATCGAGTAATGTTTTTACTTTAGGAGTAGCAGCTGGATTTTTTGACAAATAGTAACAACCTTCAGCCTGATCATCATTCTCTGAATTTTGAAAATACAGCTTTCGCTTTATGCACATTTGATAAAATTCCATAATCCTATCTTTATCACCTTTGCTGATTTTTTGATCAAACTGAACATAGTCCTCAGCCTCATCAACAAAACTAGTATCAAACCAAACTCCTAAGGCAGACCAAATATGAATAAAAAGGTGTTGATCCTCTTCTGGAGCTTCAAGCTTAGGCTGGTGGATATTATTTTTGCCAGTAAACAGGCGGGTGGCTTTCTTAATAAAAATATTAAATGGCTTGCCAATAGTTGAGTTTAAAAAATTGCCAATTAATTTGAAAGCTTTCCTTTGAAAAATTGAAGGAGCAAATAAAATTTCCCATAAACGCAAAAATGCAAACTTCTTGTCTTTGGCTAGTAAGCGATGTAAAAAGGTAGTTCCACTACGATAAAAACCAATAATAAAGACTGGTTTTTTAATTTTTGTGCGTTGATATTGTGAAAAAAATATTTCATCCAAAGTAAAGCTCAACCATAAAAAAAGTTGATTAAATAAATACAAAATGTGAAAAATTACTAAATTGAAAATTCTTTTAATATTTAATTTACTATGGGGATGATCTGTTTTAGTCCAAGCCAAAGAGATAAATTTAAAAAAATCTCTAAAATTAAAATATCTAATAAACATATTCATATTTTACTTCTTAAAACGATTGATCTAAAGATTAATTATTGCTAGACTGCACTTAATTTGTCAAAATAAGATTAATCCATATGAAAATATTCCGTTCAATCCTCATCACCGCTATCACTCTAGCTTTTCTAGCTTGGCTGTTACCGACAGTTAGTTATTTGAATCTTTTTACCCTAATTTTAGCAAGCTTGGTTTTCACCCTCTTGCAGAAAATTATTAAACCTGTTCTAAAAATTTTATTTTTACCAATAAACATTGTTACTCTTGGGCTGTTTTCCGTAGTTTTAAATGTTTTTTTGCTGTGGCTGGTTACTTTTATGGTACCTGGATTACAGATTCAAGTAATGAAAATCGGCGGGGTAGGATTAGGGCAATTTGGTTCATATATGCTAATTTCTTTCATCATTAGCTTAATCCAATGGCTCATCTCTTTGATTCTGCAATAAGATAAAACCACTCAAACCACAGCTTAAACATACTTTTTTTGTTCTTTTTGCTTAATGATTGGTATAATATTCGTATATGAAAACAAAATACTCTACTTTAACTATATTTTTTTTGCTTTTAATGACAATATCATTAGCAACCTGTCAAAAGATTAATGCTCAGCAAGAAATTTTTGGTAACAAAACTATAACTCTTGAAGAGGCTGATGATGCCACTGCTGCTGCTAACGCCACTACCTCTGCTAAAACTGATGCAGCTTCAGCCGCAGCTGAGGTAGAAAAAAAGATTCAAGAAAAAAAAGCTGAAGATATTACCGCAACAACCGGAGAACAAAAAAGTAAGTTGGCTGCTTTTTTGGATCAGCACCCAATCAAACCATTGACTTGGCATAACCTTGTTCAACACGCTATTAGAAATGCTGTTAATCAAGGACTACCTGCCAATATTATTGTTCTTTTACTTTTATTTCCTTTCATCGCTGCTATTATTGCTGCCTCTAGACATATTATTGGACTAAGAGGATTTGGAATTTACATCCCAGCTGTTTTATCTGTGGCATTTGTGTCTACAGAAATTGTCAGCGGAGCTATTTTCTTTGTTGCAGTTTTATTAGCCGCCTCTTTAACTAGAGTTGTGGTTAAAAAATTCAAATTCCCATATTTACCTAGAACTTCAATGATTTTATGGGGAGTATCTGTGTTTATCTTAGGGCTGCTAATTCTGTCTTCAAGACTAGCTCTACATGAATTATTAACCATCAATATTTTTCCCTTACTGATTTTAATTCTTCTAACAGAAAATTTTATGGACTCTCAGTTATTTAATAGTCAGCAGGAAGCATTTAAGCTGACCTTTGAGACTCTGCTGATAGCACTAGTTTGCTCATTAATCATTAATCAAGATGTTGTCCAGCAATTTGTTTTACTGTACCCAGAAATTACTTTACTAGGTACAGCTTTAGCTAACTACTTAATCGGTCGCTACAAAGGCTTAAGACTTTTGGAAGTCCTTAGATTTAAGGGCATCTTATCTCAAGAAAAATACAATTATCCTGTTCAAGATGATCAGTCCGAGTGATATTTTGGGCATGAATGCCCGTAACCAGCTGTATGTGGCGCGCAATTCAAAGCGTTCAAAGAATATTTGTCATTCTAAATATGCCACTAAAATTCTCATGCTTAATGAAGGCATTCAGACTGCTGAAGTGTTTGGAATTTTAGCAACAATTGAGGATGTTAATGAGTTTAATTGGAAGCGTCTAAATAAAGATTTCGTGCTTAAACCAACTAACGGGCATGGGGGTAAAGGCGTGGTTGCTTTTAAGAAGAAGCTAAAAGCTAAAGATCAGTGGCTGGATATTGTTAATGGTCGCTGGAGTTTGGATGATCTTAAGTTGCATTGCTACGATATACTTGAGGGTCAATATAGCTCGCATGGAGCTGCTCCTAAGATTATTATCGAAGAAAGAGTTGTTAGTCATTCCAAATTACTTGAGTATTCTTACAAAGGAACGCCAGATATTAGGGTGTTAATTTTTAATAGCATTCCAATCATGGCCTATATGCGCCTACCTACTAGAGAATCCGGGGGGAGAGCTAACCAAAACCAAGGTGCTCTTGGAGTTGGTATTGATATTGGATCTGGTCTTACTACTTATGCTGCTGCTCATAAAACACACTTAATTAAACATTTGCCGGATACTAATAAGGAGCTAAAAAATATTCAAATCCCTTATTGGAAAAAGACTTTGCTCACTGCGGTTGAGGCTGCCAATACGGCCAAATTAATTTACTCAGGAGTTGATTTATTTATTCACAAAAATAAAGGACCAATGGTGGTTGAACTCAACTATCGACCAGGACTATCAATTCAAATTGCGAACCAAGCTGGTTTGAGAAAAAGATTGCAGAGAGTGGAGGACTTAAATGTGCTAAATCCAGAACACGGAGTTAGGATTGGGCAAGCCTTATTTGCTCAAAGCTATTTTGAAACACCTGAAGAAAAACTGACAATTGTTCATCCTAAAGAAAATGTAATAGTTTATGGAGATGATAATAAAAGCCTAGATACACTCGCCTTTATCAAAACCGGCCGTTATAAAAGTGCCATCGCTTCAAATTTAGGAAAAGAGCTAGGATTAATTGATATAGACGATTTTCTTTGGTTTCAAAATGAGGCAGGAGAAGGCAGGGTGCCGGTGGTTGAGGTTGAGTTAGATTTAGGCGAACAAAGAATTAGTGCCACTATGTTGGTTTCAAAAAGACTTAATCGCACTAGGCACGATATTGAATTGGGTCGAAAAGATTTGCCTGGATTTTTAATTAAAACAGAAGAAAAATAATATGAGCTTAGTTCAGTTGATGGCCCCTATTAATCTTGCCGAGGAAAAAAAACTTTTTTTAAAAAAAAACGGCAAATACAATCCTCAGTTTAAATATTCTGGTTTAATTACCATGAACAAGAGAAATAAATACGGACAACCCAAGCAAAAGTATCTTGCTTTGGCTCACAAAATACTGGACAAAACTTTCAACAACCAAACAGAGTGTGAAATTAGAAAATTTGAAGGCGATAAAATTTCCAAAAAAGAAGCTGAGCAAATGCTGAACGATTTCCTTGTCAAAAATCAGCTGGATGAAATAGTTCAAGTAAGCTGGTCAGATAATTATTTAGGGAAAGCTAGTTTTTATAAAAATAAACTGAAATTAAAAACCCCAATCTGGCATAGAAAAGCTGAATTTAAAGGCACACTTTATCATGAATTGGGAACACATGCTTTAAGAAGAATTAACTATATTCAACAACCCTTTTATAAAAAAAAGAGTCAATTGGGTTTTAGTGATTATCTGCGCACTGAAGAAGGACTAGCAGGACTACATACATTGCTGGTCAAAAATTTTAAACTAAATTACACTGGAGCTCTAAACTATGTTTTGTCAGAATTAGCTCAAAAAGAGTCATTTGTCAAAGTTTTCGCTTTTGTTTCCCAGTATATTAAAGACGAAGAACGCGCTTGGCTCTACGCTGTCAAGCATAAGCGCGGTTTATATGATACCTCAGAACCAGGTGGTTTTACTAAAGATCTTGTATATTTTGAAGGTTTCGTAGAAGTAATAAAATTTTTGCAAGAAAATAATTACGATCTAAAGCCTCTTTACATTGGCAAAATTGCTTTTGAGGATATTAAAAAAGCATGGAAGGCAAATCCTGATTTCGAACCACAACTACCTCATTTTTATTTTGAGGATAAAAAATCTTATCAACATAAGGTAGAGGAGATAGCAAAAGCTAATCTACTTATTCCATGAAAAAAATATTGTATATTGCAGAAACAACAGACAATAATCTGCCTCAATTATTTTTTGAGAAATTTCAAAAGCATTGCCTTTTTAAATTCATTATTCTAAATGATGATAGTCTGGATTTAACAAAATTAGACCAAAAATACGATTTGATTTTTTTAAGAAATGCTTACCGTCCTCATTTATTCAAGAAAAAAATTCAAACAATAATTAAAAAGTTATCCACTAATGACTCTCCTATAATAGATGGAGTTGAATCATGGGAAAACTATGTTCAACATCTGGATAAATGGTATCACTATCAAATCCTAGGTGAAGAATTTTTTCCCTTTAGTACAAAAAGTCGTTTAGTGGCTTTCAAACAAATTGATCAATATGTTGCGAAAAAACCCAGGAGTTCTAGATCTAAAGGAGTTTATATTGATTTAGATAATAAAAAAGTCTATAAGGGCTGCATGTTTCAAAAAAAGATTGACATTGATAAAGAAATGAGGATCATTTATTGTAACGACCAGGTTTTAGAAAAAGGAGTTTACAAAAGAAGCAAAAAAACAGATCAAACTAGAGTTAAGGTTCAAGAAGCATTCTCTTTAGACGAGAAGCTAATTAGATATACACAAGCGATTATGTCTAAGTATAAAAAAAGTCTTAATTTTTCTTCAAAGAATCTTTTTGGATTAGACATTGCTTTGGACAAAAAGGGCGACTTATTTTTAATTGAAATCAATCGTTCCCCCATAGTTCAAACCTATTATGACAAGACTAAAATTAATGTATTTGAAAAACTTTTTATATAAACAATGTTCAATAAAAATAAAAAAGTCGCCCTTGGTCTATCAGGCGGAGTCGACTCTGCTGTTTCAGCCCAACGTTTACTTGAGCAAGGCTATGATGTAACTGCTGTTTTTATCCAATGCTGGGATCAACCTGGCTGCAGAACGGAGCTTGATCGGCAGGATGCTCTTAAAATTGCCCTAAAACTGGATATTCCTTTTAAGGTTTTGGATTTTTGCCAGCAGTATAGAAAGCAGATTCTTGATTATTTTCTACAATCATATAAAAAAGGAGTTACCCCTAACCCCGACGTACTTTGTAATCAAGTGATTAAATTTGGCTTATTTTATGATTGGGCTTTGGAGAATCGTTTTAATCATGTTGCTACTGGTCATTATGCACGAATAATTGCTAATAAGAATAAGAAAGCAAATTTTTTAGCTACCAGTAAAGATAATCACAAGGATCAAACATACTTTCTTCACCAGCTAAGAAAAAAACAACTTGATCATATTTTATTTCCAGTTGGGGACTTGACTAAAAAAGAGGTGCGAAAAAAGGCTAGGGAAAAGCAACTACATGTTGCTGATAAAAAGGATTCTGTTGGCATTTGTTTTGTGGGTAATATTGACGTGCGTCAATTTTTAAAAAACAAAATAGGCGAAAAAAAAGGAGAAGTTACTACTCAGAGTGGAGAAATAATCGGTTCTCATTCTGGAGTCTGGCTTTATACCATTGGCCAAAGAAAAGGATTTTCTATTAATAAAAAATGGGTAGAGAAGAGAACTGATTTAATTACAAAAAAACAAGATTTGCCTCCTTTTTATGTAATAGACAAAAGCATTAAAAAAAACCAGCTAATAGTAGGAGTTGAAAAAGACATTGCTAAGAAAAAATTTACTATCTCAAAGTTACACTTAATCAATAAAAACACAGATTTGTTATTTTTACCACTCAAAGTCAGGATTAGACATACAGGAAAATTAGTTGACTGCAAAGTTAATAAAGTCAAAAAAGATGAATTCTGTATTAGCCTGAGCCAACCTCTTAAGGGTATTGCTCCAGGACAATTTGCAGTTTTTTATACACGAACTAAAAATCTAGTTACAAATGAATCATTAAGCAAATACATCTGTTTGGGCGGAGCAACAATCTCTAGATGAAAATGGTTAAAATGGTGCTGTCTAATCAATTGCACAAAAGGTGTTGTAGGTTCTACGGATTAACTAAGACTTGGTTTTGACTTTCCTCTGATTTTTGGTAATATACTATTTACCTTTGAAAGTCTAGCTATCTACAAAAGACTGGATACTACAAAGGGCTCCAAGTTTTTAAAATAAAGTTAAGAGGCAAAAACAATTTGTCTCTGACATTATTCGTTCTTTAACAACTAAAGAGATGCCAATTCGCCACCAAGTCTGATCTAGACATGGTGGTAAGAATCGCTGAGATGAGACTAGATATCCAATGTACGCCGGATATCAGCCATCTCAATCTAATAATTCGGAAAGAATTTTATTATTCAAACTTTTTTGAGAGTTTGATCCTGGCTCAGGACGAATGCTGGCGGTGTGCCTTAGGCATGCAAGTCGCACGAGAATTATGCCTTCGGGCATAAGGACAGTGGCAAACGGGTGAGTAACGCGTAGGAATCTACCTTTTAGTGGGGAATAGCCTCGGGAAACCGGGATTAATACCGCATGTGATCGCAAGATCAAAGCCTTCGGGCGCTAAAAGAGGAGCCTGCGTCCTATCAGGTAGTTGGTGAGGTAATGGCTCACCAAGCCTACAACGGGTAGCCGGTGTGAGAGCACGATCGGCCACAAGGACACTTAGACACGGGTCCTACACCTACGGGTGGCAGCAACTAGGAATATTGCGCAATGGGCGAAAGCCTGACGCAGCGACACCGCGTGTGGGAAGAAACTCTGCGGAGCGTAAACCACTGTGGCAGGGGAAGAAAGTCTACCTTCGGGTAGTTTGACGGTACCCTGCTAGAAAGCACCTGCTAACTACGTGCCAGAAGCCTCGGTAATACGTAGGGTGCAAGCATTGTCCGGATTTATTGGGCGTAAAGGGTTCTGTCGGCGTTTTAGCAAGTCTCTTGTTTAAGACTGAGGCCTAACTTCAGAGAAGCAAGAGAAACTGCTAAAATTGAGTCTGTTCGGGGAAACTGGAACTCTCGGTGTAGGGGTGAAATCCGTAGATATCGAGAGGAACGCCAGTCGCGAAAGCGGGTTTCTAGGACAGTACTGACGCTCAGAGACGAAAGCTAGGGTAGCAAAAGGGATTAGAGACCCCTGTAGTCCTAGCCGTAAACGATGCTCGCTAGCCGGTTGTTCTTCGGAATGACTAGCGTAAGCTAACGCGTTAAGCGAGCCGCCTGGGAATTACAATCGCAAGATTTAAACTCAAAGGAATTGGCGGGGGAGCGTACAACCGGTGGAGCATGTGGTTTAATTCGATACAAAGCGAAGAACCTTACCTGGGTTTGACATGTACCTGCAAAGTCTGGGATAACCAGACCATCCTTCGAGGGTGGTACACAGGTGATGCATGGCTGTCGTCAGCTCGTGTCGTGAGACGTCTGCTTAAGTGCAGTAACGAGCGCAACCCTTGTTGTCAGTTATATTTGTCTGACAAGACTGCCCTTGCCAAGCAAGGGAGGAAGGAGAGGACGACGTCAAGTCAGTATGTTCCTTATATCCAGGGCCACACACATCCTACAATGGGATCTACAACGGGTAGCGACAGGGTAACCTTGAGCCAATCCTTATAAAAGATCCCTCAGTTCGAATTGAGGGCTGAAACTCGCCCTCATGAAGTCGGAATCGGTAGTAATCGCATATCATCAGGATGCGGTGAATACGTTCTCGCTCCTTGCACACACTGCCCGTCAAGCCAGCAAAGTCGGCAACACCCGAAGCGGGAGACCGTAACTCATGAATTTGAGAGCGGCCCTTCTACGGTGAGGTCGGCGATGAGGACTAAGTCGTAACAAGGTATCCGTACTGGAAGGTGCGGATGGACCACCTCCTTTCTAAGGAATTTCGGTAGACACCCTCACGCGTGTTTATCCGTTCACGAGCAATTGTGATAAATAACTCTAAATCCTGGAATTAATTTTCCAGGTCGGTTCTTACCATCATGTATGGATCAGAGCATCTCTTTAGTTGTTGAAGTTAAAAAAATCATCCAATTGGAAATCTATTTTTATTTCATTCAATAGCAAATTTAGCTCTTCTTGTCATATGTCCATATGCTATTATTTTTAATATATGGGAATACTCAGAAACATTTTTGAAGCCCAAATTCCAAGAGATAGGAGAAAGGAGCAGGAAGAGTGGAAACTACGTCAACAACAAATTCGTTCAGGTTCCGGAAATACTGATGCCGGCGTTAGGGAAGAAACAAAAGAAAATAAGCCTAGAAAAAAATTAATTGAAACTACTGGCCTTCTAACTAGGATACTGATCCAAATTAAAGAGACTGGTGATCCCCAACAGCAGCTTACGTTGGCTAAACAAACTCTACAAAACATAGCTAACATAAAAAAAACTATTGGAAGAATAAAGTTCACTGGCGAAGACAAATATTTTGAACAACTTGAACGCTTGAAGCAAGAATTAGTCGAATTAATTGCGCAATTAAAAAACCCCGCTCACCAAACTGAAACCCGGGCAAGCAGAGAAATAGAAGGCGATCATTCTTTGGTTTTACCCCATCTTGATCTGAGATTTTTACAATCTGTTTTAGAAACTACTTCCTCAGGCGATGGGGATTGTGTTCCCATAACTAGTTTTTATTTGGCAATTTTGGCAACGGGAGAAAAAAATCCTGAAAAAATAAAGATTTTAAAAGAAAAAGTCGATAATACAACAGGTAGAGAAAGGAGTCAGAGAGGACTGGCTCGTTCAGGCTGGTTGGACCCAGAGCATTTTACTGAAACGCTTTTCGATGAGTTAAATATAGATAGACCTAGTTCTATTTTTGACATCACCTTTGGTTTTCCTCCTGGAACTGATTGGAAAGATTCTTTGTCAACAAAATTCCTTGCTGTTGTTGATAATTGGCTGAACAAAGGCTGGTTCCGCAGTGACACTTATTCTGATCCAATCAATAAAATTGTTGAAGAAGGGCATGAATTCGCAGAGCTACCAGCCTTTTCTATTAAAACCAAAGGGGGCATAGAAGGGGAAATAGTATTCTTACCTGAAAACAATCCTTATTTTCAACAATACCCTGAATTAACCCCTCATAACAACCGCTGGAGAACAGCTGGAGAGCACAATATTGTTTTGCTAGACTATTCTATTTCTGGTGATAGAGGCTATGGTTATTTCTTAGACCCTATGTCTGGAATCATAATTAAATACCCACTTGAATCAATCTTGCAACAAATGGATCTATCTCCCGATAACCAGAATAAATTAATGCCTCTCAGAGGAGTTGGAGCTAACATGTCATTATTCCGTCAAAATTAATTTTAACTTAAGTAAACGATAGCTTTCACATTCACAACCTGTATTTTTTACTTTATTTCAATTTTACTAATATTTAAAATAGCTCAAATTATTATAAAAGGTATTAAAATATATCATTATTTTTCATTTTTTTGTAATTTTTTAACATTTTTTTGCCCTATACATCAAGCTCTTGTATTTTTAGATCAAATTAGCAAATACTACACATCTCTGCTAATTAGTCTTCACAATTGTCTTCTTATTTAATAAAATATATATTTAATTAGTCATAATTTTAAATAAATCATAATGAAAAAATCACCTGAGACAAAATCCAGGATTGGCAATGCCGATCTAGCAAGACTAATACGAAAAGGAAAAAAAATAGCTGATCTTACACCTCCTCAATTAGAAGCTTTAAAGAAAAAAATGGAGAGCGTGCCAGAAAACCAAACTAAACTGAATAAAAAAAGAAAACGATAAAAAACAAGTGAGGCATTTCCCGCGGACTAAAGACCTGGGTATTCTCACAGATAAATAATATTGCTCAAAATTTTATTATTACTTAACATTTTACCGTATGAACCTCAATAAATTTACCACCAAATCAGCCGAAGCAATTCAAGGAGCAATGCAGCTAGCAGGGAAGCTTAAACATTCAAGCATTGACCCTTTACATCTTTTGGTTGTCTTGCTTAACCAACCCGACGGCATAGTCCCATCCTTACTGCAAAAACTTGAAAAAAATCCGCAACAACTTAGCAAACTAGCTCAGGATCAACTTCAACAAAAAGCTACCGTCTCTGGACCCACCCAAGCCTATGCTTCCAGCCAACTCAGCAAAGCTCTGAGCCAAGCAGAAACAGAAGCAGGCAAACTCAGGGATGAGTTTATTAGCACTGAACATCTGTTATTAGGTTTGCTATCCATTTCAGAAATTAAAGAGCTTTTGCAGATTTCAAAAAAAGATATCAAAAAAGCTTTGGAAGACATTCGCGGTAATCAGCGCGTCACTGACCGCGACCCAGAAAATAAATATCAAGCTTTAGAAAAATATACCCAAGATTTTACTGCTTTAGCAAGAGAAGGAAAAATTGACCCCGTTATTGGTCGCAACGAAGAGATTAGGCGTTTAACTCAAATCTTATCCCGACGAGGTAAAAACAATCCAGTTTTGGTAGGAGAGCCGGGCACAGGCAAAACCGCCATTGTTGAAGGTCTGGCCAAAAAAATTATTGATAATGAAATACCCGATGCTTTGAAAAATAAGAGAATTCTTAATTTACAAATAGGAACTTTGCTAGCCGGAGCCAAATACCGAGGTGAATTTGAGGATCGGCTCAAAGCAGTGATTAAAGAAGTTGAAAGCTCTGAAGGTGAAATTATTTTATTTATTGATGAGCTGCATACAATTGTAGGGGCAGGGGCTGCTCAAGGCAGTACTGATGCTGGCAATATGCTCAAACCAGCTTTAGCCCGCGGTACTTTGCACGTGATTGGAGCCACCACTGTTAAAGAATATCGTAAATATGTTGAAAAAGATGCTGCTTTGGAAAGACGCTTTCAGCCAATCATGGTGGATGAGCCGTCAGTGGCTGAAACTACCTCAATACTCAGAGGTATAAAAGAAAAATATGAAGCTCATCATGGCATTAGAATCAAGGATAACGCCTTGGTAGCAGCTGCTAAATTATCAGACCGCTATATTAATGATCGTTTCCTTCCTGATAAAGCCATTGATTTAGTTGATGAAGCAGCTGCTGCTATTCGCATTGAGATTGACAGCAAGCCAGCTTCAATTGATCGTCTCGAAAAAGAAATCAGACAGTTAGAAATTGAAAAACAAGCTTTGAAAAAAGAGGAAGATGAAGCCAGTCAAGAAAGACTGAGTCAGATTGAAAAAGAGCTATCAGAATTAAAAGAGGAGCAAAAACAATTAACTCTGCATTGGCAAAATGAAAAACAAATTCTTGATGAAATCAAAAAACTAAACAAAAAATTGGATGATCTCAAAGACCAGGCCGAACGAGCAGAGCGCAATTATGATCTGCAAAAAGCTGCTGAAATTAACTATGGAAAAATCCCAGAATTAAAAGAAAAAGTTAAACACAACCAGCAAAAATTAGCTGATATTCAACAAGATAAAAAATTACTCAAAGAAGAAGTGGGTGAGGAAGACATTGCTAGGGTGGTAGCACGCTGGACCGGCATCCCAGTCGAAAAAATGTTGGAGAGTGAAAAAGAGAAATTATCAAATCTAGAAGACGAGCTAGCCCAAAGAGTCATTGGGCAAAAACCAGCTGTAAGTGCAGTTTCTAATGCCATCCGCAGAAATCGGGCTGGACTAACTCAAGCCAACAAACCAATTGGCTCGTTTATTTTTCTCGGTCCAACTGGAGTAGGGAAGACTGAATTAGCCAAAACTTTAGCTGACTTTTTATTTGATGATGAGAATATGATGATCAGGATCGATATGAGTGAGTACATGGAACGTCATTCTGTAGCTCGCTTGATTGGTTCACCTCCGGGGTATGTTGGTTACGAAGAAGGAGGACAGTTAACTGAAGCGGTACGTCGCCACCCTTACAGTGTGATTTTATTAGATGAAATTGAAAAAGCTCATCCTGAAGTCTTCAACGTCTTGCTGCAAATTTTAGATGATGGTCGTTTAACTGATGGTAAGGGCAGAACTGTTGATTTTAAAAATACTGTCATTATTATGACTTCTAATTTAGGTAGTGATCTGATTGCTGAAAGTGCTGACAATCGAGAAAAGCAAGAAGAAGCAGTCAACCAGGCTTTGAAAAAACAGTTTAGGCCAGAGTTTCTTAACCGAATTGATGATATCATTATTTTTCAGCCTTTGACTCAAAAACAGATTAAAGAAATCGTTAAACTCAAAATCAAACAGCTGGAATCAAGATTAGTTGATAAAAAACTCAAGCTTGAAGTATCTAAGCAAGCAGTCGAACATTTTGCTCAGGCAGGCTATGATCCTGTTTTTGGAGCCAGACCAATTGACCGTATTTTGCAAAAAGAAATTTTAGACCAGCTATCAATGGCGCTTATTCGTGGTGATGTGGACAAAGGACAAATAGTAAAAGTAGAGTGGAACAAAGACAAAAAAAAGGTAGCAGTTCACTCTTAAAGATAGTAAGATAAGATAGGCATAGTTTGATACACTAAGCAAAAGGAGAAAAGTGTATGAAACTAAAAAAAGAAGTTTCAGTCGGGAGTTTAAGATTCAAATCTGTCAGGAAGGAGAGTCTAGATTAAAAACTCAAGCTCAAGCCAGTCGGGAATACATGAGTGGCTCCAATCTAATTAGTCAGTGGATGAAACAATATAGGCAAAATCCAGTTAATTGTTTCCCAGGTAGTAGATCAAAACAAACTCAGACTAACCAAGAAGCAGCTAGAACTAAAGAGCTAGAAGCTGCTTTTGGTAGAGCTACTTTAGAAAATCAAATTTTAAGAGAGGCTAATGCTCTTTTAAAAAAAATTGAAATGGAAGAAAACAAAATTAAAAAATGATAAATAAGTTAACTAGTCACTATTCAACCACAGCTGTTTGTGGGGTGCTTGGTGTAAACCACAGCAATTATCAATTTTACCTAAGTCATACTAGAGATTTAAACAAGCAAAAAGAATTGAAAAACATTTTAATTAGAGATGAAATTGAAAAACTAATTAATAAACCAGCGAACAGTAGATATGGCTATCAACCCATGACTAAACAACTCAGAAGAGATGGCTTCAAAATTAATGGTCAATTTGTTAATCACAAGCGGGTTTTGAGGATAATAAGAGAAACAATTTGCTTTGTGAAATCAAGAAATCACTTATCAATACCACTGATTCAGCTGATAATTTGAGAAAATACTCCAATATTCTGAAGAAAGAAAATATTGATGTTGCTAGACCACACCAAGTCTTGGCAAGTGATATTACCTACATCAGATTACCAGAAGGATTTATCTACCTGGCAGTCATTGCTGACGCTTTTACCAGAAAAGTAATTGGTTAC
>JAYEJP010000019.1:0-5546 GCA_034660615.1 Patescibacteria group bacterium
TGGTCGAGCGATAGCGAGAAACTCTCTTATTCGTAATATATCTTAATTTGCCTTTTAACTAAGTTCATTGTTATTTTCGCTTCCTTTTTTAATTGATTCAATGACTCTGTCAAACTTAAATTTTGATGTATATTTTCTTCTTCCCATTTTTAGATACTCCTTTTTTTATTTATTATTAGAGTACCAAATCTTCCTTAGCTGATGGTTCATTATATTCAGGACTAGTCATTTTTTAATTCCCAGAGGTGATCTTCTAATAAATAGGGATGTTTTTTCAGAAGAAGCAACAAGCTTTTATCACTACTATAATTTCCAAAAACCACATACTGGACAAAACATGTTTGGAAGAACTCCCTATGAAGCACTCAAAGATACTGGTTTACCCAATCCTGAAAAGTTAATAACTTTTCCTATTATGATCTTAGAAGAACAAATTGAAACTATTCGCAAAACAGTTGAGTTTCTCTTGTACAAAGAGGAGCTAAAGCAAATTCAAGACAAAATAGACAAAAAATTGTCACCAAAACAAATTATTAATACCTCAATTAAGTATTCTTTTTTTGATCATTCTGCACAAAAGGCATTGTCTAAGTACCCACACTGATTATTTCTCCCTTGAAAAAAAGCCTATTTTTCCTCATACTATCTATAGTCATACTATCTATAAGAAAGATTTATGTCTTTCTATTAGCAAATTAACCCAAAATTAATTAGAGGCTGCCCAAATCATGCTTAACACCAAAAAACTCCTTTATTTATTACCAGATTTAGCTTATATTGCAGAGTTACTTCCCACCAAAAAACCCAATGATTACTCTATTCAAAATTTTAGACAGATTAATGGCGAATTAATTAAAAAGAACAATCTTATTAGTGCCAATTTAAAAAAACTGTTTTCTAAGCTTGAAGAGGGTGAATACAATTTGGTTTTACCAGATACTCTTTTTACCAATACGATTATAAATGTTGAGGAAGAATCAGCCTCTAAAGTAAAAACTTATTTGAAAGAAAATGTTTTAGCTGATTTACACGTTGATGAGGAATCTCATCAAATTCAATCTTTTATTTTAACCACGCATAAAGGCAAGTCTAAAGTTCAGTTGTCTTTAATTCAAAAGTCAATGTTGGCTCCAATCGGCAATTCTATTGCTGGTATAAAAGTCAAAATTGAAAATATCTATCCTCTCACTTGGACTATTAAATCTTTAATCTCTCTTGAGCCATCAGTTTCAGTGCTTCAATTGGGGAGTCATCTTTATATGGCTAAACACTATATTGGTGTTGATCAGCCAACAATGAACGAGTTGGAAAATACAGATCGAATTGTGGAGGCAGTTAAGACATTAAAAGGAACTGAACCCAGTATTCAGACTTTGTATCTCATGTCAAACGAATTGGTTGAAGAAAAACTCAAAAAAGGCTTAGATGATATTCTGCCCCTACAGCAGTTAGCTGATAACAAAAATGAAGAAAATAAAGTTCCTTCATATGTTAGTAAAGTGGTTATAGCTGGCATGAAAACCATTTCAATTGAAGATTTTGAATTACCCAAATTTAAAGTAGAAACTGGTGATGAGGGTGCTAAGCAAGAGCCTACAGCAGGAAAAGATCAAGTTGAGGATGAGCAAGAGTTGCCTGTGCCAAGTAAAATAACTGACAAAACCGCAGAGAAAAAATCAAAGGAAAAGGAAGAAAAAGTTGAGGAAGTGAAAGAAAAAGAGAAGGAAGATGCTGACAAAAAGGAAGAGGAAGTAAGCCGGCAGTCAGAAAAGGAGGAAAAAATAGAGGTAAAAGCTGATGAAGAAGAAGAGATTGGAGATATTGATCTTGGACAGTTTGTTGACGAAGAAATTAAAATTGAAGAAGCAGAAAAAAAGGATTTATCAACCACTAAAAAAATGAAAGATAAACCAACTAGAAAAAAGAAAAAAGTTGTTAAAAATGACGATGGTATAGGAAATTTTGTTAAAATTTTATTTATTGGTTTAACCAGTTTTGCTGTGACTGTGGCAATTGGTGTAGGTTTAGGTTTGGGTGTATTGAAACTTAGTCAAACTGATACAGAAGTTGTAACACCAGTAGCTGAAACAGAAGAAGCTACTCCGACTGAAGTGCCAACTCCATCGCCAACTGAAGCGCCAGCGATTAATAAAGAAGAGCTAACAATTAAAGTTGTTAATGCTACCACCAAGGCTGGCTATGCTGGCACTATTAGCGATCAACTAGAAGAAGCTAGTTATGGTCAAGTGACTGCTAAAAATGCAAGTGGAGACTATGAAGAAGCAGGATACTTCTTATTAATGGAAGAAGAAAATCAGGCTCTTCTTGATGAAATTAGCCAAGATTTAGATTTAGAGCTAACCTACTCGGCTGAGGTAGACATAGAAGATCCTAAAGGTGAATTTGATGCTGTGCTAGTTCTAGCAAAGCAGTAAATTTCTTCTTATCAGACTGATTCTGCCCCCAAATTTATTAAAAAAGTAGTCAAAATTATCAACTAGTTGTGTTATACTACAAAACATTATGCCAGTTAAAAAAAGAAATAAAAAAATCAAATTAACCAAAAAAGGTTATGAAGATTTGAAGCAAGAGCTAGATACATTAGTTAATGATAAGCTGCCTAAGGTGGTTGATCGTATCTCTAAGGCTCGAGAAAAAGGTGATTTAAGTGAAAATTCTGAGTACCAGAGCGCCTTGGAAGATAAGGATATTATCAATGCCAGAATTTCAGAGATTGAGGATGTTTTAGAAAAAGCTGAGGTGGTTAATAAAACTACCAGTAAAACTAAAATTGGAATTGGAAGTCAAGTTAAAGTTCATCTCAAAGATAAACCAAAACAAGAGATGAGTTTTACGATTGTGGGCCAATATGAAGGAGATGCGGACGAGGGTAAAATCTCGACAGACTCTCCCCTAGGAGAAGCTTTACTTGATAAAAAAGTTGGTGAAGAAGCTATAGTTGATGCTCCAGCTGGAGAAATTGTTTATATAGTCGATGAAGTTAAATAGATTTTTCCCTCAATTATCAATTAAATATTAAATCTTAAAGATTTATTATGTCGAGATTAGAAGATACTATCGAAGCCAAATTAGAAAAGCGCGACAATTTAGAAGCAATGGGAGTTAAGCCCCACCCTTACAGTTTTGACAAAAAACAAAATATTTCTCAAGTAATAGACACTGATGAGGGTGTAGTAGTTAAAACTGCTGGGAGAATCATGGCAATGCGAGCCCATGGTAAGGTTATTTTTCTTGATTTAAAAGATTCAACAGCCAAAGTTCAGGTGATGATGCGTCAGGGTGAAGTTGAGGAAAAACAGTTTGAGATGATGAGTTATGTTGATACTGGTGATTTTCTAGGTGTTGAAGGACAAGTAGCTACTACCAGGACAGGTGAATTAACAATTCTTGCCCAAGAGGCGGTTTTTTTAGGAAAAGCTTTGCGCCCCATCCCAACTAAATGGAATACTGCGGAAGATAAAGATGTAAGGTTTAGACAGCGCTATATTGATATGCTGATTAACGATGATGTTAAAAAAGTTTTAGATACACGCTGGATGGTAGAAAAAATGATTCGCCGTTATTTGCAAGATGAGCATGATTTTGTAGAAGTGGAGACGCCAGTTTTACAATCTCTTTATGGAGGGACTAATGCTAGTCCCTTTACTACTCATATGAATGCTTTGGACACAGATTTTTATTTGAGAATTGCACCTGAATTATATTTAAAAAGATTAATTGTTGGCGGCTATGAAAAAGTTTTTGAGATTGCCCGTAATTTTAGGAATGAAGGAATTGATCAAACCCACCAACCTGAATTTACCATGATTGAGTGGTATCAAGCTTATGCTGACTACAACCTAATGATGGATGTAGCCGAGGGTTTAATTAAAAAGCTAGTAGCAACTGTTGCTCTTGAGGGAAAGTTGATGGTTGGAAAAACTGAGATAGATGTAACTGGCGATTGGCCTCGGATTAAAATGATTGATGTTCTTAAAGAACGTGCTGATATTGATATTGATGAATTAAGCGACCAGCAACTTAAAGATCTTCTTACTAAGCATGAACTTAAAACCAAAGGCGGTTTTACCAGAGGTAAAGCCATGTTTGTTTTGTTTGATAATTTAGTTGCTCCCCAGTTAATTCAACCGATTTGGATTATTGATTATCCGCGCGATGTTAGTCCTCTATCAAAGGCACATCGTCTAGATTCAAAATATTGTGAAAGATATGAGGCTTATGTTGGTGGGAAAGAATTGGCGGATGGTTGGAGCGAGATTGTTGATCCTCTAGATCAAAGGCAAATTTTTGAAAATGAACAAAAAAATATGAGGGCCGGTGACGAAGAGGCTCATCCTTTGGATGAGGATTTTTTAAGAGCTATGGAATACGGCATGCCTCCTTTGGGTGGAATTGGCATTGGCATTGATCGTTTAGTAATGTTTTTAACCAATACTTGGAGTATTCGGGAAGTAATTGCTTTTCCTACTTTGAAAAGAAAAGGTCAAACAGTAAAAGTTGGTGCTAAAAAAATTAAAGTACAATCAAAAGAGTCAAAAGTTGCAGCTGAGACTGAAATTAAAAAAGAGGTAAATAACAATCAACTTCCTGATAGAAAAAAGTCAGAAGCACTTTTAGAAAAATATATTGAAAATGAAAACTTGAGAAATCATTGCCGCATGGTGGCAGAAGCTGTAGCAGCTTATGCTCGTAAGCTAGGTGAAGATGAAGAGCTGTGGTACCAAGCTGGTTTACTCCATGATTTAGATTGGGAGAAATATCCAGATGAGCATCCAATGAGAGCTATCAATGAGCTATTAGTCGAGTATCCAATTAAATTAATTGAGGCTGTTAAGGCTCACGCTCCTCATATCACTGGTAAACAGCCAGAAACGAAACTAGAAAAATATTTATTTGCTTGTGATGAATTAAGTGGTTTTATGAACGCCTATGCTTTAATGAGGCCAACTAATTTTAAAGGAATGAAGGCTAGCAAGGTTAAGAAAAAATTAAAAGATGTTTCTTTTGCTGCTAATGTTAATCGCGATGATATTAAAATGGGATTTGACATGATTGAGCAAAAGCCGAGCGAACACATTCAGTTTTTAATTGAGGTGTTTGATAAATTGGATTTCATTTTTAAATAAACTAATCAAGCCATGCTAAACATCAATTATATTTGTAACAATATTGACCAAGTCAAACAAGCCTGCCAAGATAAGCAGTTTGATCCTTCTATTGTGGATGATTTGTTATCTGTTAATCAAACTCGGTGTGATCTCAAAGCGCAAGTAGATAATATCCGCCATCGAATTAATCAAAACGCAGATCAGATTAAACAAGAGATTCATGATGGAGGTAAACCAAGCCCAAAATTGATCGCTAAAGGTAAAAAAATCAAACAAGAGTTAAAAAAAATTGAGCCTAAGTTTAAACAAGCTAAGCAAGAGTTTAACAAGTTGATGCTGCACATTCCCAATGTGCCAGCTGATGAGGTACCAGTAGGTGAAGACGAAGCAGACAATGTAGTGGTTAGACAAGAGGGA
>JAYEJP010000019.1:5646-19504 GCA_034660615.1 Patescibacteria group bacterium
TTTATACTCTCAATAATACTGTGGCTGCTACTCCTCGACTGCTGGCTGCTATTGTAGAAAATTGTCAGCAAGCTGATGGCACTGTAGAAATTCCTGCTCTACTAGAGAAGTATTTATAAATTCTCAAAAATCTTCCTCCAGATTAATTTTTATGGAAGTCAGTTACCAATCAAGATAGTCTATTTTTTTTCGTTTTCTACCCTCAAAATTTTCCCATTTTATGTCATAATACAGATCTATGTTTGGATTTATTAAAGACATTTTCAACGAAAACAAGCACAAGCTAAACCAATATCAAAAGGTTGTTGATCAAATCAATGATTTGGAACCTCAACTCAAGGAAAAAACTGATCAAGAATTAGCTGAACAAACTGCTAAGTTCAAAAAAATTATTGCTAATAAATTAGAGCAGACAGATTATCAAACTGATGAGGAATTAAAAGAATTAGAAAAGAACATTTTAGATGAAATTCTTCCTGAGGTATTTGCCACAGTTAGAGAAGTGTCTTGGCGTGTAACCGGAATGCGGCACTTTGACGTTCAGCTTTTAGCTGGAATGGCAATTTATGATGGGATAATCACTGAGCAAAAAACAGGTGAAGGAAAAACCCTAACTGTCACCTGCCCGATTTATCTCAATGCCCTTTTGGGTAAAGGTGTTCACTTAGTGACAGTCAATGACTATTTGGCAGAGGTTGGTGCGGGTTGGATGGGTCCAATTTATCATTTCTTAGGTTTAAGTACGGCTGTTATTATTCATGATAAAGCTAAATTATTTGATCCGGGAATAGATGGCGAAAAACGTGGCGATGAGCGTATTGAGCATTTCAAGGAAATTTCTAGAAAAAAGGCCTATTTGGCCGATATTACTTATGGGACTAATAATGAATTTGGTTTTGATTATCTGCGCGATAATATGGTGCAGTCTTTAGATAGAATGGTGCAACGACCTGATCATGGGCATAATTTTGCTATTGTTGATGAGGCTGACTCTATTTTAATTGATGAGGCTAGAACACCTCTTATTATTTCTGCTCCTGAAGCCGATCCAACCACTAAATATTTTCATTATGCCAAAATGGTCAAATCTTTAGCTAAAGGCCAAGACTACAATATTGATGAGAAAGCCAAGACAGCAACTCTAACTGATCTTGGTATTAAAAGATTGGAAAAGAAACTAGATGTTGATAATTTGTATGAGGAGGATTTTGATACTATTCACCAAGTTGAAAGTGCGCTTAAGGCAAAAACACTTTATCAGCGCGATAAAGAATACATTGTCCGTGATAATAAGGTCATTATCGTTGATGAACATACTGGTCGGTTAATGTATGGTCGTCGTTATAGTGATGGCTTACATCAGGCAATTGAGGCTAAGGAAGGAGTAACAATTCAACAAGAATCTCGCACCTTAGCTACAATTTCTATTCAGAACTATTTTAGAATGTATGACAAGCTGTCTGGCATGACCGGAACAGCAGCCACAGAGGTAGAAGAGTTTAAGCAAATTTATGATACAGATGTGATTGTGATTACTACTTATAAACCAATAATTAGAGATGACCGTCCTGATGTAGTTTATAAAACTCAGGCTGCGAAATACTCAGCCATTGTCAAAGAAATAGCTGAAATCAACCAGCAAGGGCGACCTGTTTTGATTGGAACAAGATCAATTGAGCACAACCAAATAATATCTAAATTTTTAAAAAGAAAAGGTGTAAAGCACAATGTTTTGAATGCTAAAAATCACGAAAAAGAAGCATTTATTATTGCTGACGCGGGTAAAAAAGGAGCTATTACTGTAGCAACCAATATTGCTGGTCGTGGTGTTGATATTATTCTTGGTGGAGCCAAACCTGAGTTTAAGGACTTTCGTAAAGAAGAAAAGACAGATGAGTGGGGCAAAATACCCGAAGAATTTAAGGATTTATCACTCCCTCCTTCAGTTAATCCAACCAACTATCATTTAGATAAGTATCAAAGAGCATTGCAAGAGTGGCAAGCAGCACATGATGAAGTGGTTGAATTGGGCGGCCTTCATGTGATTGGTGGTGAGCGACATGAGTCTCGCCGTATTGATAATCAGTTCAGGGGTCGTTCTGGTCGGTTGGGTGATGCTGGTAGTTCTCAATTTTTTGTTAGTTTGGAAGATGAGATTATGAGAATTTTTGGCGGTGAGCAGATCCAAAAAATTATGGATTTCCTTAAGATTGAAGAAAATCAGCCAATTGAACATTCTATGATTGGCAAATCAATTGAATCAGCTCAGGTTAGGGTTGAAAGCTTCTTTTTTGATCAACGCAAAAGATTGGTTCAATTTGATGATGTGATGAATAAGCAGCGAGAAATTATCTATCGGCGTCGACGTCGGTTATTAGATCAGTCGGAAACAAATCAAGATGAGGGTCAAGAGCTGCAGAATTCAGGTTTAAAAGAACAAATTTGGGAATATTTGGAAGAAGAAGTTAAAGCAGTGGTAGCAACTAATTTACCAGAAAATTTTGAGGCAGAAGAGTTTGAAGCCTTGATTAATGAATTTATCGCCATTATTCCTTTTGACGAAGTGTCACAATCTCAGCTGGCTCAGCGTTTGGCTGAATTTAATGATATCGATGAAATTACTGATCACCTATTAGATTTAGTGAGAAAGACTTATGAATCGAGAGAGAAAACTTTAGGATCCAAAATCATGAGGCAGATTGAGAAAATGGTTGCCTTATCAACAATTGATGAAAAATGGATTGACCACTTAGATCAAATGGCTGCATTAAAAGATGGCATTTGGCTCAGAGGTGACAAACAAACAGTTTTGACTGAATATAAGCGTGAAGGTTTTGGTATGTTTGAGAATTTTATTGCTAGTTTAGAATCAACTATTTCTCGTCGTATTTTTAGGGTGCAACCTGCTAAAAGACAAGCTATTCAGCCTTCTTTAACCCAAGATTTGTTAGATCAGGCTGAGTATCAAAAAGAAGATGTTCACGAAAGTATTAGTAAAGAAGTGCAAGATGCTCAAGTTCCTCAGCAAAAAACTGCAATTACATCAACACAGGGTTCAATTAATGATCTTGCTCAAGCTTTAGGGCATACACCTACTTCTCCAGTACCTGGTAGAGGAAAACAAAAGAAAAAAATTCGCCGCAATGATCCTTGTCCATGTGGCAGTGGTCTCAAATACAAAGATTGTGGCCTAATCAATGCTTCTGAGCATCAAGAATAATTAGAGCACCAAATCTTCCTTAGCTAGTGGTTCATTATATTCAGGAGTAATTAGTTGTGCTTGGTTTTAGAATATACAGATTCAGCCTTTTTTCTTAGGGTGGCATTTAATAAAGGATAGCTTCAAAGCGCTTCGCAACTAAGTCCGCAGGATTCAGAGCATTAATCTTACTTGCAATTTCTGGAGCAATTTTTTGAAGTAAAGAGTACCATTCCGGAAGCTCCGTGCAACCCAAAATTATATTTTTTTGACCGATATCTACAAGCATTTGACCCAACTGTACAGTGCGCTTCTCAACATAATCTCTAAAATTCTCAGGGCCCTGCTTATAAGCGTTATGAACGTGATCGGGAGCGTTTTTAAAGTCAGATTTCTGCGTAGCTTTTATCAACCAGATCATATCTTGCACTTTGTTCATCAAATGTTCTCCAGTTGACTTATCTTTATCCATTAAATTAAAACCTGTATAAAAACCTTTATCCTGTGCCAAGGATAAACTAATAGGCCGCGTACCTAGAAATAGGGGAAGGGAATCAGAGTTTTTAGCTTCCTCTCGCAAAACATCTAAAGTTGTTGTTAACTTATAATTTTCATTTTCTATTAGATCATGTTGCTTTTGAAGAATTTTTTTAGCTCGATCAACAAACTCTGGGAGGGATAGTGTATTACAAGCAATGGTAAGATGATAATTGTTTTTTTGAGCTTTGAATAAAGCCTGTGCTAAATCTTTAGAAACGGCCTCAGGTTTTTCAGTAAGCTTTCCTTTTCCGGTTTTTGCATCACTTACTACTCGCTGAGGGATTTTGGTAATAATCAATGTGGTACGATTTTCAGCACTATCTTCGTTTGGTTGAAAAGACTTTTTAAAATCGACACCTGCCCCAACGTCGGGAGCTATTATGGCGGCGTAATATTTCCGCTTTTTGTAAATGTTTTTAACTGTTTTAGATAACTGTTTTGCTGATAAGCCATACTTTTCATAAAGTTTTTTCCAATTGCCTGATTTACCAAATTGATCCTCAACCCCCACGATTTTAAACAAAGGTATTGATTTGATTTTTTTGTGAAGATGTAGTTTATGCAGAACTTCGCTTATTGCTCCGCCCAACCCCCCATTTACTTGATGATCTTCAACACTAATGAGTAGTTTGGTTTCTAAGGCAGCCTCGAGTATAGATTCCTCATCTAAAGGTTTAATTGTATGCAAATTAATAACTCTGACCGAGACATCATCCTTTTCTAGACTCAAAGCGGCTGACAGTGCTTCCTGAACAACTATGCCGCTGGCGAAAATCGTGACATCACTGCCCTCTTTTAATATCTGTGCTTGGCCTAATTTAAACTTAGATTTTTGACTAATATTTTCTACCTTGGGTCGAGATAAACGCAAATAGGCCGGACCGCTGTGTTCTACTAGGGCTAGAGTTGCTAGACGGGCTTGATGAGCATCGCAGGGTTGGACTACCAGCATATTGGGCAAAGCTCTCATCATTGATACATCTTCTAACATCTGGTTAGTGGCACCGTCTTCACCTGTTGCTAAGCCGGCATGTCCGCCAACAACAATGACATTTAAATCTGAGTAAGCAATTGTAGTTCTAATTTGGTCATAAGTACGTCCAGGACTGAAGGCTGCAAAGCTAGCAGCAAAGGGAATTTTTCTGCCTAATGCTAGTCCGGCAGCAACTCCGATCATGTTCTGTTCTGCTACCCCGCATTGAATAAATCTTTCTGCATATTTTCCAGCAAACTTATCCATTCTCATTGAGTTAGTGAGATCAGCACACAGGACGACCACCCGACTATTTCTTTCGGCTGCTTCAATCAAGCCTTGCCCAAATCCATCTCTAGTAGCTGCTAAATTAGTTTGCTTCATTGTTTAAGTTGAGTAATTGCTTCTTGAATCTGTTTTTGATTAGGAGCCTTGCCATGCCAGCGGTGATCATTTTCCATGAATTTTACCCCTTTTCCAGGTGTAGTGTTAGCAATAATAGCTAATGGTTGTTTTTGATTTTTTGCAGTTTCCATAGCTTTTAAAATTTGACTAAAATTGTGCCCGTCAATTTCTTCAACCTGCCATTTAAAAGATTCTAATTTATTTTTTAGGCTATTAAGTGGCATAACTTCCTCAGTCATTCCTTGAATCTGTGTTTGATTGCGGTCAATAATTACTGTTAAATTATTCAATTCATATTTAGCAGCTAGTAAATAAGCTTCCCATGTCTCACCTTCTTGTTGTTCACCATCACTCATCAAACAATATATTTGGTTAGATTTATGATCCATTTTTAATGACAAAGCAAACCCACAAGCCTGACTAATCCCCTGTCCAAGTGAGCCACTAGTGTTTTCAATACCAGGTAAAGACCCATAGTGAGGATGGCCTTGTAAAGGAGAATCAATTTTTCTGAGCGTTTCAAGTAATTTTTTTTCAAAGTAGCCGGCGTGGGCTAAAGCTGCATACAGAATTGGACAAATATGCCCGTTTGATAAAAATACGAAATCACGTTTGTCCCACTCTGGTTTAGTAGGATCATGATTTAAGACACCAAAGTATAAAGCGGCAAAAATGTCAGCCATACCAAGAGAGCCAGCAGGATGGCCGCTTCCGGCACTACCAATCATTTTAATGACATCGATTCTTAATTTTTTAGAAATCTGTTTAAGTATTTTGATTTTTTGATAGTTTTTACTAAATTTATGCATCTTCTTAAGTTTATTAGAATCAGAGGATATAAGTTAAATATACTTGATCTAAGTAGTTTATGAAAGTAATTTGTCGATTTCTTTTTCTAGCTCATCATTCCACTTGACCGTATATGGTAACTTCATTTTTCTTGGCTTGTCTCCATTGGGAATAATAACTATAACTTTGTCGTCTCCATGTTGGCCTTTAAGAACTTTTCCTAATTTTTCTAAGGTTTTTTTATTGGTTTTACGAGGAATAAAAATTTCATGATAATCTTTGCTATTTTCGTATGTAATTTCTTCAGGATCAGGCGAACTAACCTTTTCTACAATTAAGTTAATTTCCCCTTCTCTTTCATTTACTTTACCTTTAACTAACACTACTTGATTTTGTTGTAATTTATCGCCATATTCTTTAAAGGTTCTCGGGAAGGCTACGAACCTAATGCTGCCGGATTGGTCTTCTAAGGTGCCAAAACACATGTCTTTGCCAGTTTTTCTCGTTTGAACCTGCCTTACTTTACTAATAATTCCACCAAATAAAAATTTTTGGTTTAAATGAATAGTTTGATCGATGTCATTAATTTGCTTATTAGCTCTTTTAGAAACAGCATTGAGAGCATCTGCTAAAGGATTATCTGTTAAATATAAGCCCAACAAATCTTTTTCAAAGGATAATAATTCTTTTTTCGGGTATTCTTTAATTTGATGGAAGTTGTCTTGAATCTGAGTGGCATCTTCAGCCACATCAACAAAAAGATTGTCTTGGCCATCAATTTCAGATTCAAAAGAAGCTGCTACTTTGCGGATATCGTCAAAATTTTCGAGCATGCTGGCTCTAGTGCCAAACTGATCAAACGCTCCTACTTTTACCAATGATTCAATGACTGTCTTGTTTACTTTGCGACTTTCAGTGTGATGAATAAACTGAGTGAATGAGTCAAATTTTCCTAATTCTGCTCTAGTTTCTAAAATATTTTTAATGGCTGCCTCACCAACATTTTTAACTGCGCTCAAACTAAATCTAATGGCCATATTTTCTAAACTATGTTCATTCTCTTCAATTACAAAGACATTGCCAGATTTATTGATATCTGGTGATAAAACTTGAATACCCATTTCTTTACTATTTTCAATGGCAGCTGCTACTTTTTCATCACTACTAGCTGAACTTGAGTTTGATTCAACACTCATTAAAGCAGTCATGTATTCAGCTGGGTAATTTGCTTTTAAATAAGCAGTTTGATAGGAAATCATGCCATAACTGGCAGCGTGCGATTTGTTAAATCCGTAATTAGCAAAAGCTTCAATAAAACCCCATACTTTTTCTGCAGTTTTAGTTTTGTAGCCTTTTTCTCCTGATTGTTTAATAAATCTCTTTCTGTTTTTATCTAAAATTTTCTTTTTCTTTTTACCAATAGCTCTTCGTAAAATATCAGCCTCACCAAGAGTATATCCAGCCATGACATTAGCAATTTGTAAAATCTGCTCCTGATAAACCATGATGCCGTAGGTTTCTTTCAGGATTGGTTCTAGGGACGGGTGAGGATAGGTTACATCCTCTGGATTTTTTTTGTTTTCAATAAACTGAGGGATTAGGTCCATTGGCCCAGGTCGGTAGAGTGCTAACATAGCAGTAATATCCGAGAATTGATTTGTTTCAAGGTTCCTAGCTACTCGTCTCATACCAGCTGATTCAAGCTGGAATACAC
The DNA here is from genome assembly GCA_034660615.1 of Patescibacteria group bacterium. GTDB lineage: Bacteria > Patescibacteriota > Microgenomatia > UBA1400 > PJMF01 > JAYEJP01. Next base: position 13,267 of record JAYEJP010000019.1, read on the forward strand.
CAGTTGTATTGCCACTACTAATTAGTTTGAAGGTCGGTTCATCATCAAGTGGTAAATTGGCAATATCTAAATCAATATTTTTTGTTTTTTTAACTAAGTTGATGGCGGTTTGGATTGTTGATAAATTCCTCAATCCCAAAAAGTCAAATTTAATTAAACCAATAGCATCGTCGCTAACGTTGCAATCAAGAGAATACATATCATATTGAGTAACTGCTTCGCCTGTTTTTTTGTCTGCTTGGATTGGGGTGTATTCTGGCAAAGGTTTGTCAGCAATAATCACGGCTGCAGCATGGACGCTATTATGTCTAACTGTGCCTTCAACTTTTTGTGCTAAATTGATCAATTTTCTAAACCTAGGTTGTTTATAATACTCGGATAGTTCGGCAACATTTTTTACAGCCTGACCGAGAGACATCTTATTATTTGGATCGTTAGGAATGAGCTTAGCAATCTTATCTGGATCCTCATAAGGCATGCCAAGGACTCGACCCATATCGCGAATACTAACTCTGGCCTCCATTCGTCCAAAGGTAATCACATGGCCAACTACGTCATGCCCATATTTATCAGCAGCATATTGAATCACTTCCTCACGACGATCATCAGCAAAATCAATATCGATATCAGGCGGGGTGGGGCGTTGTGGATTAAGAAATCTTTCAAAAGGCAAACCGTGATAGAAAGGGTTGATGGTAGTAATATCTAAACCGTAAGAAACAATGGAGCCTGCCGCACTGCCTCTACCTGGGCCAACTCCAATATTATTATCTTTGGCCCAGCGCACAAAATCTTGAGTGATTAAAAAGTAGGTATCATAGCCTTTTTGATGAATAATATCTAACTCATAATTCATTCTTTTTTCAATTTTAGGAGTAATTTCATCAAATTTTTTCTTCAGGCCTTCAAGTGTAATATGTCTTAAATATGAGGAATCAGTTTCTCCTTTTGGAATGGGAAAGTTTGGGAAGATTAGCTGTCCAGTAGGAATGACAACATCACATCTGTCAGCAATTTTTAGTGTATTCTCAATTGCTTCAGGAATATCAGCGAATAGTTCAGCCATTTGTTGAGGGCTTTTAAAATAAAACTCTGGCGTATCAATCATCGACATTCGATTTTTGTCAGAAATCAATTTTCTGGTGCCAACTGCTAATAAGGCATCTTGAGCCTCGGCCTCATCATGATTGAGATAATGAACATCATTTGTAGCAACAACAGGAATATCTAATTTTCTGGAAAGCTCAATCAAATTTTTATTAACTGTTTTTTGTTTATCAATGAAATGATTTTGTAATTCTAAATAGAGCCGATCGCCAAAGACTTTTTTATATTCTTTTAGTTTTTGAGTTGCCTGCTTATTTTTTTTGGACAAAATTAATTGAGGAATTCTGCCATTGAGACAGCCAGTCAAAACGATCACTCCCTCAGAGTGTGCAAAAAGGACTTCATCATCAATGCGAGGCTTGTAAGAGAAACCCTCAAAATTAGCAATACTGACCATCCTCATTAGGTTTTGGTAGCCAGTGAAATTTTCAGCTAATAAGGTCAAATGATTTTGATCTTCACCATTTCTTAACTGCTTTCTTTTTCGTGACTCTTTAGCAATGTAAAATTCGCAACCGATAATGGGTTTAATGTCATTTTTTCGACAAGAATTATGAAATTCGATCATGCCATGCATGTTACCGTGATCAGTCAAGGCAACTGCATTTTGTCCATGTTCTTTGACTTTTTCTACTAAATCAGGAATTTTCGTCAAACCATCGAGCATTGAATATTCGCTGTGGACATGAAGGTGGATAAAATCAGGCATATTAATTTAAAACTTTAAACTAGTCTTTAGTCGGATTGTAAACGACACTATGAAGACTGCGCAATAATGCGATTATTCTTCTAAGGTTTTTAATAGTATATCTCTAACTTGTTTGGCATCAATTTTTTCTTTAAATTGTTGCATGGTTTGCCCAATCAAAAAACCGATGACTTGTTTTTTACCAGAATGGTATTTTTCAACTGCATCGGGGCTCTCAGCTAGTACTTGTTTGACTATTTGTTCAATTTTTTCGTTAGCTATATTTGCAGTTTGATGTAGGTTTTGGTATTGGCTGACCACTTGGGTTGGTTTGTCTTGTGAAGAAACATTGATTCGTTTATTGATAATGTCTTTGGCTAAATCATTTGGCTTAATATTTTTACCTTGACCTTTTTTAAACACAGCTTCAACCCAATCCGCTATTCTTCTGTTTTTGGCTAATTGGATGGCATATCTCTCTTCAAGATTAAATTCATTGATCCAACGAGATATCTTTTGGTCTGGTATCTCTGGCAAACTCCTTTTAATCTCATTAATTTTTTCTAAGCTTAATTCTATTGGTGGTAAGTCTGGATCAGGAAAGTAGCGATAATCAGCTGCTTCTTCTTTAATGCGCTGACTAAAAGTAGCTCGTCTTTCAGAATCGTAGCCTCTGGTTTCTTGGATTGGTTTTTTACCTTGATTCAGTAGCTTAGTTTGTCTTTCGATTTCATAATTAATCGACTCTTGTAAGAATCTAAATGAATTAATATTTTTTACTTCGACTTTATAATCAGGTAACTCAGTTTGTCCAACTGGCTTCAAACTAATATTAGCTTCTAAACGCATACCACCCTCTGCCATCTTGCAATCTGAAATATTTAAATAGCGCAAAATTTGTCTTAGTTTATGACTGTATTGCTTTGCTTGCTCCCCATTTTTAATATCTGGTTCAGTTACTATTTCAACCAAAGGCACACCACAGCGATTAAAATCTATTAGGCTTACTTTTTCTCCATCAATTTCATCGTGAATTAATTTGCCAGTATCTTCTTCTAAATGAATGCGATGGATGCCAATTGGACCCCAATCAGTTTTAACCACTCCGTCATGGCAAAAAGGAATATCATACTGACTGATCTGATACCCCTTAGCCAAATCTGGATAAAAATAATTTTTGCGGTCAAATTTTGAAAAGCGATTAATCTCACAACCAACAGCTAGACCAAGCTTAACTGTCCATTCAATTGCTGTTTTGTTAGCCACTGGCAAAGCACCAGGCATTCCTAAACAAACAGGGCAAGTATAAGTATTGGGCTTATCAGCGCCAAAAGGATCATTTTTACATGAGCAGAACATTTTTGATTTCGTTTTTAGCTCAGCGTGAACTTCTAGACCGATGATAGGTTGGTATTGCTTGGTCATAAGTTAAGTCCATATTTAATATGGTCAATATTTCATTGTCTCCACTGATTCCAATTAGTATTTTTCTCAAAAGCATCTGCTACTTTGACCATTAGATCTTCTCTAAACATCGGGGCCATAATATTTAGTCCTAGAAATAAATTTGTCTGTTCATCGCGATAACAAGGAACGCTGATTCCAGGTAAACCTGCGACTGAACTAGCTTCTAGTAATAAATCTTCTAATTCGCCAAACATAGCGCTATTCTCGCTAGCACCTATTTTTTTAGCATAACCTGGTGAAGTTGGAGCTACTAACACGTCATATTTTTCAAACAATTTATTAAAATCTTTAATATAAAGAGTTCTTACTTTTTGTGCTAGGTTGTAATACTGATCAGCATAACCCTTGCTCAAAGTATAAGTGCCCAGCATAATTCTTCTTTTAGCTTCATCGCCAAAATGAGAGCGATCTTGGCCGTAGCGAATGCCATCATAGCGGGCAAGATTGCTGCTTACCTCTCCTCTTTGTATAACAGTATAAACACCAATTGCATATTGAGGATCAAATGCTTTTGCCAATTCTACTTCTGCTCCCAATTCTGATAGAACTTTGAGCTGTTTTTCATAAAAAGGTTTTACATCTTGCAAACCCTCAACATTCAAATAAAGTACTCCTATTTTTAGACCCTTAATGTTTTGATTGAGAGCTGCTGTTAAATCAGGCACCTCTGTACTTGATGTAGTTGAGTCTAAGGGGTCATGTCCAGCCATGTATTTAAAAAGCAAAGTAGCATCTTCAACAGTTTTTGTCATAGGGCCAGGGCTGTCAGTAGAAGAAGCCATAGCAATTACTCCTGAACGGCTGACCCGACCATAAGTCGGTTTAAATCCAACAGTTCCGCACCAAGCCGATGGTTGCCGAATAGAGCCCGCCGTTTCACTACCAATGGCAGCAATAGACAAATTAGCAGCAATGGCGGCAGCACTACCCCCTGACGAGCCTCCGGGTAGATGTTTATCATTGTGTGGATTTAATGTTCTGCCAAAAGCACTAGTTTCGGTTGATGACCCATGAGCCCAGGCATCCATATTGGTTTTACCAATAATAACCGCTCCAGCTTTTTTAAGTTTTTTTGTAACAGTTGATTCAAAGGGCGGTTTGAAATTTTCCAAAACCTTAGAGCTGGCAGTGGTTGTTAAGTGAGTTGTACAGTAATTATCTTTAGCTGCAATCGGTAATCCCTTAAGAGGTTTGTCTTGATTTTGTTGAGCAATTTTTAAGGCCTCTTTTTTATGAATTAAATTCAGATAAATATTAAACTCATCATTAACTTTTTCAATTTTTTGATAAATATCATCATAGATTTTTTCTAAGGTGATCTCTTTTTTTTCGAGTTTATCTAAAGCTTGTTTTAGGGTCAGCTGATTCAAGTTCATGCTATTCCTGCTTGCTGATAATTCGATCAACTACAAAATAGCCGTTATGTTTGCGCGGGGCATTAGCTAGGGCTTGTTCTTGAGTGAACATTTGCTCTTCTATTACTTTATCTTCCCGCCAAATATTAGTTAGTCCAGTCACCTGATGGCTTGGCTCGGTTTCCCCGACATCTAAACTCTGCAACTGATCAATAACCTCTAAGGTTTCACTAAAAGCATTAGCTAAATTTTCTGCTTCCTGATCAGAAATAGGAATATTAGCTAAATTTGCTACGTCTTTTGTAAGTTTTTTGTCAATTTTTTCCATAATAATATTTTGTTCTTTTAAGCTATATCTTCTCTATTTTAACCCAAGCTTACTAATAAAAAAATGAGCCCTGTGGCTCGTTTGCTTAAAAGCAATTCCACCACTTGCTAAATTAAAAATGGTTGTTGAAATCGAATTAAATTTGAATTTATAGGCAATAGGATATCATGATTTTTTTCTAAGATAAAACCTGATTAAACACAAATCTTTAATACTCAGATGGCGTGGAAATTTAATCCCACGCAAACTAAATGTCACGCAATCGCTGCACTCTTTCTGTTATTGGCGGGTGGGTATTAAACATATTAGCAAAAAGCTTAACTGAATTAACCTGATTTTTAAGAGGATTGCTTACATAGAGATGAGCAGTAGCTTTGTTGGCCGCTTCCAAGGGTTCTTTGTCTTGGGCTAGTTTTTCTAGGGCACTAGCCAAACCTTCTGGATTTTTGGTCATAGCTACTCCAGTTGAGTCCGCCAAGTATTCTCTGCCTCTAGATAAAGATAGTTTGATTAGTTGAGCGATTATTGGTGAAAGCATGGCCAATAATAATCCAGCCAGAAACATGAACATTTGAATTTGTCCACCGCTATTGTTATTGTTATTTTTTCTTTTACCTCTGCCAAATCTAGTCATGCGCAACATCCAATCAGCAATTAGAGAAATGAAACCAACTAAAACTGTGACAATAGACATTAGCCTAATATCATAATTCTTAATATGGCTTAATTCGTGGGCGACCACCCCTTCAATCTCTGCTCTATTCAATCTTTGCAGGAGACCAGTAGTAGCGCAAATAACAGCATGTTCAGGATCTCTGCCAGTAGCAAAAGCATTCATAGCTGTATCTTCAATTACATAGAGTTTTGGCATTGGCAAGCGTTGACCAATGGTTAAATTTTCAACTGTGGTATAAAAATCAAAGAATTCGCTTCTTTTTGCCTTTCTTGCTCCGGATATACCTAGGATAATTTTGTCAGACCACCAATAACCAAAAAAAGCACTTATTCCAGAAAAAATTAAAGCAACGCCAACAGTATCCAAACCATAACCAAAGGCTTGAGCCATCAAATACACCGCACCAACAATGAAAAGAATAAAAAAAAGAATAATAAGGTAAGAACGGTTCTTGTTGGCTTGAACCAACTGATAATGTGTCATTTACTACTAATGTGTCATTTACTACTCCCTTCAATCTAATTAAGCTGAAGATTATAGTTCAACTTTAACGTCTTTTGTTTCTTTAGTACTAACTTCAACGTGAGCTCCTGTTTGAGGAGTGGATAGGCCTTTTT
>JAYEJP010000019.1:19604-24364 GCA_034660615.1 Patescibacteria group bacterium
TAATGTGTCATTTACTACTCCCTTCAATCTAATTAAGCTGAAGATTATAGTTCAACTTTAACGTCTTTTGTTTCTTTAGTACTAACTTCAACGTGAGCTCCTGTTTGAGGAGTGGATAGGCCTTTTTGTTTTTTAAAACCAAAGATATTAGCTACCAGATTAGTAGGGAATGTAACCATTTTTTGATTAAAGGCTTGAGTTAGATCAATTAAGCTGCGGCGAGCATAGCTAAGCTTATCAGCAGTATCGGTTAGTTCTTCCATAAATTTGGTAACGGTTTGATCAGCCTTAATTTCTGGATTATCTTCTATCGCTACTTGTAGGCGTGGAACAACAGCATTTAGTTGTTGAACGGCTTTATCCATGTCGTCCATACTGCCTGATTTTTCAGCTTGAGTTGCTGATTTTCTGGCATCTGTCAGCATCTTGAAAACACCTTTTTCGTGCTTGAGATAGCCTTTAACTGAAGCTTGCAAGTTTGGGATTAAACTGGCCTGACGCTTTAATTGGTTGCCTATTTCTTGGATGCTGGCTTCAATTTGAGTTTTGAGACGCTGAAATGTGTTATAGATGCCGATGAAATAAATCACTGTGACGGCTAAGATTCCGAGTGCAATTAGCATTGTTAAATTCCTTTAATTAAATTAATAATTACCATTAATCTTAGTATACAATAGAGATTGGCTTAAGGCGATAGTTTTTTTGCCTTGCTTATTTAGCAAAATTACTCTGGAAACAGGAGGGAGTTTTGATTATAATTTTGTTTCTGTCTTTAAAAGGGCCCGTAGTGTAGCGGTTAACATGCTTCCCTGTCACGGAAGAGATCGCCGGTTCAAATCCGGTCGGGCTCGCAGAATAGAAAATAGGCCATTAGGCCTATTTTTTTATTCTATAATTTTATAAACTATTTTTGAAAAAGTTGCCCTTTGCATCAATCTTTTATAAAATAAAAATATGCAAAAAAATCAAAAGTATACCCTTATTGCTTTACTAGCTTATATCTTGGAACAAAAAGATATCCCAAGTCGCATTATTGGTAAGGGTTGTGATTGGCATGTAAGTGGTGACAACAATGATTTAGACGATTCTGAGTTTTCAATTTCAGTTAATCTTTTAGGCACTGTATATATTAAAAATTCAGGCAGGACATTAGAAGCTGAAGTTCAAAATGATAGAGTTAAAGTGGTTGGTACCCAGGGTTATATTAGTAGTGCAAGCAGTTATGGTCTAACTGAGGCTTACAGCTTTGATATTTCAACAAGAAGTGTTTCTTTTCAAGCTGATAAATATTATCAGTATAATGTCTCCCCTTGAATAGATAATTAATTTTCAAGAAAATCTAGTTTATAATTTATTTTACTGTGCGGGATTAGTTGAGCGGTTCAACATTACCTTCCCAAGGTAAAAAGACGGGTTCGACTCCCGTATCCCGCTCCGAAAGTGACAGAGATGTACTGCAATTTATATAAATGAACAAATTACTTGATTTCAAAACCATCAAATTATCTAAACTGAAGATCAGTGTACAAAATATCGAAGAGGCAAAAAGAATTTATCATGATATTTTTAAAGGAAAAGAATATTTTTTTGAAACCAACAAGAAGTCCCCACTTATTCTAGATTGTGGCGCACACGTTGGTTTAAGTGTTCTTTATTTCAAGACCCTTTACCCAGACGCCCGAATTATCGCATTTGAACCCAACACCAACTCCTTTCAACTACTAAAGTTAAATGTCCAACAAAACGATCTTTCAAAGGTTAAGTTAGTCAATGCTGCTCTATCCAATGAAGAAGGAACTGCACAACTGCATGTTAGCAATGAAACCAATTCTCCATGGACATGGGGCGATGCGATTGTAAAAAATCCATGGCAATCTCCCGAAACAACAAAAACAGTCAAGGTTGGAATTGTGAAACTTTCAAAATATATCATTCAAAATGTTGACCTGATCAAGCTTGATGTAGAAGGCTCAGAAGCAATAGTGTTAGAAGAAATAAAAGGCAAGTTATCTTTGGTCGATCGCATTGTTATGGAGTTTCATGGTAATCGCATAAATAAGGACAATAATTTAGAGAAAATTGTAAAGTTATTAGAAGATAACTCATTCATATATAAAATTAAGCAAGAAGGGGAATTGATCGATTTAAATAAAGTAAAAAAAGATGAATCATATTGGCTAATTATCTGGGCAAAGAAGAAAACATCTTAATTTCAATATGTTTTTTTAGAAATCTTTTTTGCTCAACTGGTAAAACTGGATCATAATTTAACTTTATCCAAATTTTGTTATCTTTTTCCCCCTTTTCAACGATCGCTTCCTGCCACTGAGACCAATCAAAACCTTTGAACGGACTTTCTTTTACTTCTGGTTAAAGTGTTGTCCGCCGGTCTTCTTTTGTTATATTTATTAACTTGATGCCAGCCTAATTATAGAATTAATATTCACTATTAATAATAGCGCTCATGTTTATCAATTTGTCTTTTTTTAGTAGAATTAGGTTCTAGCTTTAAGATTATTTTGTTTGCCAGGATAGCTCAGTTGGTAGAGCAACGGTGTCGTAAACCGTAGGTCGTGGGTTCGAATCCCACTCCTGGCTCATTTTAAATTTTTTATTGGTTATTCTTCAAGATTATGCTAAATTAAACATATGAGGAAAAGAATTACGTCACGTTTAGCCAAAAGAAAGCAAAAAGAATTGGCTAAACAAACAATCGTATTAGCTTTTTTAGCAATTGCAATCATTGCTTTATTTGTGTTTGCAATTTTACCAGCCGCGATTAAGATTTTTTTTGGAATTTTGGGGGCAGATAGCTCTAATTTAGAGCAAGATCTAATTTCTCCTCAACAGCCAATTATTAATGCTCCTCCAATTGCCACTAATAGTGCTACTCTAAGTGTTAAGGGTTATACTGAACCTCAAACTATTGTTCATTTAGTAGTAAATAATCAGAAACAAGATAAAAAAGAGGCTGGTGACCAGGGTGAATTTGAATTTAAGGTCAAATTGACTAAAAATTCAAACAAAATTGGGTTGTACAGCCAGGATAAGGCTGAAAATGAATCTGAGGTGAGTGAATACTTAGTCACTTTTGACTCTCAGGCTCCAGAGATTAAGTTAGCTAGTCCAGAAGATGAAGCTGAGTTTTACAAGGTTGAAGATCGTGTAATTGAAATCAAGGGAGAAACTGAAGCAAATGCCACAGTTTACGTAAACAATCGTTTAACTTATGCTAACGAAAAAGGATTGTTTGAATTGCGCTATCCTTTAAATGAAGGTGAAAATAAATTAGAAATTAAAGCAATTGATCTTGCTGGTAACGAACAAAAAACTGAAATTACTGTTAAATATCGCAATTAAAACAGGTTTTTTAATTATGCAGCGATACTAATTAGAAAAAATAATAGGCTAAAAGGTTCGATTAAACTTAGATTGAACAGACTGTGAATCAGAAGAACAATAAACATTATTAGTTTAATTGATTCATTTTTTAATCCTCTCCCCCAATGAATTAGACTAAGCATAAAAAGCAACAAGCCTATGAGCCCTGTCCCACTAAGAATAAAAACAGGCAAGCTATCAGGAAAATGAGCGTGGATAGGATGAGAAGTATTTAATTGTTCATTAATGCGATTATTGAATAAGCCCAAGCCAACCAACCAATCAAATCCTTGGAGCTGTTGCATGACTGAGCTATTAGCTCTCATTCTACTTTGAATAGTTGAAGTTCTACTTAGGTTGACTCCTTCTCCACCAGGTTTTGGAATAAATGGCAAAGAGGTTAGAAAAATTACAACCGTAATTGCGATAAAAGAAGCAGTTTTTATTTTCTTGTGAGAAAAATTATGAAGAAACAATATGAAGCTGCTGATTAAAAAAACTAAGTAACTACTGCGGGAAAAAGTTAAGGCTAAACTAATGACTGAAATCAAGTATGGTAAGTACAATTTTAGTTTTTTTACTTGTTTGTATCTTAGTAAATTTAATAATGTTAAAACGATGATTAAACCGGTAAAATTTGGATCTAAAAATAATCCCATTAGCCGATAATAGTGTTGATCCCAGCCATAAATATGCAAATGGCGACCATCTGGCATTAAAAAGTACTGAATCAGAGCAATTCCAATAGCAGTCAAACCAGTAACTAAAACTCCAAAAAAAACAGGTTTAATTTTTTTAGGAAATAATTTTTTAAGTTGAGTGAGGCTGTAAGCGAAAAGCAAATAATTGATTGTTCTTAGAAAATATAAATAAGGCTTGATATCGAAGTTGGTTAGCAATTGCCTCAATAATAAGCTACCGATAGACCAAATTAAAAAAGCAGCAAAATATTTATTTTGTATAATGATTTTTTTTAATTTTTTAAATTTAATTTTAGTTAGAAAAAATACAATAGACCAAACAAAAATAACAATATCGTGAAGATAGATGGCTAGGTTTTGTCCGAGCTGAATTCTTTGTAATTGTCCTAAAACTAGAAGAAAAAGAATAATGGGCCAGAAGATGCGAAAAAAATTAATTTTTTTAGTATTCATGGTGATTGATTAGCTGCCAACCATATATACGTACCAGAATTGAATGAAAACTCATTAAACTAGCATAAATTAGCCCTGGCATTCTATCGAGAAATCCCAATTTTAGAAAGTAGTTGCAAATAAATTTAAAGATAGGGAAAATTATTAGTTGTAAAACAATGCTGATCTTATGAAGTTTATTTTCCTTAAAACGATAATGAGCTTCTCTTTCGGCATAAGATCTAA
>JAYEJP010000020.1:0-5023 GCA_034660615.1 Patescibacteria group bacterium
CTTTCAATAATTTTAAGCCTAAAGCCCTCATCTCCAAAGGCAACACCCTCGTCTAAGACAAGTGTATTGAAATTTGAATGAACTGCGATCGAAAAACCCAACCTAAGTTTCATTCCACTTGAATAAGTCCGAAGAGGTTCGTGAATAAACCTACCAATATCAGCAAACTCAATTATTTGGTTTAGTCTGGCTTCAACCTCGGCTCTAACCATTCCAATAATTGCCCCATTAATTAATATATTTTCTTTTCCAGTTAAATCTGGATGAAAGCCTGCCTCCAAGTCGATAATCGAAACAATTCGCCCATTGGTTTCAAGTTGACCTGAAGTAAGCTCAGTAATCCCAGCAATAATTTTTAGTAAGGTTGTTTTACCTGATCCGTTTTCACCGACAATACCCACTCTTTCCCCTTTTTTAACATCGAAGCTAATCTTATCAATCGCATTAAAACCGTTTTCTGACCTAAGAAAAAAAGGCCTAGATTCAGCTACCAAACGGTATGTCTTAACTAAGTCTTTAGCTTTAATAGTAGAGGCAGTTAATTGAGACATCTTTAATGTTGACAAACCTTTCATCTGAGATAGCTGACCTTATTTATTAAGTATAGTCGCTGAATTTTCCTGCATTAGTAACAAAAACAAGTGTACCTAACACAAAAACCGACATGGCCACCAACAAACTAAAACCAATTTGACCCAAGCTTAACCGATTCATAGATTGGACCAAGGGAATTGCCTGAAAAAAAACCACTAATCCGGATATTGGATTAAGGCTGACTAGATTTCTGAGTGAATCTGGGATTTGTTCGAGTTGATACATTATTGGGGTTGCATAAAACCAAAGCGGCATAAATGCTTTAATGAGAAAGTGCATATCTCGATGAAAGGTGTTGAGTGTTGACAAAAGAAAAGACACTCCAACCGTAATTACAAATAGCCAAATTAAACCCAGTGGCAAAAATGCCAGCGATATCAGATTAACTCCCTTTACTAAAAAACTCAAACCAATTAATAATAGTAATGACACTATTAACTGAAGAAAGTTGGATAGAATTGCAGATAGAACAATAATCTCGGCTGGAAGATTAGCCTTCTGAATCAATCCTCGTTGATTCAAAAAAATAGGAGTAGTTTGCAAAACTGACTTAGAAAAAAAATTCCATGGCAACAAGCCGGCTAACAAGTACAAATAGTAATGATCAATATCAACACCAACAATAGAATTAAAAATAGACCCTATAATGAAAGTTTGAATGATAGGATTAATTATCAGCCAAATTAGGCCCAGAACCGTTCTTTTGTAGCGAACTTTTATTTCCTTCTCAGTGAAGACCGACAGTAAATTAAACCACTGAGTGAAATTTTCTTTAGTTTGAAACATAAGTTTCATTCTAACAAATAACGACTAGGTTGTATTTATATTTGGCTCTATGAGCAAGAATCAGTCTTAGTTAATCGAATATGATCCCATAAGAAAAATTTGGCTTAATTTAAGTTAAGTGTGGGTTTTTGACCTCTTTTTGTGTAGTTTTGGGGAATCTTTTAAGGTAAAGTAACCACGCAATTAAGTTTTCTTTTTTGGGTTGTTTTAATCCACGGTGACGAGAAATTTTAGTATCAAGCTGAGAGAAAAATCCTTCTAAACCATTAGTGTCTTTAGGCATATTTTTGAACCTCAGATAAGTAAACATTTGGCCAAAAGAGTTAGCAATTAAACGGTATGCTTTTCTCACATTTTTGTGAGTGTACCACCATCTTTTTTTATCAGTTTTAGGGTCAATATAATTTGTCTTTTCTTTAATAAAATCTTTGTGTCTTTTGTAGAGTCTGATAAACCATAAAAGTAAAATCTTGGCTTCATACTGATTACTAATTTTATTAACTGAGTAACTCCATTCTTTGAGTTGTTTACCCGCTGCACTTTGAGGATTTTGGGTCAGTAAAGACTTAAGCCTCATTTGGATATGAACTAGACATCTCTGGACTGGAACTTGGTGTGATTTAGCCGCATTTACCAGAGAATTTTTACCATCAGACACAGTACCCTTAAGGGGATAACCTTTATCTTTAAGATACTCAATGTCTTGTTTGACTTGTGCTTTGTACTCACCGTCAGCGAAGCGCCAAAATAGTATTCCAGCTTGTGAGTCTTTATAAACGATCAGGACTCTTTTTCGACCAAACCAATCACCATCAATGAGTAAAAATCCTGAACATTGATTTTTAATTTTGTTGTTTTGACTGAGTCTTTTTAAGTATTCTAAAGCAGTAGGTAGTTGAGCTAAAAATTTTTGAAAACGAGTTGATAAGGTAACTGTACTAACATTGTTTTTTTGACTTAAATATTTGAGAGTTAAAGTATGCAAAATCCACTCCACAAACAATGAAAAAATTAGTCTATTTGAGAACCTACTCTTACTGCCTAAAGTGAAGGTTTGTTTACAATCAGTGCATTTATACCTAACTTTATTCTTACTTGTTTTTCCCCAACGATGGGCTATATTTTTACAGTTTGGACAGTGGTGTTTTCGTCTGTTTTTTTCATAAGGAGATAATATATGTCAACTTTGGATTGATGTAAAGCTCTAAACTAACTAAAAAACCCACACTTAAGTTCAATTAAGCCTGTTTTGACCGTTTTTTTTCATAGGATGATAATTTATCTTAACTTTAGGTTGAAGCAAAGGGCTAAAGTATATGAAAAACCCACACTTAACTTAAATTAAGCCAAAAATGGCTTAACTTAAATTAAGCCTACTTTTTAACAGATATAGAACTCTAATTCTACCTAATCCAGCCAAAATCACCCCGCCCAATAAAACTGACTATAGCGGGCAAACAAGACCAGCTGCAACACCATTAATCCTACCATTATCGCCAATCTAACCCCCTTATTCTTAGCTAGATATTTAGCCAAAAGATGTCCCATAAGCATAAAAACAGGAAAAATAACCACAGCATACCTGGTGGTTGAGTCCAAAATACCAGTAAACAAATTCGGTATAATCAACAGCAAAGAATATATGCCCCAAGGCAACAAACTTTCAAAACCCTTATTTTTCATTGATATCATCTTAATTGCACTCAAAATTACTCCAATAATGACTATCCGGTCTAAATTAGTGATTAATGGCCAATACCTATTTGGGTTCAAAAAAGAACTAATTGGATTACTATATTGTTTGCCCCAGGCTCCTTGGATCTTTAAAGTTGCAAAAAAATCACCAGTTAAATAGAGTGAGTGTGAGAAAAAGACTAATACTCCGACTGGTAATAAAAACAGCCAAAAAATTGACAAATCTATTTTTTTGAGCTTCCATTCCTTGCTTCTTAAATATTCCCACACCAAAGGTAGAGCAATCATTAGTCCTACTGGACGACTGGCGCCTGTAATTGCAGCTGCAATACTTGCCCAGCCCCACTTTTGTTTCTTAGCCAGCCAAAGCGTTAGTAGAGAGAAAAAAAGCAAAGTTGATTCAGTATAAAAACTCGAAAGGAAAAAACTCGTAGGGAAAACCAAAATTAGCCAAACAGAGAGTTTAGCTGACGCTTTATCAAACAAACTTTCACATAATTTATAGATTAAAAACAACGAGCCCAGCAACATTAAATTAGATAAAATTAAGCCAACAGTAACAATTAATTGATTATTAATCAGCTGTTTGGGAAACAGGGCAACCATGAATTTAATTAATAAAGGATAAACTGGAAAAAAAGCAAGATTGCTGATAGTATGAAGATTTCCCAGCATACGATACCCCTCATTGACAATAGTTAGATACCAAAAGGCATCCCAGCGAAACCACATATCCGGCAGTCGGTTTTCAAAAAACCACCAACCGCGATTAGCAATCTCTACACCTTCTTCATGGCTAAAAGGTAAAAACAAAGGAGCTAAGTAGCCAGTTAAAACAAGCAAGCTTCTAGTGGTAATAAAAGGAATTAAAATTGATTTTAGCCACCAATACTTTTTAAAAATCTGATCTTTAACTACTTTTTTTTTAGTATTAAACCTGTCTAAAGTTGTCATTATTTCATTAAGTTCCGAGGGTTAAAACCCTCGGTATCTTCCTGTTTATAGTTAATACCCTTGTTTGGTTATATAGTTCGATATCACTTTGTCTGTAACATTGTCCACACTCCTAACAAAATATCCATCAGCCCAAAAGGTTGCATTAACTCCCCAAAATACTTCATCCAGCTTTGGAAATTCTTCTCTAATCTTTTTGCTTGTTCCTCCTTTTAGGATTTTCATTATTTGACTACAACTGTATTTTGGTTGAGCTCCCATATATAAGTGGACATGATTAGACTCTACTGCTAGTTCATACACATCCCATTCATTTACCCGACAACCTTGTCTAATTAGCTGTTTAACCCTTTTGGCTATCTCCCCATTCAATACCCGCTTTCTATATCTAGGTATAAAGACAAAGTGATATCGCAAATCATACCGACTTTGTCCTCCTGACTTGAGACCTTTCATGTCTCAAGTCTAGCATATCTGTGAAACCACCTCTCAATCAAACTTTGCAACCGAGGGTTAAAACCCTCGGATAGCCGTTAAGGCATTATATGAAAGTTATTTTCCAAAAGGGGACATTTTCGCTTTGGGCTAACATAGCCAAGACTCGCTAGGCTCTATTGCAAACAGTGGGGAAATGCTCTCTCTGGTAACTTGAGGGGTAAAAGTCGTCTGTAGGGTTTTTTGTATGATTGATTCATGCACAAAACTACTCTTTCAACCATTTTAGGCTTATCAAGATTTAGCATCATGAAGTGTCTTGAGTCACCACACAAGATCCTAATTCACGTCAAACCAAGAAGGAAAACAGGAGACTGCACCAACTGTGGCAAAAGAAGCAGCTCTACTCATGAATACCGTCCACCCCAAACGATCAAGCATATCAGTATCGGCAACAAACAAACTCATTTGGTAGTCTATAAAAGAAGGTTTTACTGTAAAATTTGTAAGAAACCTTTTACTGAAAAATTACCTATGGTCAAAATTGGTAACAGACACA
>JAYEJP010000021.1:0-2211 GCA_034660615.1 Patescibacteria group bacterium
CCGCTCCATAAATAAACTCGCCTAGCTTGGGAACATCGTATGCTACATAGCTTGTCCAAAAAGATTGCTTGAAATCTCGCTTTAAATAATAGTCAAGAAAAATACCTCTTTCAATAAAGGTTGGCTCGTCATAATGAATTGCATCTTTATTAGCATGGAATAAAAGCCTTGAGCTGATAAGTCCTACTACAAACATTAATAAAAAAATTTGTATGAATGTAATAAAAAACTGCTTTTTCATATTTGGCTAAATATTTCTTTTACTAAAATTAAAGTATACAATATAGATCAAATTTAATTAATCATAAATTACTATTAGTTATCCTGTAAATAATTGCTATGAGAATTAAGTCTCCAAAAAATATCGTCTCTAAACCAAAACCAAGCAAACCTCAACAAGCTAAAGCCTCTTTCACCTCAACCAGAAATGGGTATTCGCAACCAAATCTCAATCAACTTAAACAAAAAAGGTTCAAGCTCAAAGCTGCAGAGCATGCTAGTCATGGCTCACTCAAAAAAAATCTACAAAAGAGGGGACAGCTAGTTGGTCGTAGGATTGCTGATTTACAAATGAAACAACGAAAAGGCTAGTCACTCACTCAGCGCTTCTCAATTTTTTAACCAACTGCGGATATTTTTTCTCAAATAATAGCATAGTTGCCAACGCATTAGAATCGTTAAATTTGTTTTGCTCAACCATTTGTTCACACTCCGACCAAGTGACTTTATGCACCTCAATTGCTTCAGTCTTTTCCAATTCCTGTCTGCCTACTAAATGACAATCTGTTGCTAAAAAGTGATGAATTGTTGTTTTATTTTTTGACGGTGCGGGATAAGTCTTTCCTAAAAACTGCCAAGCTTTTGCTTCATAACCAGTCTCCTGCTTTAATTCCATCTTAGCTGCCTCTAAAGCTTCATCACCGGTGGAAACTCTACCGGCTGGAAATAACCACACAAAATCATCTACAGCATGCTTATATTCTTCAATAACAATAATCTTATTTTGTGGTGTCACTGGCAAAATCATGACAACATTCCCCAAATTAGCCACAAAATAATCATCTACAACTAGCCCGCTTGGAAGTTTAATTTTATGCTGATAGAGCGGGAACCATTTGGAAGGGGAAATATCTTTTTCTTCCAATAGCTCCCATTTTTGTAGCTTTGACATAAGTTTATTTAATTGTCAGTTTTATTAATTAAAATTTTAACATAAACTAATGTCTAAAAATTACCAGCCAGATTCAAAAACTCCTCTAAACTCTTATTTAAAACAATATTTCGGTTATGATCAGTTCCGCCAAAATCAGAGCAAAATAATTCAAACCATACTCAACAAAAATGATCTACTAGCAGTTCTCCCTACTGGTGGAGGTAAATCTATTTGCTATCAATTACCAGGTTTAATTAAACCTGGCTTAACTCTAGTAATCTCACCTTTAATTTCACTGATGGCAGACCAGGTCTCAGCTCTGCAGAAAAAAGAAATCAGCGCCACTTTTATTAATAGCTCTATTTCTCTTAAAGAAAAGCGATTGCGATTCAAACAGCTAAAACAAGAAACATATAAATTTCTTTATCTAGCTCCGGAAAGACTCTCATCGAAAAAAATAATAAATATCCTATCCCAAATCAAAATTAATCAAATTGCCATTGACGAGGCTCATTGCATTTCTTTGTGGGGTCATGACTTTCGTCCCAGCTATCTTCACATCAAGAAATTCATAAAAACACTGAAAAAAAGACCAATAATTTCAGCTTTTACTGCTACGGCCACAAATTTAGTAAAACAAGATATCATCAAGTCTCTGGACCTTAATCAACCAAAAATATTTGCCAATCAATCTTTGCGAACTAATCTCCAATTAAATATTGAAGCTGCTAATTCTTTAGGTGAAAAGGAGGTAAAACTAGCAAAAATTCTTAGCTTAAATTCAGGAAAAACCGGTATTATTTACTGCAGTACAGTCAAAAATACCTGTTACTTGGCAAATTGGATAAACAAGCTCAACTTTAATCAGCAGCTCTGTCAAACAAAAGTTCACAACTATCATGGACGGCTTGCAGCCGATGAAAAAAATTTGATTCAAGAAAAATTTATGAAAGGCAAAATTGATCTAATCTGTGCTACTAACGCTTTTGGCATGGGTATTGATAAAGATAATATCCGATTTGTTATCCATTATGATATGCCTGGCAGCTTAGAAAATT
>JAYEJP010000021.1:2311-24107 GCA_034660615.1 Patescibacteria group bacterium
ATTCAAGAAAAATTTATGAAAGGCAAAATTGATCTAATCTGTGCTACTAACGCTTTTGGCATGGGTATTGATAAAGATAATATCCGATTTGTTATCCATTATGATATGCCTGGCAGCTTAGAAAATTATTACCAAGAGGTGGGAAGAGGGGGGAGGGATAGAAAATTGGCTCACGCTTATCTACTTTTTTATCAAAATGATATTAAAATTCAACTTGGCTTCATAAAAAAACTAGATGATAAAGAAAGACAACTAGCAAAACTGGATAAGCTTAAGAAAATGATTGCTTTTTGTCAAAAGCCGGAATGCTTGAATTTGTCATTAGCTAAATATTTTCAGTTAGACTATCAACCTAAAAATTATCCACCTTGTAATAGGTGTAAGCATAGCTCTCTTAACTTAAGCTCAGCTGAAACTGAAGTTTTTAGTCAGATATCGACAATGAAAAACATTGCATATTTTACTTGCTATTTAGTCGCTATACTTCAACCGAAAAATGAGAGACAATGGAGACTAATCCCAGGAATAGGTGAAAATTTAGCAAATATTTATCAAAAATATCAAAATAAATTTGATTAATTCTCGAGTAGTAATATAATAACTTTTTTTATAAGATAAATAAATCAATCTAAACTAAATCCAAAATATGACAATCAAAGATCTAACCAAAAAATATCAAGAAATTGCTGACTTTCTTAACACTCGCTGGCCTTTAAAATCAAAAAATCAGCGAGTTTTTGCCCGCACTATGAAAATAGTAGAAGAATTGGGTGAATTATCTGACGAAATTCTAACTAGCATGAACCTGCAACGAGATTCAAAAATTGCTAAGTTTAGTCAGCAGAATATAGAGGATGAGTTTGCTGACGTCATGGCTTCACTAATTTTACTGGCAATCGAACTTGATATTGATATCGAAAAAGTAATGCAGAGAAAAATTGACTTCACTAAAGACCGCTTTGAAATGGATTAATTAGAGTCAGCTTCAACATCGATATCACATTTACCCCACAAACCCAATTTATTTTCCCTAGCATTTTTTTCAGCCTGATCAAATAAATCCTGATAGCTAACATTTGGCGGATAACTCGAAGACTGAGCATAACCCTCTTTCACCAACAGCTCATTAACCAAAACATCATCAAGCCAAACATAACGCAACAAACGCCCATAATGATCCACTTCCTGCACATCTGCCTCCAACTTAATCATTTTTCCCTCTATTAAATCCTGATTATAATCACTTGCCTCTTGCCCAAAACACTCAACTTCTTTTTGCGGGTGTTTAGTCTCTGGAGTATTAATACCGATATAACGCACTTTACGGCCATCCTCTAAAACAAAAGTGTCACCATCAACTACTCTTTCTACTTTGACTAAACTGGATTTATCAGTCTCATTTTTACCCAAAACTTGGAGATTGGTCATTGTCTGCCAGACTTTAACAAAAGAAAATAAAAGCAAAACTCCAAAAGAAAGATAGGTGGAAACTTGTCTAATTTTTTGAGCGCGACTCATCTTATGTTTATTTATAGCAAAAAAAAGAATAGAGAGCCAAGCTGATTCTGGCAATTAGCCAATCTGGGTAACTTGATACAAACCTTGCTTCTCAAAACCACGTTTCTGATAATATTTGCGGGTGCCAATTGCAGAAATTACAGCTAACTTTTTATAACCGCTTTCCTGAGCTATTTGCTCAGCTTCTTCAAGCAACGTAGTTCCTAGACCTAGATGTTGTGCTTCATCATCAGACTCTTCCCCCAATCCCACCAATTGACCATAAACATGAACCTCTCGAATCATGGCTGCACCAGTTAATTCTTCTAAGCCTGTTTCCTTAACAAATTTTTCGTGCTCTTGTTTTCTAGGCAAACTCAGTCTTAAAAATCCAAGTAATTTTTGCTCTTTTTCACCCTCAATCTTTACCTCAACTACAAACTGCAAAAACATTTCTTTGCTAACTGTTGTTTGATATTCAATAATATTTAATTTGACATCTTTGGGGTTAAATTGATGATGACGAATTTCCCGGGCTCTAATATTGGCTGACTTAAGTCCAAATTTTTCCAACTCATCTTGAGCAATTTGCCTAAAATTAGTTTTTTTGTTGCCAGCAACAATATCAAAACTAGAAATATCTCTGATAACTCTAGTTAAACGACAATAGGGGGGAGTCTTGGTTAAACAAAAAGTCACTATCTCAAGCAACTCTTCATGAGAGTAAGGTTTCCATAAACCATCTTTATAATATTTCATCAGCTGTGCGCTTTCAATTAACGAACAAGGGTAAATCTTTAATTCATCTGGCTTAAAAGCATCTCTTGTAAATAACTCAAGATAGTCTTTTTTATCAGCTGCAACATCAGAGCCATATAAATTTGACATCCAATGAGCATGGATTTTAAAACCAGCCAATCTCAATAATTCCATAGCTTGAGCAGAGCAAGCTACATCATGCCCACGTTTATTTTTTTCCAAAACTTTATCCTGCAAGCTTTGCAAGCCAATTTGTACTTTAGTACAACCCAAACGCCTTAATTTAACTACTTCCTTTTTATCAACCTCATCCGGCCGTGTTTCTAACACCAACCCAACGCATCGCGCCCCACTAGTTTCATTAAGCTGCTGTTCTTTTTCCAATTGCCCCCACGAAGCAGTTTGATATTCGGTTAAGCCCACTTCTTTTTCGGGTTTTAAAAACAAATCTGTTATTAGCTGATTGTAGTTTGCTTCGGTCTGTTCACCATGAATTTGGTACTTAGAAAAAACTTGTTCATTCTTACTTCTATCATTTGATAAAACAGGGTAATCTAATTTGCTAATTTCTTTTTGGAAGCGCTGATAAATTTTTTCGATGTTGGCACGATCATCTTTATTCTCATTTTTAAAATCATTCATCGCCCGAAAACATTCTTTAACAAACCAAATTTGATAAGCAGTTGAATAGACTGACCAAGTTCCACCCAAAACAATCAATTCAACCTTGTCAATCGGATGACCCATTTCGTGCAAAGTATTAATCCGGTTGTATGTTTGTAAATAAGGATCAAAAAAGTTATTCTCAGCTCGTTGAGCACCTGGTTCACTGGCTAAATAACTTTTAGGCATACGCACATCAACTGGACAAAAAATACATTGGCCAGGGCAGGGGTAGGGTTTGGTTAAAACAGTAACTGGAGCTACTCCAGAGATAGTTCTGATCGGTTTCATGCGCAATTGCCTAACTACATCAATATCAAACTCCTTTAGCCCATGAGAGCCGGCTAAGCCTTTGTAAGCAGCAATTATGTCAGTCTTAGACAGCATATTGCCGTTATCCAAAGTATGTCTTTTTTGTAACTGCAAAATTTTGTGCTTATCAAGAGGTAGTAAACCTTGCAGGTCCTTGAGAAGGGGTAATATTAAATCTAGATTTTGTTTATAATCAAAATGTTTCATAAGTTATGTTAGCTTGTCTATTCTATCATTGTTTAGACTGCTAATTAGAAATTGGGCACACTATGGACCAGAGTACAATCCAACAATTAAACCAACTAAATCAAAAATTTTATCAAGATATAGCTGAGGATTTTGCTGATAGCCGCCAGTATTATTGGCAGGGTTGGTCTCAGCTATTGCCTGAAATTAAAAAACTGACTGAAGCTGATGACGGTGTTAAAAAAGAAATTAAAGTTCTTGATCTAGGTTGTGGTAATGGACGCTTTGCTCAATTCTTAAACAAGCATCAAATTAATTTTTCTTATGTTGGAGTAGACAATAATCAAAAATTATTAAAATTAGCCAGAAATAACCTAAAGGAGTTAGAGGTTAATTTTAAAATCCAATCAATTGACTTGGTATCTGTTTTACTAGAGAGAGGACTTGAACATCATTTTAAAGAAAAATTTGATTTTATTGTTGTTTTCGGAGTAATCCATCACATCCCAGATCTACAACTAAGAAAAAAATTATTTTTAAGTCTGGCTAGATTATTAACTAAAGGGGGAGTGGCCGTTGTGACAGCTTGGCAGTTTGCCAATCGAGCTAGATTTAAAGAAAAAATAATTGCTCCACAAAAAGTAGGGCTTAATCAAAATCAATTAGAAGAAAATGATTTCATCTTGGATTGGAAAAGGGGAAAAACTTCTTATCGCTATTGTCATTATCTAACTTTAAAAGAAGCTAAAACATTTTTGCAAGAATTGCCAAGTTTTAAATTAAAAAAACACTTTTTAGCTGATGGGAAAAGTAACGATTTAAATCTTTATCTAGTTTTATCCCCCTCTTAATACACCAATTTCAAAACATACGCTAACTTCACAACCAAAAGTCACGACCATGGCCAGGAAAAGCATGATGGCCAGTACATTCTTGCTTAAGTTTCTCAATTGATTTTTTCAAGTCTTGTGCTGAAGAATACGATAGGTCAGTTCTCCCAACAGCCCCATCAAAAATAGTATCACCCGTCAAAACCTTCTGATCATCCATTACCTTAAAACAAACACCACCAGGAGTATGGCCAGGGGTATGGATCACTTTTAGTTGCTTTTCACCCAAATCAAAAATCTGTCCATTGTGCAAATAACTATTTATTTTAGGAGGCTGTTCAATAATCTCTTGCTTTGACCAATGCTGAGTCCTCTTTTTTAACTCTCTCACTAAAAATTCATCCTTTTGATGAACAAAAAAGGGGATATTAAAAGCTAGCTGTAACTCTTGTGCTCCAAGAATATGATCATAATGACCGTGAGTTGCTAAAATCATTTGCGGTTCTAAATTTTGTCTCATAATTTCCGAACCAATCAAGTCAGCATCATCGCCCGGATCAACAATTAGACATTGGTCTGAAGTTGTTGCCACAAGTAAATAGCAATTGGTACGCAACTGGCCAACCCTATAAGTTTGGATTTCCATAATTATTTCTTAAATTAAGCTCCGAGGGTAAAGCCCTCGGTATCTTCCTATTTATATTTGATGCCGAGGGTTGAAACTATCGGATAGCCGTTAAAGCATTATATAAGAGTTCTCGAACTCGCTGGACACCCCTTTCAAAAATTCGCTCTAATTCTGGCTGTCTTGCCAATCATTTTGCTCTGCTTTGAGCCCCTTGCAAGTTGCTGAAGTTGAATTGCCACAATTTACTAACTTTTTATCATTCTTGAAAACTTCTCTAAAACTTAACTTTTTGCGCAATTAGGACCTAATTTGCTTACTAGCGTCCTACTTCAAATTGATTTGTACCTGGAAAAAAAAGTTGCTCGATAAAAACAGTTGACTTCGTTTGTAAGTTCAACTAGAGAAATGCCTGACAAGTCATGACAACTTGGTAAATCTACTCCTAAGATATTTTCTGATCTTAAGAATTCATACACAATGTATTAAATCATATCAAAATATTGAGTAAAAAATAATTCAATATCTATGAGATTGTTATTGCAACTTTAATTTTAAATATTAAAAGCTTAGGAATGGATTTGCGTCAATTGGGCCGTTATTTTCAAAATCAGTTTCAAAACCGAAAGTATTTGTTCCCAATCTTGCAATTTCTCTCATCCTCTGGCCAAGTTCCACTAAATGATCTTTTGAACCATCCAGGGGAAGAGCACCCACATGAAAAAGATATTCTTGATATTCTTGAGATTGTATTATTTCTGCTGCCTCAGCCCTCAGTTCTCGCGCTTCCTCTACTATTTGTCTTAAGGATGGAAGTTTAATTAACATACTAGGGATACCTTGTTGCTTAGCCAACTTTTGTTCGCTTTTAATTACTACTTTTCTCTTTCTAGCCTCATCCTGGTCATCAAGATGAGGATTACTGAGTAAAACTCTTTTTGCAATATTTTCGTCAATAAAAACTTGCTCAGCAGCTTGTCCTCTTTTTAAAGAATCATTTTCTAAATAATCTTTTGATTGTAATAAATCTAGAGCTTGAACCATCAACTCAATCAATGAGGTCCCATCAATTAATTCAATCAATTGCTCTCTATTGTCTCTTTTCATTCGGCTAAAGAACTCAATATAATTAATGGTTGGATTTTCTTTCCAAGCCTGCTCTAAAAAAGTAGCTAACTTCTCTCTTGGAGAATTACGTTCAAAATTACTAGATAACTCTTTTAATTCATCTGTCATAAAAATTCCTTTTTTGCAGTTAAATAACCATTGCAAGCATAATAACACAAATTACTTTCGAGTCTTCTTAAACAAAACCCAATAAATGCCTATAGTTACACTTAGTAAAACTTGAATAACTAGTAGAGCCTTAACTGGACCAATGCTATCTGCAAACGAACCAAGAATAAAAGAAGCAATGGCAAAAGCTATACTTCCAAAAAGAGAATTTAAGGACCCCATTGTCGCTCTCTGACTTGAACTAAATTCTTTTTGTAATAAATTGTCTTTTGCTGTTGACGTTACTCCATAAAATAAAGAGCTGCTCGACATTAGAGCAGGCGACAAGACGCTTGGAAAAATTAAAGCAACGATGCTTACAACACGGCTGTAGATATTTCCTGAAATTATTATCTTAAATTCCTTAAATTTCTTAATGAGAGGACCACTAAAATAATAGCTTAGTGCAGCAAAAATATTTGATAGGGTTTGAGTGATTCCTACTGCCCACAATGGCCAAAGAAGATTAACAAAGGCAGAACGAAATAGAAAAGCAGATTCTCCAAGAGCATAGCTTATGATTGAAGCTAAACTCAAAAGACGTAATTGTTTATTTTTAGCAAAATTTCTTAATGCTTCCTTAATATGAGCAAAAACATTGCCTCCGCTACTATTAAAGTTAGCCGGCTCAATAATTTTAAAAGCAATTAAAAAACATAAAAATTGAGGAATAACTGAAAGCCACACTACCCAGGAGAATGACCAATGGGCAATGATGCTTCCAAAAACAGCAGAAATTGCCAAGGCAATCTGATACATAGAACTCGTCTTACCTAAAAATGTATGATACTCTGCCTCTTGTTGAGTTTCTGCTAAAGAATCATAAAGTAAGGCACTATTATTTCCGCTGTAAAAAGAGCGGGAAAGACCTTCGAGAACAGCACCAATAATCAAAAACAAATAAGTTCCTCCGATAGCAAGAAAAACCATTCCCAAAAAACTAGATAAGGCTCCAAATATTATAGTCTTTTTTCTACCGATTAAATCTGAAAAAACACCTGTTGGGACTTCCAGCAGGGCAGCGGAGAACATAACAATTGAAAAAACACTCATTCCCAAAGCATATGAACCAGTAACTTCAGCAAAGTAAATAATTGCGACTGGAGCATAAAGCCTAAAATCGGAAAAGAAATTAAACCACGATAATAATTTAATATTTTTTTGTGCAATTGTCATCTAGTGCATTCTAATTGAGCTGAGTAGTTTTGGAAAAATTTTATGAGCTTCTTACTCGATAGCACGAATTTGACTCTCACCATTCGCCCTCATTACAAAATCTCGCAAAAAGCGAAATTTTGTACTGATGCCCAAGTTGGTCAGTACTCGAACCAGAGAGTGGATTTACGACTCGCCAACTATTGATAAAAAATAAAAGATGGCTCGCATGCACTATGCAGGCTCATTTGTTCCAGCCAAGCTGGAGCAAATTCGCTTGCCGTCGCTAAATCTTCTTACCAGTCATGAACATCACAAAAAAATTCCACCTCACGGTGGATTTTTCTGTGATGCCCGGCGTGGATTCGAACCACGATTGATGGCTTCAAAGGCCACTGTCCTGCCGTTAGACGACCGGGCATTAAGGATTAATCAGCTATAACTAACTAGGACATTTATTTTAACAAAAAATGAGAATTAAGTCAGGACTTGGTTGTCTGGATTGATTAATTAAATGACGCCACTCCCGCGGGCTGAAGCCCGGGCTTCTCTCGAAGTTGGGATAGTCTGAAAATCTAGATTAAAAATTTCTTTTTTTCTTTAGACATGTCAATAAACTCATCAGCTTCATCAAGTAATTTATGACTGGTAGTTTGACCAAAAGCCATTACTTCAGCACGACGACCATGGCCTCGCAGGTAATCTAAGAGGTCTTGATAGTCACCATCACCAGATACAACTACTACTGTGTCTAGAATTGGCATCAATCTTACTACGTCAATAGTTAATCCCACATCCCAATCGCCTTTTTTAGCTCCACTTTTAAAAATCTGCAACGGCTTGGTTCTAACTTCATAACCTTGGCTCTCCAAAATTTCAAAAAATCTCTGTTCTTTGCCACTCTCTGTTTCAATAACATATGCAAAAGCTCTGACTAGTCTTCTGCCGGCTACTGCTTTTTTTAAAACAGCTTTAAAATTAACATTGGTTTTATACAAATTCTGAGCCGACATATACATGTTAGAAACATCAATAAATACCCCAACTCTTTGATCTTTATGTTTAAGTGATTTTTTCATATCTACCCATTGTATCAGACCAATTATCTAATATTAACCAGGCTAGAGAGTTTTTCTTTTTTCACCAGCCCTACTGCCAACAAAGTAGTAAGCGGAGCTGCCACAATTAAACCAATTGAACCAACCAACATCCTAATGATCTCTTCGGCTACGATTTCTTGATTTATTACATACCAAGCTGGATATGGATTATCAATAAAAATCATTAGCAGAGGTAAAGCAGCACCTGTATAAACAAGCACTAAAGTATTAACCATTGAAGCGATATGATCTTGACCAATTGCCATTGCCTGCTGAAATAACTTTTTCGGAGATAGATTTTTTTTATTTTCGTTTAGTTGAAATACTAGCCCTGACTGAGTGACAGTAATATCATCTAAAGTTCCCAAAAGTCCAATAATAATGCTTGCTAACAGCAAACCCTTAATATTTAATTCCC
This sequence comes from Patescibacteria group bacterium, assembly GCA_034660615.1. Lineage (GTDB taxonomy): Bacteria > Patescibacteriota > Microgenomatia > UBA1400 > PJMF01 > JAYEJP01. The sequence continues at coordinate 11,132 of JAYEJP010000021.1, forward strand.
CGCCTTTTTCAATGTCTAAAAAGCTAGCTTCTTCGCTAGAGAAACCAGTTAAATGGGCGTTATTTATAAATAAGTTAGCTAACACTGATGATAGGACTAAAGCAACAATGGTTCCAACTACAGCCACATGGCTCTTTTTCTTTAACCCGTGAGATAGGTAAAAGGTAAGAGGGATAATCAATAAAGCGCCTAGAGATGAAATCAAAACTGGACTAACTCCTTTAATTAAAAGAGGTAAAATTAATTTAATAATCACCACAAAACTTAAACCCAATGAAAGCAGTGAGCTTACTCCTTTTTTCTGACTAACCAAGACCACAGCTAAAACAAAAATCAAGCCAATCGCCCAAAAAGAATCTGTACGTAAAAAATCAGTTACAATTAGCTCCTTATGGCCTGATAATTCAATCTGACGCACAATTACTTTTTGCCCTTTTTTAAAATCATTAACTGCAGATTTATCAAAAGCTGCTGCTGCGCTTGCCTCTTCACCTTGTCTTTGCCCAGATAAAAGTTTGACTTTTAGATGTTGCTGCCTATCTTGACCACTTTCTGGAATTATCTCCATAATTTCTGCTTTAAAAACTTGAGGCTGAGTTTGCTTAAGATTATCTTGAGCAAAAACCATTTTTGGCAACAATAAATTAAAAAATAAAATAAAAACAATAATAGATAGCTTTTTCATAATTAATCTAATTTAAGAATAAGTGATTTTTATTCTATCACTGACCGGGAAAAAGTAGACCGAGAAAAAGTAGACAGCCTATTAACTCTAAAAAATTTACTCTAAAATAGAAGCATATGAACAATGACCAAATAAATAACGAATATCAAACTAGTTGGAACTTGGGTTTGCTTTATCAATCACCCGATGATCCTCAAATTGAAAAAGATTTAGAAATACATAATAAAAAGAGAAGAGAGTTCGCTCAAAAGTATAAAAATCGAACAGATTATTTAAAAGAAGAGGCCGCACTTTTACAAGCACTAAAAGAGTACGAACAGTTACTTAATGATTTGCAGGGAGCTAGACCCTTAATTTACTTTTACTATCTAACTGCTATTGAATCACACAATGAACAAGCTCAAGCCAGTTTAAATCGCATTACAACTGAATTAACCAAAGCAAGCAATCAACTAACATTTTTTCCAATTAAGCTAGGTAAAATTGACGAGGCTTATCAACAAAAATTTTTAGCTTCTCAAAAATTAACCAAATATCATTATCTTCTCAAAAAAAGATTTAAATTGGCTGAATTCGACCTAAGTGAGAAGGAAGAAAAAATCATTAACCTTGCTGATCAAACCAGTTATGACATGTGGGTACAAGGAGTTGAAAAATTGTTGAGCAATATCACTATAAAATTCAATAATGGTGACTTGCCTATAGTAGCAGCAAGCTCTAAATTGGCAGAGCTTCCCAATAAGAAAAGGCAGAAACTGCATCAAAAAATTTTGAAATTATCTCAAGATGCTAGTCAGTTTGCTGAAAGTGAAATCAACGCCATTGTTAAATATAAGCAGATTAAAGATGAGCTGAGAGGTTTTAAAAAACCTTATCAATCCACCATTCTTCACTATGAAAACGATCAGAAAACCATCGTAGATCTAGCCAGTCTGATTACCACCAATTTTGATTTGGCCCACCGCTTTTTTAAACTTAAAGCAAAACTTTTCAAAAAAGAAAAATTGACTTATGCTGACCGCGCTGCAAAATTGAGAGGAATCAAAACTAAATACCCATTTGAAAAAACCTATAATTTAGTTTATCAAATTTTTGCTGACCTAGATCCTGAATTTGCTCACATTCTCGAATACATGGCGCAAAAGGGGCAACTAGATATTTTCCCTAAGAAAAACAAGGAGGGGTTGGCCTTTTGTTCCAGCTCTAACAATAATCCTACTTTTGTTTTACTTAATCATACAGACGATTTCGACTCTGTCACCACCTTAGCCCATGAAATGGGACATGCCATTCATTCAGAGTTAAGCAAAAAACAACCCGTTATTTACGAGAATTATTCCTTAAGTATTGGGGAAACTGCCAGCACTTTTTTTGAACAGTTTGTTTTTGAAAAAATGATCGAAGGTTTTAATAAAAAGCAAAAAATGATTGCTCTTCATAATCAAATACAAGAAGATATTAGTACCATTTTCAGACAAATTGCGCTTTTTAATTTTGAAACCGAATTACACGAAAATATAAAAAGCAATGGTTTTCTTACTTCTAAACAAATTGGAGAATTGCTCAACAGACACATGAGCGCTTATCTAGGCAGTTCGTTTGAATTGACTGAGCAAGACGGTAGCTTCTATATTTTATGGCCTCATATTAGACGCTTCTTTTATACCTATACTTATGCTTATGGTCAGTTAATTAGCAAAGCCATGATTAATAAAACAAAAGAAGATCAAAAGTTTATTCTTAAAATCAAAGAATTTTTGTCAGCAGGAGGTAGTGATGCACCAAGTAATATCCTCAAAAATATTGGGATCGACATTACTCAAGAAAAATTTTTCAAAGCAGGATTAACAGAAATTGAACAAAAGATTGAGAGCCTTGAGAAGATGATTGCTTAAAAGTAAAAAACTAAGTAAAAGAGTAGTTATTTTGATTTTTTCTTTGAATTAGAGGCTGATTTTTTCACTTTGAAAAATAACCCCATAATACCGTCCCACTTCTTTCGCAGAAGCAAAAAGAGCCAACCCATTACTATCGTCACAATGGCAATCTCCATAATCATGGTAGTCATATCAAGTGTTTCTAATAAACCTTGATACTTCTTCACTCCTTCATAAGCCAGAATCAAATAAAACATGAAGCGAATGTAAGTGCCAACGAAAGTAGTAAAAATAAACGATTTTATATTAAGCTTCACCATTCCAGCAATGATCGAGACTGGCAAAGTAGGAATAAAAGGCAAAGCTCTTAAAACTATCATGATAATTTCATCACGGTTGGTGCCATTTAAATAATTCCCATATTTTTCAATCTCGTGGTTATCAACACCTAGAATTGCACCAATTTTACTGCTACTTAACCAATCCTCAACCTTATCAGCCACCCAGTAGGTAATCAAAGTAGCCAATGTTTTGCCAATAGTGCCAGTCAAAGCCACTAAGAACAAAAAAGTCAAAGTTTTGCCCTGACTATAAGCTAGGGTGCCAACAATAATGGGAACAAAAGGGGAAGGGAAAATGGCAATTATTTCATCAATTATTGAACCAATAAAAGCAAAAAGGGGGAGAGGGATCTGGTGAGCGAGATTCTCCAAAAAAGTAGTAATGCTTTCAATCATATTTGACTTTCTATTTTCTGCCAGTTTTTACTGACTAAACAAGAATTTAATTATATAGACAGGCACTACTAGTGGACAATACCGTCTTTAAAAAAAATAACTCCTGCAATATCATTAGCAATATGCTAGAACACAAACCACAACAAAAAAATAATAATGCTATTAATAAATCATTTATTTTTGTAGTAGTAGTAATTACTGGCTTGGTCATGGTAATTCTATTAGCAAAAAACAAGAACAAACAACCAAATAACTATTTCGAGATGAACAATGACGGAGTAACCGAGTCTCTCGGCAGTCCGAATCAGGCAAATAACCCCAATAATATCAACAACAATACTCAAAAAAAGGAAGATGACATGAACAACATTGGTAAGCCACAAATGGAAATTAATCCAAAAATTCAATATTTTGCTGATATTAAAACTAATTTAGGCACAATTAAAGTTAAACTCTATGCTGATGAAACACCAATTACTGTCAACAATTTTGTCTATTTAGTCAAGCAGAATTTTTACCAGAATACAATTTTTCATCGGGTTATTAAAGACTTTATGATTCAGGGTGGTGATCCTCTAGGAAATGGAACTGGCGGACCTGGATATACTTTTGAAGACGAAAAAGGTTCTCATAAATTAGTTAAGGGCTCTCTGGCCATGGCCAACAGCGGACCTAATACTAACGGCAGTCAATTTTTTATTGTGACGGCTGATAAAACTCCTTGGCTTGATGGCAAGCATACCAATTTTGGAGAGGTGGTTGAAGGCATGAAGATAGTTGAACAAATTGAACAAAGCCAAACTAACCAAATGGACAGACCAGCAAAAGATATTGTGATTGAGGATATTAGCATTATTGAAAAGTGAGGCAACTCCCGCGGGCTAAAGCCCGGGTTATTCTCGAAAAATAAAAATTAAGTTTGCTTTCATTTTAAACAAAAGCAACTAGATTAGCTTTGATTTAGCTTATTGAATTGAAATTTTTTATCTCCAAAAAATCCAGTTACTTCAGGATGAATCAAATCTTTTTCATCTAAAAGCAGAGCAGAGCGAACGCTAAATAAACCAAAACGCTGGCTTATCTCATCTAAAGCTGACTCTAAAGACTCTTGTTTTTTCCAATCGGGTAGGAGAGAGGGGTTAATTTCCTTCGTAGTCTTTAACAAACCAAGAGCAACTTTAAATTTGATTGGTTTAAAATTTCTTTGCCAAGATAGATAAATTTTTTTATAAATTTGCTCAAACATGCTGGCAGTATGATCTAAATGACAGGATAGAGTAAGGTGCCTTCTCCAAGTAAAATTATTTAGAAAATTAGAGCCAGATAAGCTCAAACTAACCCGCCTCCCAGCCAATTTAAGCCTTCTTGCCTTGTAAATTACTTCCCTAGTAAGAGAATATAAAACTTTTTTAATTTGAGCTTCGTCATCAGTTAAATTCCATAGCGTAATTGAGCGACTAATAGAAGTTGGATCTAATTTGGTCCGATCATTTTCATCAAGTAGAGCTAGATGGTGAGGTTCCCTTCCATAAGCCATTTTTAGCAATTCTTTTGACCAAAATGGTCCAAATAAAGGCTTGAAGTCATCTTCGCTGTAGAATCTAATCTGGTAAGGATGAAAAACACCCATCATTTTTAATTTTCTACTCAAAGCTCCGCCAATCCCACAAACATCATCGAACCCAACTTCAGCTAAAACACAATCTAAATTTTCCTGATCTATAGCAAACACAGATCCTTTTGGAGAAATTTCTGCTGCCATTTTTGCTAAAAAGCGATTAGGGCCAATACCAACATTAGCTGTTACCCAATCACCCAGCTCATCTTTGATTTTCTGTTGGATTTTTTTTCCCAGTAAAACTGGATCCGGGTAAAGATTTTTTAAACAATCACTGATTTCAATAAAAGCTTCATCTAAAGAATAAATATCTACCTGAGGAGAAATCTGTTCAAATAATTTGTTCAGTTTATTAGTTGCACTTAAATAGAGATCAAATTCGGCCTTCATTTCAACTACATCTGGGGCCAATCTTTTAGCAATGGCTAAATTAGTACCTGTTTTTACTCCTTTTTTCTTAGCTTCCTTAGAGGCAGCGATTATGCAATTTCGCCCCAAATCTTTAACTATGACTACTGGTTTATTTCTTAATTTTGGATTCTCTTGTTGAAGCAAGGTGGCAAAATAAGAATTAATGTCGACTAAAAGAAAGGTCCTATTTCTCATAAAAAAATTATTAAATGAATCTAATCAACCCAAACTTCCCTTAGCAACCATTGCTGATCTCTCTGATTAAACTGCAAACGAAAAACATCATCATCTGCTAAAAGAGAGTAGAGGTAAGAAATAACTCCACCATTGCAAATTTTTGAAACTAGGGTTACTTCTTTCACCTGATAGCGTCGTTGTTGCCACTCAAACCAAACCGGTTTAAATTTAGCTTGATGATAAACGCCAGCAACAGTGATAGTTTCGTGAATTGTTTGGTATATATCTTAAGTAAAACGAATAATACCCAAAAATACAAGACGACATAAAATATCAAAGTATCACAAATAAAATTGCTTTAAAACAAATTCGTAAATTTGTTTTAACTAATAAAGTCATATTGAAATAATGACTGTTCTATATTTATAATTGGATATTAATTACACAATTAAGAAAAGGAGGTAAATCATGGCTAATGTTTTATTAGTCTATGGATCAACAACTGGCAACACAGAAATGGCTGCTGAACAAATCGCTGGGAATCTTTCAGCCCATCAAGTAGAAACACAAGACGTAGCTGACACTACCCCTGAAGATTTAGAAGGAGCAAAAATATTAGTCTTAGGTTCTTCAACTTGGGGCGCTGGCTTATTACAACAAGATTTCAGAGATTTTGCCAAAGATCTAAGTGTTGATTTAAGTGGAAAAAAGATCGCTGTTTTTGGTCTTGGTGATACTAACTATCCTGATTTTTGTGAAGCTGCCACTATTTTAGAAAAAAAAGTGGTTGAATTGGGTGGAAAATTAGTAGTTGAATCACTAAGAGTTGACGGCTTTCCTGATGAACCGGAAAATGAGAGTAAAATTGATCAATGGTCTGAAGAACTAAATCAAACTTTTTAGTTTAAAATTAAGTTAAACAATTTTATAATAAAAAAACCTCTTGGAAGAAACCAAGAGGTTTTTTGTGAAACTTAGAAACTAGTTATTTTTCGGTAACTTCTTTTAATTTCTTTTTAGCCTGATCGACAGTTTTTTTTGCCTCTTTTTTAACATCTTTAAGCACTTTTCCAGAGTCTTTGGCTAAATCCTTACTCAAATCCTTTGCTTTTTCTACTGCCCCTTCAGCTGTTTCTTTTACTTTATCCCGATTTTCTTTTTTTGATAAAAACAAAGCGGCTGCTCCCATGGCAGCACCAGTTAAAAAAGTGAGAAAACTATTTTTCTTTTTAGACATAATGTCTTCCTTTACTAATAAATTATTAATATTTATACATCATACTAAAAAGCCCTCATTAAGAACAAGTAAGGGCTCTTCAAATTTTAATAAAAATGCAAACTTATTCAATAGTCTCAATCGACATTGTGTTAGTTTTCCCAGGCTGACCCCAAACTGGACCGTGTAACACCAAAACTTTTTGACCTGACTCCAGCCACTCAACATCACCAATCATCTCTACAAGTTTTTTGGCATTGCCGAGCTTAGTTTCTGTTGGCCAATCCACAATGTGAGGAATTAGACCGTAATAAAGAGCAAGCTTATGATAAACCTGTTCGCTGCTAGTAATTACATGAACAGGGAGATTGGGTCTCTGCCTTGAGATTAAAGCTGCAGTCCTACCCTTTTCAGTTAAGCAAATAACTGAGTCAATCTTTGCTGGTTGGTTAATTACCAAATTAGCAGCTGCATGAGAAATATTATATTCGCCGGTAGAATAACCACATTGTTGAATTTTTGGCTCAACATGCTTTTCATTAAATTTAGCAATTTTGGCTTGAACTGTAACAGCTTTAACTGGGAACTTACCAATAGTTGTTTCACCTGAAAGCATGACTGCATCTGTACGATCATAAATTGCATGTGCCACATCACTAATCTCAGCTCTAGTTGGCAATGGATTCTCAATCATTGTTTCCAACATATGAGTAGCTGTAATAACCGGCTTACCTCGTTCACGACAAACAGTAATTATTTTTCTTTGCCAATAAACCAGTTCTTCATAAGAAACTTCTACTCCTAAATCGCCACGAGCAATCATAATCCCATCAGAAACCTCTGTTATTTCGCTAAGATTATCTAAAGCTGCTTGATTTTCTACTTTAGCAATAACTCCCGCAGTAAGATCCCTTTTTTCCAATTCTTTTCTGAGAGTTAAAACATCTTCTTTATCTCTAACAAAAGAGAGAGCTATATAATCAACCTCATTATCTTGAATTCCATCTAACTGAGTATAGTCATTTTCTACTAAAACCGGCATATCAGTAACTAATCCTGGCAGACTCATACTTTTGCGATGTTTAACTACAAAATCATCTAAGGCTACTGCTTCAAAATGACCGCTTTTTTTAGTTATCACCTCAAACTGACAAAAACCATCATCGATGAGAATTAATTGCCCAGTCTCTATCATTTCAATTGCAATTTCTGGAATCGTAATTGCATTTGGCAGATTCGAGGTGGAGCCATCAGCTAAAAAGTTAGCAGCATCTCCTTTTTTCATGGAGAATTCATCTTCATCTGGTAAATTAATTCTAATTTCTGGACCTTGCAAATCCATCAAAACTGCTACAGGTTTATTCATCTCCTTTGCAACTTTTCTAACTCTTAAAATTCTTTCATGATGCCACTCCGGCGTTCCATGCTTAGTATTAAAACGAGCAACATCAACACCTGCCTCAAAAATAGCTTTAAGTTTTGCTTCTGTTTCAGTAACCGGTCCAATAGTGGCTACAATTTTGGTGAATTTTTGTGGATTGTTTTTCATTATAATTTTAGTTTCTAATATTTTAATTTTAATGTTTATCCAGCGCTTGATGTTCAAATCAAAAAAATCTTATCTCAAATCAAGAAAGCCTTGTCGAGGACCCACATTATCACCCTAATTCAGCTATTTTTCAAGAATGAAATTACGCAAATTTATGCAACAAAAAAGAGCAAAAAAAATGAAGCAGTCAATCCGCTATAATATTTTATAAATCTATGAAATCTATAAAAACTATGAAAAAAATACTTTCTACCTTTTTTTTAACTTACTTGCGCTGGCTAGCCAAAATCCAACTATTAAAAAACCAGTCTCTAGTTATTGGTATTACTGGCACTGCTGGCAAAACCAGTGCCAGAAATGCAGTTGCTGCTATTTTAAAAAATGAATATCAGATCAAGGTCAGCTACAAAGCCAACAGCGAAACTGGCATTCCCTTAAATTTATTAGGTCTAACTGCTCACGATTATTCCTTAAAAGACTGGCTGCGCCTCTGTTTACTAGCTCCAATTAAACTTTTAACCAACTGGGGAAAATATCAAATTTATGTGGTCGAAATGGCCATCGATAGCCCTCTCCCTCCTAAAAATATGGATTATCTGTTAAAAATCATTCAACCTGACATTGGCATTTTTCTTAATGCTAAGCCGATGCATAGTTTAGGCTTTGATCAATTATTAGACGACACAGTTCAAGGGAAAGATAGGAGGGAGCAAATTACTCAATTGATTGCCCAAGAAAAGGGGAAACTAATTACTCAACTACCTCAAAAAGGTCTAGCTGTTTTAAACTTTGACGATGCTAATGTTAAAAAATTTACTAAACAAACTAGAGCAGAGGTGATTGGCTTTGGCCACGATCAATCAGCGCAAGTGAAATTTACTAAATATCAGCCTTCACTTAAAGGCACTAAATTTACTTTTGAGTTTAATCAAGAAAAGCAAGCTGTTAATTTTGATAAGTATCTCTTGCCAAGACATTACGGTCAAACTTTTGCTGCTGGTATTGCTGTGGGAGTAAAACTTGATATTAGCTTTAAACAATGTTTGGCTAATTTGAAGAACAATTTTAAATTGCCACCTGGTAGATCATCACTTATTTCAGCCGTTAAACAAGCAATGATTTTAGATAGTTCTTACAATTCTTCAGCCCAACCAACTCTGGACTCCCTAGAATTGCTTAATCAAGTAGCATTAAAAAGAAAACTGGCCTTGCTGGGGGATATGCGAGAATTAGGCCAAGTTGCCAAGCCTGAACATGAATTGGTCGCTCTTAAAGCAGCTCAGACTTGTGACTTAGTGGTAATGGTTGGGCCGCTTACTAAAAAATATATTGTCCCGATTTTAGAAAAAAATAATGTTGAACATTATCACTGCCAAAATACTTATCAAGCAGCTAAAATTTTAAAAGAAAAACTAGAAAAAGACGACCTGCTTTTGGTCAAGGGCTCACAAAATACCTTGCTATTAGAAATCGCTGTTGAACGATTAATGAAGGATAAAACTCAGGTTGAAGAATTACTGTGTCGCCGGGGAAAGTACTGGGATCAAAAAAGAGCTAAGCTAAAAATACTCAAAAAATAAAAAGTGTTAAACCCCAGGGTAAGCCCTGGGCCCAATATTCCCAAGGCAAGCCTCGAGGTATTAGACCATAAAGTTTTAATAAAAACCAAAAAAATCTACTATTCTTTAGCTTTTTCTTCTTTAGCTTTGTTCTGCCCATCCTGATTATTTTCTTCCTGAGGATAGACGCGGTAAAGCAATTCTTTTTTTTGTTCTTCAGGTAAAGTGTCAGCATAAGCTAAAAAATCTTTAGCGACTTGGTTTTCATGAGCCTTGCGCATAGTAGACTTTTGATCAATGTCATAAAGGCCAGCAATTCTTTGATCAATCTTTTCCGGAGTAGTCGGCTTGGGTTGGCCACCCCCACCAATACAGCCACCCGGACAAGCCATTACCTCTACGCAATGATAAGCATCAGGGTCTTTTTTCATTTCTTCTAGAATGCGGCGGGCATTGCGCATGGTTGAAACAATGGCCATTTTAATTTTTTTATCACCAATTTCAATTTCTGCCTTTTTAATACCTTCCGAACCACGAACTTGCTCAAATTCAAGTTTAGGTAAATCTTTACCCTCCAGCATCCAAGCAGCTGTTCTTAAAGCAGATTCAACCACTCCACCAGAAGCTCCATAAATTGCTGCTGCGCCAGAATATTGACCAAATTTATCAACTGCACTTCCTTCCAGCTCAGACAAATTAATACCATTTTTCTTTAATAAATAAGCAGTTTCCCTCGTTGTCAAAACATAATCTACCGGTTTCCTGCCTTGAATTTTCAATTCATCTAATCTTGCCTCTTGTTTTTTTGAAGTACAGGGCATAATTGAAACAACTACGATTTTGTCTGGATCTATTCCTTGCTGTTGTGCCCACCAGGTTTTGTAAGCAGCTCCAGAATGAACTTGAGGTGACCGAGCATTGCTCAAATGACCGACCATTTCTGGATAATAATCTCTTAAAAACTTAACCCATGACGGACAGCAAGAAGTAAACATCGGCAACTTCTTACTACCATGCTTCAACTCTTCAACTAATTCAGCCGCTTCAACTAAGGTCGTAATATCCGCACCCATATTAACATCAAAAATATGATCAAAGCCAAGTTGACGTAAAGCCGTATACATTTGCGGGGCAACATTAGCTCCTGCCTCCATACCAAACTCTTCGCCAATACTAGTTCTGATTGAAGGTGCCATCTGGACAATTACAATTTTTTCTGGATCGGCAATAGCTTGTTCAACATGGATGATCTCAGACTGTTCACGAATAGCATCAACTGGACACTCCAGCGTGCACTGACCACACAAAATACAACTTATATTAGGGTTAGTATTCTCCTCAACTACCTTTTTCCCTCCTTCTTCTTTATCAGCTAGATAGCCCACCTGTTTTTGCAAGCAAGCTGATACGCATCTTTGACAACCAATGCAGAGCGTGCGATCAATTTCAATTGAGGGCCACATACTCTGATATTCTCTTGGCTCTGGGTGTTTTTGATCACTAGCACCAGTTTTTAAATAAGCTTTTACTTTTTCGATTTTTTCTTGATTTTCAGGAGGATTATTTTCATCTTTTTGCCAGTGTTCTAAAAGTATTTTTAAAGCTTCTCGACGAAGTTGTCTGGCTCGACCCGAGTTGGTTTGAATCCGCATCCCGTCTTCAACTTTGAGTTGGCAGGCTGGCTGTAGACCATCTTGACCACGAACCTCAACCAAACAAGTATGTAAGGGAAGAGGAAATTCATTACTGAGCAAACAAAAAACAGGCAAATCAATGTTATTTGCTTTTAAAATGTCTGCTAAAAATTGGTCGGGTTGAGTTTGATATTTCTGCCGATTGATACGGATGGTAATGTCATCTGCCATAGGAATTATCTTGCAGCTATTATTTAGTAATTTAGTAAAGACTATTTAGTATTTGTTTGGATTTTGTCTAAAACAACTCCAGCCACTAGCCAAGCAATTATGCCACCAGCTAAAGCTGTGACTAACTGCGGCCAACTCATCATTAAAGAAGCTTTAGTTAAAATTTTACTCGGAAGTAATTGTGGCATTACCCACTGACTCACTCCATGTAAAAGAGCAAATTTGAGACTAGAGGCTACAACTACTCCTAAAATAAATGATCTTTTATAGAACTTGTTAAAAAAGTAAATATAAACACTATTGCTCAACATAATAAAAGGCACCATTGGAGCTAAGGGTAGGGGAAGTAAACCTCTGCTTAAAGCTACAACACTGGGAATTAGACCAATCATTAAAGCTGAAGAAGGTGTTAATACGATAGTTGCGATTAACAAGATAGCATTGATTAAAGGGCCGGTGATAGCTTGTTGGTGGATGATGCTTGGTAAAAAAATGGCTCCTGCTAAAAGCACAGTAAACAGCCAAACCTGGCTGTCAATGATAATTCTTGGAAGAGCAGTGGTTTGGGTGCTTGGTTGGGAGTCTTTTTTCATGTCATCATTATCTTAATAATTTGGATAATTAAGTCAATAGAGGAACTAATATTCTCGTAGAACCTACAATGCCTTTTGTGCAGAATGATCAAAAAAATAATAACCTATTTTAGTTATTTTTGGCCATCTAATTATCATTGTCCGGGCTAGAACCATATTTACGCGCATCATGAAATTTCCTCCTTCTCTCCTGTTTTATTCATTCTTTAGCTCTTTTAGCCTGAGCTACTATTTCATCCCTAGTCATTTTTCCTTCTTGTTCTTGCATATTTCTTTTCTTAACAAATTAATATTCCTTATTTTAACAAAAAAAAGGAAAGTTGGCACACAAATTACTAATTTCTTAAAAAAAATAAAAAAATGTACCTATAAAATGTACCTATAAATAGTGCGATATATGAAGAATTCGTAATTGCCGTTGAAACTCCTAATAACAATTGTACTAAAAATGATGCCACTCCCGCGAGCTGAAGCCCGAGCTTCTCTCGAAGTTGGGATAGAAAAATTGCATTAAAAGCTTGCTAAAAAAATATATTTGTCCTTTTTCCATACGCTTTTTACCAATTTCATCATATGGCAGTCTGACATTTCAGAAAATGTGCGTTATGATTAAATCATGTGGCGTTTCAAAAACAAATTTCATAATATTCCTATATTAAGTGGGTGTTTAATTTTTATTTATTTATTTA
>JAYEJP010000022.1:0-4965 GCA_034660615.1 Patescibacteria group bacterium
TATTTTTATTAGATTTAGAGTATGATTTGACATGAAGAAGAGTTTTGTTAAATTGATATATCAACTTAATTAAACAAGACTCTCTTCTTTTTTGTCAACTTGGAATTTGAGAACGCAGTTGCCCTGGCTTATCACTTGTCCAAGTGTCTCCAGCTTATCGTTTGTCCGAATAAAAAATTTTTGTTTTGAATGAAGGGCAGAGGTGAATATTCGCAGCCCAAATACGAAATTGAGTGCCTCAATGAGATTTAACTCTATATCCAATAGAAATTATTGCAGTGTTCAAACTAAGTAAATTTGGCCTCACACAACACACTTAACACATATTTTTATTTATTTTACTTGAAGATAATATAAATACCCATATTATCATTTAAACTTGTAAAAGATAATATAATCTGTTATATTTTCCTTATATGAAAAACTTTAAATCAGGAAATTACCATACTAATGATCAAGGAAAACTAACAGAGTACAAAAGTTTTTTACCTGAAGCAATAAATAAATCATTTATTGTTCAAGACCAGAGCACATTGACCATGCTTGAAGAAGCCACAAGATTGTTGGGCGAAATCAATGCATATGCAAAATTAATTCCCGATGTTGATTACTTCATTCAAATGCATGTAAAAAGTGAAGCTGTTAGTTCCTCAAGAATTGAAGGCACTCGAACTGGTATTGATGAAGCAATTCTCCCTGAAGAAGAAATTAGTCCCGAAAGAATAGATGATTGGCATGAGGTTAATAACTATATTACAGCAATGAATTGGGCAGTTACAGAACTACAAAAACTTCCTGTTTCGGTTAGATTTTTGAAAGAAACTCATAAAATACTGCTCGCTGGAGTACGCGGAAAACATAAGCTTCCCGGACAAGTAAGAACTAGTCAAAACTGGATTGGCGGACCATCAATTAGAACTGCTCATTTTGTCCCTCCAAAACATGAGGAAATAAATGATTTATTATCTGATTGGGAAAAATTCTGGCATAATAACTCACTTCATATTCCTGTATTAATCAAAATTGCAATTATGCATTATCAGTTCGAAACCATTCACCCTTTTTTGGATGGTAATGGAAGATTGGGTCGTCTATTTATTACTTTGCAATTAATTGAAAGACACTTCTTAAATAAACCAATTTTGTATATTTCTAGCTACTTTGAAGAATTTAGGCAATTATATTACGAGTCACTTGATAAAGTTAGATCTGACAATAAACTAGAAGAATGGATTAAATTTTTTCTTGAAGGAGTTATTAAAACAAGCACTCAAGGTAGAGAGAAATTTGAGAATATTATTTTATTAAGACATCAATACGAACAAAAGATTGACACCTTAGGAAGAAAAGTTCCAAGAGCAAAAAAACTGTTGCTCCATTTATTCTCACAGCCCATTGTTACAGTTAATGATGTTGGCGAAGTGCTTGGAATTCAATTCAAAGCAGCAAACAACCTTGTTAGCAACCTAGTAGAGCTTGGAATTCTTGAAGAAAAAACTGGCTTTTCTCGAAACAGATTATTTGAAATGAAAGACTATATCTTACTCTTCAAAAACTGATCAAATATATAAGGCGCAATCTCTCGAGATCTGCAAGAAATAGTTCAAGCTGAGTAGTGCTGGGACTGAGCGTAGCGAAAAAACAGTAGATTCCCCGCAGGGGTCGCCAAATTCAAGTAAGCGCAAGCACTGCGCAACAAGACCATTTGTTGTATTTATTACAGAATAAAGCCACTCCCACGACCTTTGAAGCCACTCCCACGACCTTTGAAGCCACTCCCACGACCTTTGAAGCCACTCCCGCGACCTTACGGTAGGGGATTTAAGGGAGGATTTAAGGGAGGATGGTTAAATTAGTTAGCTGTAAAAGAATAAAAAATTCCTGTATCTGTAGTTGCCGTCAACCAATTTGACCACCCACCAGTGGCACAACCATTGCCACCACGGACTTGGAAGTTGTAAGTTGTGTTTGGGCTCAGACAATTAATAGTATATTTCTCCGCGCCTGTTGAAAATCCTGCTGAATACTGGACACCAAAACGAGCATCACCTGCCCAATAACCATATGAAATATAATAGTGGTCTAAATAATCATTGACTGGCGTAAAATATAAGGTAGCTGTGGTTGGAGTGGTATTGATTTGATAAAGAAATGGTTTGTTAGTCGGTGGAAGTTTATCACATTGTGGCGGCTTTGGATCTGAACTAGTACTACTTGAGCTTTCTGACTCCTGCTCAACTGCCGTAAAGGTTGTAAAGTGAGCGGCAGTAAAAGTTATCGTGTTTGCCTGATCATCATAACTGAAACCAGAAACAACACCTCCCGTATCTTCTTGATTGTCAACCAAAATCTTTGGATCATTAAAATCAACATTATACATTGTTAACTGTGCTTGGGTATCAACTAAACTGTTAATCAAATCTGCATCCAACTTAATCTCTGCATTTTGCATATTAATTTTATTTGGACCTAAACTCTCCATCCAACTCAACGCATCCTGATCAGTAAAATTCATTTCTTTAAGAAAAGTTATTTTGCCAACAACAGATCCATTTTCAGTATGCTCAAAATATAAACCATCTATTCTCGACAAATCAGTCTGAGAAGCGAGGTTCGTGCTTGTGTTTCCATTCTCTATATTACTCACTACCGTAGCAATTTCTGGACAACCATGACCACTGCCAGGAAAACACCAACCTCTGTTGGTCGAAGCAACTGTCCACTGACCAATACCATCCTCCCCATGTCCTTCTTGCGCATTTGCTGATTGGTTTAATCCAGGAGATGTGATTGCAAAAGAACAACCTGAAGGCACAGCATCGTTAGAATAACAAACCTTGAATTCTTCTGTACCAGTGTTGTCTTTTAAAATAAGAATACCACTATTGTCATCCAAAGAATCTTCTGGAAATTCAAAGGTTAGAAAACCTGAGCGTGGTACCGTTCCAGAAAGATCTAGTGTTGAGCCATTATTTCCATCTTTATCAGTTTCTTCAATTGTCCAACCAGTTAAATCTTGGGCAGATGAAGTTTCGTTAAAAAGCTCTATCCATTCGCCACTCTGTAGTGTGAATTCATTAATTCTTGTTGTTGCATCAACAAAACTAGGAAAGAGAAGTGTAAAACTAAAGACAACAGCAACACAAAACAAAGGTCTTATTATCTTAAGTCTAATTGTCTGAAGCATCAAAATAAGTATAGCTTCAAATTTGCCTTAATGTCAAATTAGGTTTAACTTCGCCATCTATATATATTTATAGGTTTAGCAGTAGCTGTTACTCTTCCAAGTATTGCTGTACCTGCTTATCAAAAACATCCATTTTTTCATCTTGCTTCTTTTGTCTCTTTTTCTTAAACTCCTGATATTCTTGGTGAGCTATTTCTTCAGCCAATTTATGAGATACTTTACCCGCATTTTTTAAAATCTCTTTTTCATTAAACTTTAAAAATGCATGCAACTTTTTAATCCAGTCCTTCATGTACATTGATTCTCTTTTAAGAGCCTGACCTTCCGCATAAAGAAGATACTGCTCCACTAGATTGTTGAGTGCCTCTATTTCCTCTTTTTTTAAATAATTCTTGGCAATGGTGGCATCTGCTTTTCTGACTTTTGGTCCCCTCCAATTTGTTAATCCCATATGAGGTTTGTCTTTATCGGCTCTGGCCTTTATGAGTTCAGCCGCAGTTTTGCCAGTTATAGCCCAATGAAGTTTATTTTGAACAGTTTTAAAAAAGTTAATACTCTCCTCAGTGGTTGGATCATAATCTATGCTGGTGGCATAAACGTCTGTTATTTTGCGATAAAATCGTTTTTCAGAAGTTCTAATCTCCTGAATCCGCTCCAAAAGTTCGTCAAAATAATCAAAAGGGTGGTCTGGATTTTTTAAGCGCTCATCATTGATAGTAAAACCCTTAATAATGTATTCTCTAAGTTTTTTAGTGGCCCAAATACGAAATTGAGTGCCTCGATGAGATTTAACTCTATATCCAACAGAGATTATTACATCGAGGTTATAAAACTCAATCTCTCTAGAAACTTCTCTCCCACCCTCTTTTTGAACTATTCGGAAATTCCGAATAGTTGATTTTTCTTCAAGCTCTCCTTCTTCAAAAATATTTTTAATATGCTCGTTAATAGTAGATACAGATTTTTGAAATAAACGTGCCATTCCTTTTTGAGATAACCAAACAGTTTCATTAAGCAACCTTACTTCAATTTTGGTCTGACCGTCTTCAGTTTTATAAAGAAGGAATTCTGACTTTACTGATTGGATAGCTTTCTTATTGTTTGAGTTCATATAGTTCTAAGCATACTACTTAATTCTTAAATCTTTTAATCGAACCAATGTGGAATTAGGCTTAACTTAAATTAAGCCAAAAACCACTCTCATTAGACAACAAGTTCTATAGACAGCTACAACTGTTGTCTTTATCCATTCTGGAAGTGAGTAATAAGCTAATAGAAGTTTTTTGGTTTCTTTCTAGATTAACCGAAACTGATGAACTAATTACTAAAAACGCGATAATCCGTAATTTTGAGACCATAAAAAATCATTTGGCTAACATAGATTCAAATGAAAAATTTGTAGAAGCCATAAAAAACTTGGATTGATAAAACAATAATGATGACTTAAAAGCAAGTGTTTGAATCAAGCTTTACATTCTCTTCAAACAGCCAAACCCAAATCCTCATAACTAAAAATATGCCTTAACTCTTGAATAAGTTCAACAAAATCATCAAAAATAGTGTTCAAACTAATTAAATTTGAGGTCACACATAGCCAAAAGTTCTGGAAGACCCGTTTATTCTATCGGCTTACCCCTATGTGGCTTGCTAAAAATCTCAAGTTTGGAGATTTTTTGGTTTAACAGCCGTGTAAATATCTTTCTTGATTCCAATATAGGGGTGAGGGTATTATTAAAAGTACAACTATGGAAGATAAACGCACCCAAAAGCTAAATAAT
>JAYEJP010000023.1:0-4941 GCA_034660615.1 Patescibacteria group bacterium
TACACTTTGATTAATATTGCCCACAAAAACTATAGAGGCTGATGCTACTTTAGTATCTTTTCCTCTGGAAAACATACCATTAGCCATGTAATTTTTCATGATTTGGATACCGTCCTTACTCTTAAAACGAATTCCAGCAACTTCATCGAAAGCTACCACATCCCACAAGCCAACCAGGCCGATTCTATTTGTTGCAAGATTATAAAAAAGATTAGCAACCGTAGTTTGTCCGCCAGAGATTAAGATTGAGTTTGGCGTTATTTGCTGATATACGTAAGATTTACCTGTACTCCTAGGACCTAATTCGCACAGGTTATAGTTGTTTTCAATCATGGGCACGAGTCTTAGCAAAATGTGCCATTTAGCTCTGTCATCAAATTGGGTTGGCTCAAGACCAATAGAGCGAATGACAATGTTCATCCATTCTTCTTTGGTAAAATTTTCTCTTTCATGAAGAATGTCGGTTAAATCAACTCTTGGTATTTGGATCGGTTTCAAGCTCCTTATCTTGAAAGCAGAAGTTTTTTTATCATCCTCGTCATACAAGTATTCCATATCAACGATACACCAGATTCCACCAGCCAATAGTTTCTCATACTCTTTTATATATTTAGAATTAATATATATCTTTTTAAGTGCCAAATTGGAGAAGCTTGCTACATAAATATCATTTTTTTCATCTAGCTTAGCTGTAACATTATCAATGATTGAGTAAGAACCTTTTTCTTTGATCCTAGATTTTACTTTTTCAGCTTCATCAGGCCTTACGTAGTTTTCTGCCAAGATTTTTTTAACCCGTGCTATGCCATCATCGATAAGTTCTTGATCATCAGTGGCACAATATTGTCCTAGGAGATATTCAAGTACATATATCGGAACGTTTTGTCCCTCTTTAATTAATTTAGTCAAATCTTTTCTGACAATTTTTCCTGGGAAATGGTTTAAAAGTTTGTTATCAGTGTCCATAAATATTATCTTGTCGATTAAAAATCGAAGTCATTAGTAATTATTACATTTATTTTAAATTTATACCTTTTGTACTCTCGTCCGTAGTCTTCTTCACTTTCTATCTCCATTAATCTAAGGTAGTAGTCTTGATCTTTTGGATAGTCTCCTTGCTTGAGTCTTAGCACTATTTTATATTGCCTGGCTTCAGGATCATCAGCTGTACTATTAAAAATAGCAATTTTTTCATCGGTGATTTTAGACTCATTTCCCATATCCCAGACGGCTATCTTTAATTTGCGTGAAGAAGTTTTACCATTGACTGGTCGTTTTTGATAAAAATTTACTGTAAAGGTATTGTTGGTAATTTCTCTTCTGGTATTGGTTAGTTCAACCTCTACTTTAGAGGGTTTTTGATCAGGTGCTGCTACATGTTTTCTAACGTGTCTGTATTTTATTACGGGAACTACAATTTCTTGTAAGCTGCAGCCTCCATGAACATAATTTCTCCCC
Source organism: Patescibacteria group bacterium (assembly GCA_034660615.1). Classification (GTDB taxonomy): domain Bacteria; phylum Patescibacteriota; class Microgenomatia; order UBA1400; family PJMF01; genus JAYEJP01. The sequence goes on from JAYEJP010000023.1 coordinate 1,459, forward strand.
CCTCCTTGAATTTTAAAACGCATGCTCCCTTTTGGAGTTAGAACTTCATAGTCAGATGAGTCTATAATTGGACTCAATTTAATTTTATGTATTCCCGGATTCACCTCCTTGTTTTTCTCAGCAATAATGTATCTTTTTTTCATACGTAATTTTTCAAACTCTAATTTAGGAATTAGATCTTTTTCTTGAAGAGAGTCTCGGGTGTAAATAAATCCATGATCGGAGGTAATGAGTATTTTAGTACCACTTAAACTGCTGCTAATATATTGCACAGCCTCTTTTATTTCATCCAAAGCCTCTCTAACGGCAGCAAAAACTTTATCTTCACTGGCAAGTTCCTCTCCAGTTGAATCAATCACATCGTGGTAGACATAGAAAACTCGTGTGTCTCTGACAATTTCTCTCTGCTCATTTCTAGACAGCTTGTTAAAGCTATTCCATTTTACTGCTGTTGAGCTTAACTCACTGTTTCTGAGTATTTTTTTTCTGTTGCTTAGACCACTCGTTCTGCTTGAGTCTACGAACACCTCTGCTTTTTTGTTGATGTTAATTTTCTCATGAGGTAAAAGTTGTGCCATGCCAAAAGCTGTGGTGGATGGAAGACCAGTTTGCATGTATTCTAATTCAACTTCCCCTCTAGTCTCTGAGTTCAATTCTTCGGCAAGTTGTTTACCCGCTTCATATCTAAGGGCATCAGAGATGAATACAACTATTTTATCTCTGTTACTTTTGTCTAATATTTTTTGTACATTATCTTGATAGAAATTTGTTTGTCTGTTAACTTCAGGAATCCACCATTGATCTAATAGTTCCTGTTCAACGACTTGGTTCCAAGTCCTATCCAGATTGTCTAAAAACCAGTTTTTGTAAATTCTCTCTATATAGTCTCTAAGTTTTTGTAGAACTTTATTACTTACTAAATCATAGTGTTGATAAAATTGACGGTAATATTGGTCAACTTGGTAATATTCAGAAGTGTATAACTCAATGAATTTAGTCGCAGATATGACGGGGAGAGTTCCTTCGTGTTTGATTTTAAATTCTTTCAGCAGTACTGCGTTGTAAAGAGCTTTATAGATATTTTTGTATTTTGGATACCAGTGCTTATTTTTTCTAGCCTCTAGATACTGTCTATATACTTTAAAGTCCTCAACACCATCAATTAAAATTGAGATAATATTTTTTATGAAGAATTCATCGATTGCCGGAAAAGTATCAGCTCCAATAACCGCTTCGGTTTCTTGTTCTGCTAGCTTGTTTTTAATTTTAATATAATCTTCAACTTGACGGGCTTGTTTCTCAAAATATTGGGAATCATTTTTATTATTTTTCCAATGATCGACAAAAATATAGGCGTTATTTTTTTGAGAGAGGGCAAACTGTCTTAAGTCATCAGAGATTGTGAATTGAGGTGCAGAAACCAAAAAGTGAGTTACAAGCAAGTTATCTCGTAGTTTTTTGAGACTGGGGTTTTTTTCATAATAGCCGTAGTTCTGTCTCACTAACTCCCAAAAATCTTGATCCAATCGATATTTTTTTAGTTTTTTATAAATACTATTTTTTTTCACACCTTCAACTAATATAGTTCTTAGAATGTCTTCAAATATAATTGTCTTTTGGGAAGTAATCGCAGCAAGCATTGCTAACTTAAACTCTCTTGGGTCTGGATTTTTTGGAATTATCTCTTTGCAAGCTGCAAGACGCTGGCCGCTATTAAAAAACTTTTGGTGTTTTTTGATAGTATCTTTTAGACGAATGTCATCAATACCTAGCTCTTGCAAGATCAGGGAAGCTTTATCGGCTGAGAATTCTTGAGAATAAAGATAAATATCTAGCAACCAATTTTCGTGATTGGGGGGTCTTCGCTCTGGAATGTAGATTAAATAATCGTTTTCTTGATCTTTATTTTCTAGAATAAGCTTTGTTTTAAAGTAGTTTTTGTTAACTATGTGAATTTTTATTCCTTTTAGATCAAGTTGATCAATAGCGTCTGCAAAAGCTTGCTCTTCGTCATACCAGAAGACAATGTGTCTCTCAGCTCCATCTTTTTTTGGCTGGGCAAATTTTTTCTGAAGTGATTGTTTAATTTTATTAATATTCATTTGTTTCCAAGTATTTCTTCTAGTTTAGAGTAGTTAACATCGACCCCATCATCTAGATCCAATTCTACTTTTCTGTTGGCATATTGTCTCAAGAGTTGGTCATATTTTTTAAGTTCATCAAGTTTAGTGTTAAGATCTTTAACTCTTTTTTCAATAGCCGTTTTATCTCTACTTAATTTTGATTCTTTTAGCCTTTGTCGATTATTTTGCAGCTCTATTTCGTACTTTCCTTGTAACTCATGAAGGTAGTTAATTCTAAGTTTTCCGATTGTATATTTATTGTACCTGTGGAGATAGACTAGAGCATTAAAGGCTTTTTCTTTTCCTGAGCTAAACAACCAGTAAATCGGTTTTTTATTATAGCGCTTGATATGCTCTTTATAAAACTTTTTAATGAAGTATTTACGAATCGTTTCTTTAGCAGTTTCAGATTTAGATCTACTCAGACCTTTAGCAATGAAGTTGAGATTGGCTGTTAGGTTTTCCTTACCAAAAGATGTTTTAACAAATTCAACAAATTTAGTGACAATATCATCTTTAAAATAAGTATCTTCAAGAACAGGAATAATGGCATCATCATCTGGCTTGAAAGTTTGATACTGTGATTGATCAAACTCACCTCCTGCAAATACCAGTCCCTCTCCGTCTAGTGAATACCTACCTAGCATGCAACCAACAGCATAAGAAACAAATTGCTTAACTATCTCTTCATGATCAAATTGCAGCAACTTCTTTTTATCGTTTTGAGTAAAGTATGTATGAAGACCATCTTTAAGTTTTGGGTTGGCAATGTTGCCTTTAATCTCCTCTATTTCCTCTCGTTTTTTAATCTCTTTTAAATGTTTTTCATTGATCTTAACCTCATCATCAAGAATAGTGATGTTATCAAGCTCTACATCGGAAGTCATTTCTTTTTTTAAGCCATAGATGTTGATAAAAATTTTGTTTAACTCTTCTTCATTTTGATGAAGAGTTAAAAACTGCTCTCTCCAGTAGTCTGTATAAGCTTGATATGCATTTTCAATGAGATTGGAGTCAGTTTTATGTTTGATTAGAGGGTTTTGTTTGAAATTCCAGGAGGTTTCGCGAGAGTCCCAGTCTAGTTTGGAAATGGAGATAGAATTTTTTATTTTTTTAAACACTGAGGACATTACATCCTCATCTAATATAAATGGTATTCTTGAAATATCTTTAATATTAATATTCATGCTAGGATTCAAAAGATGAATGTAATGAAGGGATAGTTTTGTTCCAAGTAATCCTAAAATATAAAAAAGAATATTTTTATTTTTTACAAATACCCCCCCCACTGCATCGCTAAAAATATACCCTTTATTTTGGTATCTTACTCCTAGCGACGAGGAGCTAATTTTTGTCCACG
>JAYEJP010000024.1:0-23675 GCA_034660615.1 Patescibacteria group bacterium
GATCTTAATTTAATTTATACAAAACTCTCTCAACTAGTTTCTTATTTAGGAGAACTTTTAGATCAATGAAAAAGAATCAAGAAAACCAAACTCAGTTTACTCAAGAAGGAGCTTTGTATGAAAGTGGACAAGAAGAATTATTGCAGACTGCCTCAAGTCGGCTGAAAGAGGATAGTTTTGTTAAATCTAAAAAAGGCAAATCAATCATCGGTTTATCAATTCTTTTATTTGTTTTGTTAGCTTTATTATTTATTTCATCTTCAAACAAAGAAAAACCCCAAAGCGCTTCTCAACAAAATCAAGAAATTGAAATAGAAGAGATTGAAGACTCATCTCCTCTTAGGTTACAATTTGAAGACTTACAGAATAAATTAGAACAGTCCGATCCAGCAGATAAAGATACACCCTTTCCTAATGTAAACATGGATATTAGAATTGAAGAAAAAAAAGAATAATTATTTATCTCATAACTCATTAATCTAAATGATATACTAAAAGATACTATGTACAATTTTTCAACTTTTAAAAATCAGCTTGAAGACATTATTCAACATGCGAAAGAAGATATTTCTAGTTTAAGAACTGGCAAAGCAACAATAAGTATGCTCGATCCAGTGAAAGTTGAGGTCTATGACACTATGATGGCAGTTAATGAGTTAGCTAACGTTTCAACTCCTGATGCAAATTTAATTGTTATTAAACCATGGGATCAGAATGTTATTGAAAACATTGAGCAAGGAATTCATAGATCTAATCTTAATTTAAATCCTGTTGTTGATAGTGATCAGATTAGAATTGTTATTCCTCCTTTAACTACCGAAAGAAGACAGGAAATGGTTAAGCAACTCAAGCAGAAGATTGAATCAGCTAAAGTCATGATTAGAAATGCAAGAATTAATGCTAAAAATGAGATTGATGACATGGAGGGTGAAGCGGGAGTGAGTGAGGACGATGTTCATCGTGATATTGCGCAATTAAACAAGTTAGTTCAAGAATTAAACACCAGATTAGAAGCTATTGAAAAGGATAAAGAAGCTGAGTTGATGGCTATCTGATTTTTATTTAAAATTTTGTGGTCTAATACCCCGAGGTTTGCCTTGGGAATATTGGGTCCAGGGCTTGCCCTCAGAAATGAGCACACATTAGTTAATACAAATTTACGAATTTATTAATCATTATATTTTTGTGTCAGTCTTAATAGTAATCCTTATCATTTCTTTTTTAGTAATAATTCACGAGTTGGGCCATTTTATTGCTGCTAAAAGAGCTAAGGTGAAAGTCGAGGAATTTGGTTTGGGCTATCCGCCTAAAATATTCAAATTATTTTGTTGGCAAGGAACTGACTTTACTTTGAACTTAATCCCTTTTGGTGGCTTTGTACGCATGGCTGGAGAACATGGTTCGGAAATAGACGAAAAGAAAAAGAAATCTGATTCTAATAAAATTGGTCCCTTTTACTCCAAAAGCTCTAAACAAAGAATGATAGTTATTCTAGCAGGGGTGGTGGTAAATATTGTTTTTGCTGTTTTTTCATTTTCAGTCGTCTACTCTTTTCTTGGAATTCCTACAGAGATAGACCAACCTCGAATTGGTTGGGTAAGTAAAAATAGTCCTGCACAACAGGCTGGTTTGCCTGAAAATGTTAATTTAGTTGAAATTAGAAGCCCTCAGCAAAGCTATCAAATTGACTCTGTCGAACAAATTCAAGAGGTTGTTAAAAAGCACCGTGGAGAAGAATTAACAGCCATTGCCACAGGAGTATGTGATCAGCTGGTTTGCCCGACTGAAACTAAAGAATATCAGATTTATGCACGAACTGAGGAAGAGACCCCTCCCGATCAGGGCTCTTTAGGAATAATATTTACCAATTCAGTTTTAAAATTTTACCCTTGGTATCAAATGCCTTTCAGGGGAATGATATACGGAACCAAACAAGCTATTGCTTTTGCAGTTCTTATTTTAAGAGCATTGGTTGATGTATTTACTCACTTGTTGACTACTGGAACAGTCCAAGAAGATGTGGCTGGTCCGGTTGGTATCGTTTATGAGGCACATCAGGGTAATTTGATTCAAAAAGATTTTCTCTCAAATTTAGGTTTTGCTGGCATGTTGTCCTTAAATCTAGCAATTATGAATTTATTACCCATTCCGGCATTGGATGGAGGTAGAGCCTTATTTATTTTTCTTGAAAAAATATTTGATAAGAAAAAAATTCAGAAAATCGAGGTGTATGCTAACTATTTGGGCTTTGCTCTACTAATGATATTGATTGTGGCAATTACAATTAAAGATGTTATCAAAGTAATTAATGGATGAAGCAACTTCCGCGACCTTATGGGCGGGGATTTGGCTTCCCAAACGCTAAATAGCGTTTGCCATAAATTTTTTTTACAAAAAAATTTATTGGGGTCCTACATCCCCAAACGACCTTACGGTCGGGGATTTAAGGGAGGAAGGTTAAAATGAAAAGAAGAACCAAAAAGGATCTAAAATTAGCCAAGAAAAGAAGACAAAGAAAAGCTAAAAAATTGATTGAACAAGAAAAAGGCTTATTAAATAGAAAAACAGAAAAAATTGTTAGCGATGGCAAGCTAATTAGCAATACAATGGGATATGGTCTTAGCTTAGTTAAAAAAGACTTAATCAAAACGACTTGGGTTTCATTACTAGTAAGCTTGATCTTGATTGTATTAGCTTTAATTATTTAAGACGCTACTTACAAAATTAGACCCATTTTGTTTTAATACATTAGTTAACAATTTATCTAAATATTGATATTAAATTTATTAGAAAATTTTATGAAAAAAAAGCACTTAATTATTGCCTTAGTTTTATATTTATTATCAGCGGTGGGATCTTACAGCGTGATGACATACGCCAACCCTGCTACAACCAATCAATCGACAGATGAAGAAACAACGCTTGATGATGATGAAGAAACTAAGCTAGGGTCTTTACTTGAAATAGATTCGTCTGCCCCTAAAGATCAAATTTGCCCTTTAAATGGGGCCTATTATACTTTAACCGAAAAAGATGCTTGGGAAAATCGACGTCCTTTATTTGTGATGATTGAGAATACTCCAGATGCTAGACCTCAATCCGGATTGAGTAAGGCTGATGTTGTTTTTGAGTTAATTGCAGAAGGTGGAGTAACTAGGTTTGGAGCTATGTTTTATTGTGCAGCTCAGGCTCAAGATGTGACGATTGCACCAATTAGAAGCGCTAGAACTTATTTTGTTGATTACGCCAGCGGTTTTTACCGACCGCTATATGTTCATGTGGGTGGAGCTAATGTTCCTGGACCAACTAATGCTCTTGGTCAAATTAGCGATTATGGGTGGGGGTTAGAAAATGATATTAATCAATTTTCAGTGGGCTATCCAACTTTTGTTAGAAATTATAGTCGACTTGGTGATAAAAAATTAGCTACTGAACATACTATGGAATCTAGTTCTGAAAAATTATGGGCAGTAGCAGAGAAAAGAGGTTGGGGTAATAAAGCTCCTGAAATTACTAATGATAAAATTGTTGCCGGAGAAAAATGGACTGAGCTTTATGATGGCTGGATGTTTGAAGATGAGGCAAGTGACATTGGTGATGTGAAAACTGTTAGCTATGATTTTTGGTCTGGCTACAGTGACTATTCTGTCAAATGGATCTATGACTCAGAGCTTGATAAATTTCAAAGATTTCATGGGGAAGAAGAACTTCTTGATCTCAATAATGATGAAAGAGTTGCTGCTACTAATGTGGTGGTGATAAAGACGACTGAGAAGGGCCCAATCAATGAAAAGAAGCATATGCTGTATGGAACAACTGGTACGGGTGATGCTTTGATTTTCAAACACGGAGATGTAATTGAAGCTAATTGGAGTAAAAAGACCCGTCGCTCACAGTTGCAGTTTACTGACAATAGAGGTGAGCCAGTCGAGATGGCTCGTGGACTTACTTGGATTAGTGTCATAGATATTAGCAACAAGGTCGAATACTAAAAATCGACTTAAAATTAAGACTTGCTAAACTACTGGATTCCTCGTAAAATTTGAGTACAAAAACTTTTCAAAGATGATTTATCAACCGTTATATAAGACGGATAATCAAGATGGATCTGTTAATAGTTAGTCAAATGATTTATGGCCAAACTTAAAAATTTCATGATTTCACGAGTTAGAGTGGAGATGATGGAATTATTTTTTAGTAATCCGGAAGAAATGTATTATGTGCGGCAAATTACTAGACTGATAAACGAGGAAATTAATGCAGTTAGGCGTGAATTAGAGCGAATGCTTGGGTCGGGTCTATTAAAAAGTGAAGAAAGAGGAAATAGGCTTTATTATTTCATTAATAAGCGCTATCTTTACTTCCAAGAGTTGAGACAAATGGTTGCCAAAAGTACTGGGTTAGGTAAAAAGATTAAAAGCAAGCGTCGTAAATTGGGTAGCATTGACTTTGTGATGTTTTCTGGAAAATATATTCGTGGACTAAAACCAGTACAAGATGAGGTTGACATGCTATTCGTGGGTGACATCGATCTAAATTTATTGCAAAAATTAGTTAAGGAGGAAGAAAAAGAGTTGGGTAGAGAAATCAACTACGCTGTTTTTTCTAAGGAAGAATTTAATTTTAGAAAAACACGTCGAGATCCATTTATTATGGACATTTTGTATGGCTCAAGAGTGATGATTATTGGAACCGAAGTAGATTTTGTTCACCGAGAAATACCCGGTCTTTCACAGTAGGGAGATTAATTCATGAAAAGAACTAAGCTTACTTTATTTATTTTAATTTTAATTTTAATTTCAACCTACATTGCTCTTCCTCAAAAAATTTCCTTTAATTTTAATTTTTTTGATAAGCAGATAAAGAAAGAAATTAATGTTCCTCAAATCGATTTTTATTTTTTTGGCAGGCATATTAATCCTCGCTTTAAGTTAAAAAAAGGTTTAGACATTCAGGGCGGAATGCAGGTAATTTTGCAAGCTGATATGTCTAAAATTGCTGTTGAAAATAGAGAAGATGCTTTAACTTCTGCCAAAGAGATAATTAGTAAGAGGGTGGATATGTATGGCATTAATGAGCCAAGAATTCACTCAGCCAAGCAAGGTGATCAATACCGGTTGATAATTGAGCTGCCAGGAATTAGTGATCAAAAGCAAGCATTGCAGCTGGTCGGTCAGACAGCTAAACTTGAGTTCAAACTACAATCTAGTGATTTGGTAGAACAAGCAACTTTATCAGCTGCAATTTTAAACAATTTTATCTCCACTGGTTTAACTGGTCAGCATTTAAATAAAGCTAGTCTTCAGTTTGATCAGCAAACAGGTACGCCAGTCGTTGCTTTAGAATTTAACCAAGAAGGACGTGATAAGTTTGCTACTATCACTAAAGAAAACCAGGGCGAAGTTTTGGCTATTTTTATTGATGATTTTCCCATTGCTATGCCAGTAATTAATACGCCGATTTTAGACGGTAGAGCGATTATGACAGGTGATTTTACAGTTGAAAAAGCAGAGAATTTGGCTATACAGCTCAATGCTGGCGCTCTTCCTATTCCAATTGAAGTTTTAGAGCAACGGGCAATTGGGGCGAGTTTAGGGGAAATGTCTGTGGCTCAAAGTGTGCGTGCTGGGTTAATTGGATTAGGTTTGGTTGCCATCTTTATGATTTTATATTATGGCTTGCAGGGAGTAGTTGCCAGTATTGTTTTAGCGATCTACGCCATTTTAACGATTGCTCTTTATAAAGTTCTGGGAGTTACTTTAACTTTGCCAGGCATTGCTGGTTTACTGCTTTCTATTGGTATGGCGGTTGATTCTAATATTCTGATTTTTGAGAGAATTAAAGAGGAGTTGAGAGTTGACAAGCCTTTTGCTAAGGCTGTTGAATTAGGTTTTGGAAAAGCTTGGGATAGCATTAAGGATGCTAACTTGGCTACGATTATGACAGCTTTGGTTTTAATTAATCCGCTTGATTTTTCATTTTTAAATACAAGCGGTTTGGTGAGAGGTTTTGGCATTACCTTGTTAATTGGAGTAGGAATCGGTTTATTCACTGGTGTGGTTATTAGCCGCAATTTACTAAGAATGACTTTACCCTTATTTAAAAAGGTTTATGAAAAAGATAAAAAATAATTTATGAAAAATACTGTTATTTTTGACATGAATAAAATCATCTATCGAGAGAAAAATCTTTCTCCAAATGAAGATCTTGTAGATGGCTGTTTGCCTATAGAAGAAATGCCGCAAGCGCTTAATGTCTTTTTATTACTTTATGAACAGGGATATAAAATAGTTATAATTTCTAGCGCAGGTATTCAGCAATCACGTGATAGACTGCATTATTTATTAGAGGTGAGAGGGAAGAGTAAGGAAAAAATTGATGAAATTTTTCATAAAATTGATATTTTAACTATGCAATATTTTGGAACTAAGCACAGTGTTGATTGTTGGAAAAAAGCAATGGAGCCTTATAGTAATATTGAATATATTTTTGAGGATGGGGAAAATAAAATTGAAGCGGCTGGTCAGGCAGCAAAAGAACTGGGTAGTAATCCAGAATTGTTTATTAGTGTTGAGGACTTTTTATGAAAGCGAACTTAATGAGGCATAAAAATATTTTTTTTGCGATTTCATTGTTTTTCGTTGTTCCCAGCATTATTTCATTGATTATTTTTGGACTAAAGCCAAACATTGATTTTACTGGAGGGTCTTTGTTAGAAGTGAAAGTTGGTGAAAATAAGGAAGAATTTTCTTCAACCGTTTTACAACCAAAATTAGAAGCTATTTATCAATTAGAATCAGTACAGTCATCAGAAAACAATCAGCTTATTTTACGTGGTTCTCAGATTAACAATGATCAAAAAGAACAAATATTAAATGTCTTGCAAGAAAATGATCCTCAAATTGAAGAGGTAAAATTTGAATCAATTGGTCCTACTCTTGGTCAAGAACTGGTAGCAGAAACTCTGGCTGCTGTTTTAATTCTTTCTTTGTTAATTATTGTCTATGTGTGGCGTCAGTTTAATGATATTAAATTTGGAGTGTGTGCTATTTTAGGAATGTTTCATGACACAATTATTCTTTTGGGCAGTTTTAGTTTATTAGGTCATTTTTTAGGAATACAGGTTGATGTCTTATTTGTGACTGCTTTATTAACAACTCTTTCATTTTCAATTCACGATACGATTGTTATTTATAATCGCATCAGAGAGTTAAAAAAGAATAAGCCAAAATTAAGTTTAAAACAGATTGCTAATTTGGCAATCTGGGAGACACTAGCTCGTTCAATCAATAATTCAATGACTATTATTTTTATGTTAGCGGCTTTGGTTTTGTTAGGAGGAGCAACAATTCGTTGGTTTGCTGTAGCACTATTAATTGGTGCAATTGCTGGAACTTATTCAAGTACTTTTACAGCAGTGCCTCTGTTAGTGCTATGGGAAGAAATTAAGAATAAGAAAAAATAAATTAGTTCTCTTCAACAATCTCTTTTGCGATTTTGAGAAGCTTTTCTTTTGTATTGGCTTCAGGATTATCTAAAACTTTTTCCATTAATTGATCAAGAATATTGCCTATAATAGGGCCAGGTTTAAGCTCTAATGCTTTCATTAAATCCTGGCCGTCAATAACCAAGTCTGTAACTGTAAATGGTTGGTTGAGTTGTTCAATAATTCTTTGCTTAAGCTCTTCTAAGCGCCAGCTGGTTTTACGACTACCACTACCCAAACGATCGGCCTCTCGTACAGCTAGCATATCATCAATATTTTTTAAGCCGATTCTTTTAATGATTCTTCTCACAGCTGCATCAGTCTGATCAGGTTGATAATAAAACATGTGATATCTAACCAACTCAAACAATTTTTGACTTTGTTTTCTTGAAAGTTTTAATCTTTTGCCAATTTTGTTAGCTATCCTAGAGCCAACTATCTCATGATTGTAAAAAGTAATTTCACCATTTCTAATAGCGTAGGTACCTGGTTTGCCAATGTCATGTAGCAGACTGGCAAGTCTCACAATGGGGTCAGGGTTGGGGCAGTTGGCAACTGCATCTAAAGTATGAGTCCAGACATCAGTAGTATGATGCCCACCTTGTTCAACATTTTTTGTAGGCAGTAGTTCAGGCATGATGTGCTCTAACAATCCTGTTTGATCTAAAATTTTGATGGCTAAATCAGGCTGATTAGAACTAAGCATTCTAAGAAATTCGTCTCTAATCCTTTCCCAGCTAATAGCTTTAATTAGATGAGCCTGTTTTTTGATTGAGTTTAAAGCTAGGGGCTCAATTTCCATATTGAGCTGTGTTGAAAATCTAATTGCCCTTAACATTCTCAGAGCATCTTCTCTAAAGCGTTGGTCAGCATCACCCACGGTTCTGATTAATTGATTGGTCAAATCCTGCAAACCTTGATGAAGATCTACTAATTTATATTGACTTGAATCAAGCAAATATTTATTATGCTGAATTTCGCCATCCACCCAGAGTAAATCAAGTGTGGCTTGATTGAGGCAAAGGGCCATAGCATTAATTGTAAAGTCTCTACGACTTAAATCATCTTCTACTGTTTCTCCCCAACAAACACTTTCTGGTTTGCGGTGATTGCAATACTCTCCATCAGAGCGATAAGTAGTAATTTCAAAAGGAGGGGGTGTTAAAATTTTGCGGTCCTTAGTTTGTAGATGATTAAGCTCTTTTTTCAAAGAAGAGTGAACTTTATTCACAGTGGTTTGATTAATCAGTTTTTTAGTTTTTGTATTTTGCTGATTAAATATGGATTTAATGTTGTCTTGAGTTTTAATGCTAAATTTAGCTTGAATTTCTTCAAGTAAGTGATCATAACCTATGCCGACCATACCAAATTCATTTGTGTAGTAACTTTCGCTGAATATCTCCTGTATTTCAGCTGGTTTGGCATTAGTGGTGAAATCAAAATCAGTAATTTCCTGCTTATGTTCATTGTCGTTGAGAGCGTTAAGCAGAATGTCTCTAACTGCCCCACCGACTAAATACGAATCATAACCGGCTTGATTTAATTTTTTTAAGATATAAACAGCTTCGAAGGGTAGTCTAATTTTAAGTTCCATATTATTTTTAAAAATTTATAGCGATTAATCTTGATTATAGCACTGATCATTTTGCTTAATTAAAGAAAATAGGCATTAACCTTTGGTGATGATTGCTTTAAACTGAAAGGCATACTTAGTAATTGTTTGATCATTATTGTGAAATGGATTTATCTTAGTGAAAAAATACCGCAGAATCGACAAGAGCTTTTAAAGATCTTGTTAGATAATCGACATATCGATTCGAATTCTTTTTTTCTTAAACCTAAGAATCCTTTGGATTTCAAGCTGTCTAGCTTAAAGATTAAAGCTCAACAGATAGATAAAGCTAAAAAAAGAATTACCAAAGCCAAAAAAAATCAAGAAACAGTTGTTATTTTTGGTGACTATGATGCAGATGGAATTGTTGCTAGCTCGATTTTATGGTTAGTGTTCAAGGAAATAGGAGTGAAGGCCATTCCCTTTATCCCTAGCAGAGACAAACATGGTTACGGGATTTCTGTTAAGGCCCTCAAAGAAGTTGTTAAAAAATATTCACCTAGTTTAATTATTACAGTTGATAATGGCATTGTTGCCCATGAGGCGGCAGCTTGGCTAGATAAAAAAGAGATTGATTTGATTATTACTGATCATCATCAGCCTGATAAGAAAAAACCAAAAGCTGTAGCGGTTGTTCATTCTACTAAAATTTGTGGCGGAGCAGTTGCTTGGATCTTGAGTAGGGAATTAATCGGAAAGAAAGCAGAGAAATATTTGGATTTGGTTGGGATCGCTACTATTGCTGATCAAATGAAGCTTGTAGAAGCTAATCGTAGTTTTGCCTATTTTGGAATTAAAGCTCTGCAAAAGACAAAAAGAATTGGCTTAAAGGCTATGTTTGAGGTTGCTAAAATTGATCAGGCTCAGACTAATAGTTTTACCATTGGTTTTGGATTGGCGCCTAGAATTAATGCTGTTGGAAGATTGGATCGGGGAATTAGGGCGGTTAGACTTCTCTGCACCAATGACTCACAAGCAGCTAAGAGTATTGCTAGGAAGTTAGATCGAATTAATCAAAAAAGGCGAAAATTGACTGAAGAACAATTGGCTCTTGCAGAAGAATTAGTTGATCATAGTAAGAAGCTTTTATTTGTTGCTTCTGATCAGTTTCATAATGGAATTATTGGTTTAATTGCTGGTAGGTTGACGGAAAAATATCATAAGCCGAGTATAGCTGTTACTACTAAGGATAAATTGGCTAAAGCATCGGCTCGATCTGTTAATGGTGTGCATATTACCAATCTAATTAAAGAATCAGAGCAACTATTGGAATCAGTTGGAGGTCATGAATTGGCAGCTGGATTTTCTGTTAAAAAAGAAAATTTAGAAGATTTGCAGAATCAATTAGCTAAAAAAGCAAAATCGATTAAGGATACATGTTTAGAGGCGGGTTTGAGAGTAGAGATGAAACTACCTGTCAATTTATTAGATTTAGAAACAGTCAAAATAATTGATCAGCTCAAACCCTTCGGCTTGGGTAATTATCCTCCTTTATTTGCCCTGGAAAACTTACAGGTTGTGGATGTTTTCAAGATTGGCAAAAATAAAAAACACTTAAAGATTGCCCTGAAGTCTTTAAATTCGGATCATCAATTTTTTAAAGCAATTTTTTGGAACCGAGGTTATTTAGCAGATAAATTAAAACCTGGGGAAAAAGTTGATCTAGCTGCAAGTCTTAAGATTAATCGTTGGCAGGGTAAGGTTGAACTGCAATTAATGCTAAAGGATGTTAGCTTCGAGCAACAAGACAGTAAAACTGATCGCTAAGAATATCTAGAGGGACATATAGAATCAAAGTATCCTGATTTTGAGGAAGTAGTTGAGTGATTTTTTCTTTATTGAGAGACTTTATCTCGATGATATGAAATTTTTTAATTAAATTGTTATCTTGTTTAACAACAAGTTCATCGCCTAACGTCAACTGTCTTAGATAATTGCCAAATTGCACAGTTCCTTTTAAATAAAAAGCTTGTTGCGGATTATCAAACGATCCAGAAAATGAAGGAATAACTAGGGTTTGATTATTTTGAATAATTTGGTTTTTTTCTTCATCAATAATTTCAATTTCAAAATGAGCCGCTTGCAATACTCTAATTGAGTTAGTTTTAACTTGTTCTGAACTTGATGTGAAAAATGATTGAGCAGAGCTGAAATCAGGCTGACTGAAGATTGTAATGCCAAAACCAAACCCCAACCCCGCCGACATAATTAAAGCTATTAGGGCATTGTTGTTAGTCAATTGATTGAGCGAATTGGTTACCACTTTCACTAATTGAAAAATTTTAAAAAAGCTTTTTTTAACCACATTTTTTAGTCTGTTTTTTAAACCAGTAAAATCAATGATTAAATAAAGTTCGTTATTTTTACTTCTATTACAACTAACTATATTCATAAGTCATAATATTATATCAAAAGATATCAAAAATGTATAAAAAAAGTAGGACAGGGCCAGAAAAAACCCTATCTAAATTGATAGGGGTTTTGTAATCGGCGACCCATGATGCCTAGCATCGGGGGAATACTGGATTTAACGTTTTAAGAGTTAAAGAAGTTCTTCGATTGTTTTTTTAATAGCTTCGTAGGGTAAAGCTCCAGGAATTAATTGAGGATCTCCATCTTTAACCAAGATAATTGAGCCTGGAGTACCTGATATACCCGCTTTTTTACCACCAGCCTCATCTTCTTTAACCGCTTCAACAGTTTCTTCATTTTCTAGGCAAGTTACAACTTTATTTTTACTAACACCAATTTCTGCAACTATTGCTAAGGCGTTTTCTTCTTCAACGACCTTTGTATCATCGACAATTCTTTCATAAATTAGGTCAGTAAACTCCCAAAATTTATCTTCACCACCGTATTTACCCACACACTCACTTATTTCAGCTAAGTTTCTTGAATCTTGATGCAATGCGTCTAAAGGAAAATGTCGATAAACCCAAGTAACATCATTTTTGTATTCTTCCATCACTTTAAGCATAGTTGGGTGAAATTTATTGCAAAAAGGACATTCATAATCAGAATATTCAACAATAGTAATTTTTCCATCCTTTGCTCCGCGCTGATAATCATCCTCGTTGATTGAAGGCATTTTACCCAATTTTTCTGCATCTGGTCCTTGAGGTTGCTGAGCATCTTGTTCTTCAAGGGCTACCTTGTTTTTTCCTTTTAAAACTTGGTTCTCTTTCCATAATGCCCCAACCAAAAATCCAGTAGTGAAAACCACTGCCACGATTAAAATGAATGAAAAATTATTTTGAATGAAATTGACAAATTGATCAAAAGAATATTTGTCTGTTTTATTTTCAGCCATGTTATTATCTTTCTATTTATTTATAATTTGTATTAATTGTTACACTAAATTTAATTGTTAGACTAAATTTAAGCATATCATAAAGCCCAATACAACATGAAAGAAAAGAAAAGAAAATGGTTGACCTATGAAAAAAATTGGCTAATCAAACATGGATATTCTATTTCAGACTTATCTCAGTATGGAAATATGCCTGTTGAATATATTGTTGGTTGGGCGCCTTTTTATCAGCGAGAATTTAAGGTTAGTCAACATGTTCTAACTCCGCGAACTGAGACTGAAGAATTAGTGGTGCTAGTATTAAAAACGATTCAGCAATACTATTCTAATCAAAAGCAGCTTAAAATTATCGAAGTTGGAACAGGTAGTGGTGTTATTGCAATTACTTTATTGTTGGAGTTGGTGGAAATGGGTTTTTTGCCTCAAATAGTTGCTTCAGATGTTAGTAAAGAAGCTTTGCAGGTGGCAGAAAGTAACGCTCAACTTTTTTTAGAAAAGAGTGATGATTGCTATTTTTACGAAGACGCCCAATTGGAATTTAGACAGAGTGATTTACTGACTAATTATAATATTGAAAATAAGCCGGATTTGATTATAGCTAATTTGCCCTATATTCCTACAAGTATGATGAAAGATTTACCTCCTGAAGTAGCTGATTATGAGCCTGAGTTAGCTCTGAACGGTGGCGACAACGGGTTGGCTTTGATTAAAAAAATGATTAAGCAAGCTAGGAAGAAATTTAACTGTGTGCCAATTTTACTGTTAGAAATTGATGAACGCAGTAAAGTTAAATTGACTGGTCTTGGATTGGATGGCGAAAAAGTTTCAATTATTAATGATCAGTACAATCGACAAAGATTTATTAGGTTTATCCCTTAAAAGTATTGTCAGAGGTTGGGTTGCAAAGATGACTTTAGAGTCTTAGAATAACTAATGTATGTTTTTAAATTTATTCACTTTCCTCATAATTCTATTAAATTTTTTAAACTGCAATACTGTAACGCCTGTTTTAGCTCAAGCACAGAAAAATGTGGAAATACATATTTTTACTTCAAAAAGTTGCCCGCATTGTGCTGCTGAAGAAGATTTTTTAGAGCAATATGTTAATCAAACACCTGGGGTAGTTGCCTATAACTATGAAATCGAAAACAGACACAACTCCTTATTGCTAGATTTAATAGGGCAGGAAGTTGATGAGCGTGCCAATGGAGTTCCTTTTACTCTAATTGGTAATGCAGTGATAATTGGATACAACAATGCTAGTGGTATTGGACAGGAAATAAAGGAATTAGTTGAGCAAGAGAGTAGGCAAAGTGATTGGGTAAACGTTGGTCAATTAGCAAGAGAAAATAACCTTGTTCCTGTTCGTCAACAAATAGGAGAACCTAATTTGATTATCCAAGCCAAACCAACAACTGCTACCCCGGCAAGTAACTCAACCAAACCAACTATTAAAGAAGATAATAAGCCAGCAGTGAATAATGGAGAAGTGGGGGAAAAGCAAGTTGCTAACACCACTAATCAGAACGAGGATAATGCTGTTGCAGAGTTAGAAAGACTTAAAAAACGTGAGATAAATTTACCTATACTCGGAACTAAGCAAGTAAAGGACTTTTCTCTACCTGTTCTTACTTTTGTAGTTGCATTTTTAGATGGCTTCAACCCTTGCGCTATGTGGACATTGATGTTTTTAATTTCACTTTTATTGGGACTAAAAGATAAGAAAAGAATGTGGATTTTGGGTAGCTCGTTCATTATTGCTTCTGGACTGGTCTACTTTCTTTTTATGAGTGCCTGGTTAAATCTATTTTTGTTTATTGGTCTCCTGAATTGGGTGCGTTTTTTTATTGGTGCAGTGGCTTTAGTAGCAGGAGGATATTATTTATATGATTATGTAGTTAATAAAACAGGGGCTTGCAAGGTTAGTATGGGTGGTAGAAAACAACGTGTTTTTGACAAACTTAAAGAATTTACCTATAAAAAAAGTCTACTTGTGGCCGTTATTGGCATCATATTTCTAGCTTTTGCTGTTAATTTAGTCGAATTGGTGTGCAGCGCTGGTTTGCCGGCTGTTTATACCAAAGTTCTCTCAATGAGCAATCTGTCAGTTTGGAAATACTATTTATATTTAGCTGTTTACATTGTTATTTTTATGTTCGATGATCTGCTTATTTTTTTCATTGCTATGACAACTTTGCATAAAGCTGGTATCAACACTAAATACTCTCGTTATTCGCATTTAATTGGCGGAATTTTAATGTTGTTTATTGGTTTTGCAATGTGGTTTAAGCCAGAGTTATTAACATTTAATCAATAATTATTGAAAGGTTTTATTTATGTCAACTCAACCACTCGTACAAATGATAGATGAATCAAAATTAACCCCTGAAGTTAAACAAATTTTTGAACAGATGAAGGTGAAAAATGGGCAAGTGCCGAAATGGATGAAAGTGATGGCCAACTGCGAAGATATATTTCTTGGGTTTTTTAAAATGTTTCAAGCGAGTATGGACGACAATCCTTTAGACAATAAGATCAAATGGAAAGTAGGTATGCATGTTTCCGATATCAATAAGTGTGAATTTTGCACCAGTATAGCAGATCAGAAATTAAGAGCTCTTGGTTGTGAAAATGCTGAATGTATGACTGAAGATCAGCTGACTGATAGAGAGAAAATTGCTTTTGCATATGCCAAGCAGGTAACCGAACATGCTTACAAAATTGACTCTGAGCTAATTGAGCAGCTTAAGCAGACTTTTACTGATGAAGAGTTGGTAGAGCTGACTGCTGTTATTACGCTTTTTAATTACATTAACCGCTTTAATGATGCACTACGGATTTTGCCTGATTAAGCTGTTAGAATAAAAACATCTATGAAACAAATTGTAAGTTTTCTTAAATCTTTGTCTAAATTTATTGGCACGGCCTGGATGATAATTGCCAAACTAATTGGCTCTTTTGTGCTGCTTATTATAGTTTTGGTGGTTTTGTTGGTGATTTTAATTAAACCTGATGCTGAGTTTAATCAGTCAAGCAATATTGTTGAATCAGGTGGAGAAGAGCAAATTGCCTACGCGAGATTAAATGGAGAAATTTTGCAAGTAGCTGATGATAGCT
Source organism: Patescibacteria group bacterium (assembly GCA_034660615.1). Taxonomy (GTDB): domain Bacteria; phylum Patescibacteriota; class Microgenomatia; order UBA1400; family PJMF01; genus JAYEJP01. The sequence continues at coordinate 15,526 of JAYEJP010000024.1, forward strand.
TTGTTGGCTTTAATCCTTTTGTTATCACTCCAGAAAGAACTAGAAAGCTAGTTAATAGTTTGATTATAGACGAAGATGTCAAGGCCATTGTTCTGAAAATTAATAGTCCTGGCGGCTCTGTAGTTGCGTCAGAAGAGATCTATCAGCAACTAAAGAAGCTAGCTGAGCATAAGCCCGTAGTGATTATTTTTGGTGATGTAGCAGCTTCTGGTGGTTACTATATTGCGACGGCAGCGGATAGAATTGTTGCTAGTCCTGCGACTTTAACTGGATCGATTGGTGTAATTATGCTTAGCCCTGATCTTTCTGGTTTGTATGAGAAAGTTGGAGTAGAAATAAATACCTATAAGTCTGGTACATTTAAAGATATTGGTTCTACAAGCAGAGCTGCGACAGCAGAGGAAGTGGCTATTTTACAATCATTAATTGATGATTCTTATCAATTGTTTGTTGATAGAGTGAGTGCAGAGAGAGATATCGAGATGACTAAATTAAAAAGTATTGCTGATGGTAGAGTTTATTCAGGTGTGCAGGCTTATGAAAATGGTTTGATTGATGAATTGGGTGGGTTGGATAAGGCAATTGCCTTAGCTTCAGAATTGGCTAATATTAGCGATCCAACAGTTATTGAATATACTTATGGTGGCAATTTTTTCAGTAGTTTTATTCAATCAAACTTCGGAGCTTTAGTTCCAAATAGTCAACTAGAAAGTTTATTACCCAAAAAAATGGGTCTTTATTATCTTTGGGAATAATTTTTTTATCTCTTATTACCCTCTTTTATCACTAGGATCAATCCTACAACCATTAAACTGGCGGCTAAATAGACAACTGAGTTGGGAAAACAATAAGTCAACAATGTTCCTCCAACTAGAGGCCCAATAATTTGAGCAGTGCTGTTAACTGAGCCAGCAATTCCTAAAATCGCTCCTTGTTTTTTATCATCTACACTGCGAGAAATATCACCCATCATTAGAGGCCTAACTAAAGCAGTGCCAAGAGCAAAAAATGTAATAACGAGGTAAATTTGATTCCATTGAGTAATGATTGACAAGCCGAACAGTCCAATAATCATGCTAATTACCCCGATTTTTTCCAGTGTTTTTTCACCAAATTTATCTATTAAGCGTGGTATTAAGAAACCACGAATTATAATAGTAATTGCTCCCACATAGGTTAAAGCATAGCCAATGTCCTGTGAAGTGACACCAATTTTTTTATTGGTGTAAATAGCAAAATTACTTGTGAAAAGTATCTGAGCGAAAGCATAGGTGGCAAATTCAAGTAATTGTTGTCTTACTTTTTTTTGAGCCCAGAAATCCTTAAATCCTTTGACGTCGATAATAGTAAAGCTAAACTTAACCTCTCTCTGTTTTTTAACTGTTTCTGGCAAAATGAGGATGGTTAAAATAATACTGAGAAAACTCACAAAGGCAGCTATATAAGCAGGAAGGTTGTAGCCAAATTGAGATAAAAAGCCACCAATGGCCGGGCCAATCATAAAACCGATTCCAAAAGCAACTCCAGAAATACCAAAAGCTTTACTGCGATTTTTTTTATCTGAAATATCGCTTAAATAAGCTTGGGCAATGGTCCCGTTACTACCCAAGAGACCATCAACAGCTCGCGAGAGATATAACATCCATAGGCTATGAGAAAATGCCAAAATTAGAAAACTAGCTAGAGTTGAAAGTTGAGAAATGATCAATAATGGCTTTCGACCGTAAATATCGCTTAATCTACCCATGATTGGGGCAGAAACAAACTGAAATAAAGAAAAAGTGGTTAGCAGCATGCCAACCATAAAAGGACTAGCTCCCATTTCCTGAGCATAAAGAGGCAAGAAGGGAAGGATTAAAGAGAATCCCAAAACCTCAGTAACCATGATGATTAAAATGATTAAGTGATTTCTAGTTAGTTTCATAAAAAGTGGTCAACAGTCAAATAGACAGATTTTAATCTTAACACAAGGGATAAGTTGCAACTAATTAGAGATTATTTCGTGAAGATGGTAAATGAGGGTTTTTAAATAAAATTGATCCCGAGCTGGATTTACTGCTCGCTGCGCTCCCAGCATAAGCAGGCTCACTTTGTTCGCTTGCTTGACTTCTCATCCAAACTCTGGGAATAAATAAAAATAAGTGCCAGATAGCACTTATTATATTATTGATCCCGAGCCAGGATTCGAACCTAGAATAACTGTTCCAGAAACAGTTGTGATGCCATTTCACTACTCGGGATTTATGTTAATAGTAGTTTTTTATTATATCAGTTTTGGGGTTAAGTAAAGTTTTGATTTTATTTTAATCTGCCCTGAAGTTCAAAATGAAATTGCAACACTTGCAGTAAAATGCAAGGATGAAAAAACTGTGCAAGGAGCCTTAGGCCGATGCCACGGACTTAGTCTGCCTTTAGTCTGTGTGAGGTGGCTTTACTCATATCGCAACGCATTTAGAGCTGAGATTTTAGTGGCTCTTTTGGCAGGATAAATCCCAGTCGCAATTCCTACTCCTAATGATAAAATTGCAATCAAAACTATAAAGTAGAAAGGTACGTGAGTAATATTAATAATTCCAGCACCTCTGGAGAGAGCAAATGCAGTTAAGATCAAACTTAAAAACTTTCCAGCCATTACACCCAGGATAATCCCTAAAATACCGCCATAAAAACCCATCACCATTGATTCAGTTAAAAACAACTCCTTAACTTCTTCTGATCTCATACCCATTGCTTTCATTAATCCTACCTCTCGAGTGCGTTCTAGTAGCGAGACTGTCAATGTATTAAACATACCTAAAGCTGCTACGGCTAAAGCTACCATGCCAAGGAGTGCAAACATACTTCTGGCTGTAGAAAACAAGGAGTTAATTTGGGAAACAGTATCTGCTACTGATTGGGTGATGTAACCCATGGCCTCGATTTGTTTTCTTACATCTACCAATCCCTTTTGGCTTTCAGTACTAATTTTAGCCTGAGAGTAGTTTGTAATGCCCAGTGATCTTAAGTCAATAAAAGGAATATAAAAGATTGGGTTTTTCCCTTCTGGGATGACTCCGACAATAGTGTAGTCAGCTGGCACTGACTCGATTTTATCGTTTTGATTTTCCAGTAACTCACCGACCACCACGAATGAAGCAGAGAAAGTTTTTCCAACTGCCTCATTTTCATCTAAGCCTAAAACGTTGATCATAGCTTGATTAACGACCGCTTCCCGAGCTGCATCGGGAGACAGCTCAATTTGCTGCGATTTAGTTTTTGCAACTATGCCAGACTCAGAAGCAATCTCAACCCAGTCAACGCTCTGATCATTACTAGCTTTATCTACTTCACTAGCTTCATCTACTTCGTTTGTTGTTCCCAAAACTTGACCAGATTTTAGATTGACATAATTAATCACTAAATTAATTTCACCTATGTAGCCCTTTGTTTGAATTTGAATACCGTCTTCATCGCGATCCACCATATATTTACCGCCCTCGCAGTCACCTTCTGTTTCACTGTCACAGTTTTGTTTTTGCCAGAGTAAAACTCCTGCCTGTAGCCATTTGCCTAGAGTATTTCCTTCCTCATCAAATCCAGCTGTGCCAGCATTGTCATCAGTCAAGTATTCTTCGCCCCAAACTTCAGATGCTTGGGAGTAACCCTCCACTCGTTTAGTGTAACCAAGGATTTCATCATTAGTTGAAGGACCAGATCTAACCCTGACCCAGACTCCTGGATTAATTAAATACTCAACCTGATTAATTTCTTCGTCAATCCTGGCCACTTTTTTCTCAGTAGAAATTCCAGCTACTTGTCCTGGCAAATCTTTAGTGGAACTAATTAACTGGTTGTTTTTAAAAATGTTACCCCGGACAGGTTTAATGGCGGATTGATGCAGATAATCAGCCGTTACTCCATAAACCGCTACATCAGTAACTGAAGATTGATAGCTAATTTTTCCGACTGCAGTAATAACGGGGAGTGCTGAAGTAACCTCTGCCAAATTGGTAAAGTCTGCCAGAACCTTGTCATTTAAGCGCAGTTTACTGCCGGTTTGAGGTAAAATACTGGCTTGGCGCATTTCTTCCAAGCGAGTCACTCGTGACACCACTAAATCTTGTAAGCCATAACCAATAGAGACTAAAAATACAATCGCTCCAATCCCAATTGCCATACCACCAATAGTGACTGCGGTTCGAGCTTTTTTGGCTTTTAAGTTTCGCACTGATAATTCAATCAAGTCAATTCTAGAAATTGAGTTCTCACGATGAGCATCTAATACTTTAATAGCCTTTGAGTAGATCAATTGCCAACGGCGTGCCAACCAGCCAAGTTGAGTTTTAGCTGGTCTTCTAAGTAGCTTCCTGACTCGCCTTTCAATAAATCCACTGGCTTCGGTAATTAAGTATAAAACCAACAGACAAGTGAAAGAAGCCATTTTCCAGCTACTAGCCATAGCTCTTTTTAATTTTAACTTTAACTTGAGTTTTAAAATTGGTTTAGTTCTAGCCATTTTTACTATCTGTTTGTTTAGCGTGCTGAATATATTGACCACGTTTAGTGGGCAAATTTTTTAATAATTTACTCTTATCTTTTTCTTGGTAAATCTGCTTGAGCTGACCATCAAACATCTCCACAGCAGTTTTAGCAAATTTTATATACTCCAAGTCATGAGTGACCATTAAGAATGTCTTGTTTGTTTTTTGGTTTAAATCAGAGACTAACTTCATTAGCTCTTGACCGGACTCATAGTCAAGATTGCCGGTAGGCTCATCAGCAATCAGAATATCTGGACTGGTAATTAAAGCGCGTGAGAGAGCCACTTTTTGCTGTTGGCCGCTTGATAATTCACTGGGCAAATATTTAGCCCATTTGGTCATACCAACTAACTTTAATACTTCCATTGCTTTACTTAAACCTGCGGATTTTTCGCTACCTAAAAGAGACAAGGGGAAAGCCACATTTTCAATCACGTTTAAAGCTCTAATCCAGCGAGGCTGCTGATAAACCATGCCGATGTTTTGTTTGCGAAAGTTAGCCCGTTCATCTTCGCTCCATTTTCTATAGAGATCTTGGCCTAAAATACTTACTTTACCCTGAGTTGGTTCTTCTAAGCCTAAAATGATATGAAGTAAAGTTGATTTACCACAACCTGAAGGACCAAAGATAACTGCAAAATCACCGCTCTTAATTTCCAGACTAATATTTTTTAAGACCTGTATGTCCTGAGTGCCAACATGAAAAGTTTTACTGACTTGGTCAATTTTTATCGCAGTTTTATGATTAGCAGTGGTCATTGTTTTAATCCTCCTAAAAAGCCAAAGGCTTGTTGTAAACCACTAATCACTAAGTTAAGAGCGTTGTCAGTTGCTTTAGGTGTAATAGTAACAGTATCTACTGAGTGGCCTTCGTTACCAACTGAGTCTTTGGAAATAGCTCGCAGGTGATAGACCTTGGAGGTAGCGAGATTAGAAATTACTACTACATGATTATAAGTTAAGTTATTATCTTCTTGAGTTTTTTGAGAGTAGTTAGAGCCGGTGCCTTCACCAAACTCAACCTGGCTGGTGGCGGGTTCATCAGTGTTCCAAGCTACCACGATCTGGCCAACTGACTCTTGAGCTGTGCCTGCTGTTTGAGGAATGGCTGTCCCTTCTACTCTAAGATCAGTAATTATCGGTGGTCTAGTATCAGTAGCGGTAGTAAATTTTTGGCTATCAGAAGTCGCTTCATTGCCAATTTTATCTCTACCTTTGACTATTAATAGATATGGAGTTTGAGGCTTTAAGCCCCTAATAATCATTTTATGTGCTCCTTGGGTTAGCTCGACATTAACTTCATCTCTAGCTTCTGAGGAGTTGCTTTTTGGGTAGTAAGTAATAATTGAAGAAATTTCAGTGTTACTCTGCCAAGTTATTAGAACTGTAGGCTGGGCAGCTCCTGCCACTTGTTGGATGCGGACATTACTAATTTTGGGTCTTGGTAGGGTGATAAAGTCTAGAACTGTACCCTCATACTCATCATTTTCACTATCATAAGTATTAATTTTGTAGTAGTACTTAGTTCCATCATCCAAACCAGTTAGCTCAGTGGTGTAGGTGGTTTCGGAGGTTGAGGTGGAGACTTCTTTAACTGCTCCAAAATCAGTGGTTTTGCCGTAATAGATCTTAACTTTAGAAGCCCCTTTAGCCGTGTACTCTATAGTACTGGTGGTTAAACCAATACCTTTGGCAGAGACATCCTGGACCGTGGGAGCAGGATCAGTACTAAAACTTTTCTCACTACTGGTACCGGTGTTACCATCTTCATCAGTCCACTTGGCCTTGTAGTAGTAAGTCGTTCCTGGAGACAGGCCAGTGAGTTGAATTGAGTGACTAGTTACTTGATCAGAGTTACTCGGCTCAACATCACCATAACTGTCAGATGAAGTGCCGTACTGAATTTTAGAATCACTAGTGCGTGAGGTAGACCAAGTAATAGTGGCTTTTTTAGTGGTGATTGAACCAGATTCAGGGCTAGAGTTAAGGGTGGGGGCGGTAGTATATTTGCCAGTGGGAGTAATAAAAACTGCATTAGTGCCTGAACTCTGGGCATTTGCTCCATCTTTAGTGTAGATTTTATAGTAATAAAGAGTTGATTCGGGAGTGTTATCAACATAAGATAAGCCACTGGTTGAGCCAACTTGCTCAAATGTTGTCCCATCGGTAGAGCGATGTACTAGGTAAGTCAGGTTACCTGCTCCTTGATATTCGGGAGCCGCCCAAGTTAAAGTTACGTTCCATTGTGATTGAGATTTAATTGACGAGTCAGAAGCCACTAGACTACTTACATTATGCGGATCATCGGAGTCAAGAGTGAAATCAGCAGAAATATAGTTGCTAGGTGAGTAGTTGGGGGTATTAGCATCATCTACTGCCACCACATAAACCGTGTTGCTGCCTTTATTGACTGCAGGCAGCGCAGTAGCATCAACTGAAGTACTAGTATCATTGAAAATGTAAGTGCTAGCATTGTTGGTGAGAGTGGCATAGGTTGAAGGTGGAGTGGTATTGACCATGTAGTAGTAGCCAGCCACACTTTGCTCGCTGGTAGCAGTGGCGCTAGGCCAAGACAGTGCAAAGGAGTTCGAGGTAGAAGTACTAGGAGTAACTGTGACTTTGGCTAAATTCTCAAAACTAGGTGCGGCTCCACCATAAGATAAATTGCAAGTACGCACCGTGTCAGTTGAGATATTGCCAGCCGCATCTAAAGCGCGCAAGTAAACCACGTTGGTGCCAGAAACAATTGAGTCACCATCTTGAATTTGAGCTAGAGTCCGGGAGGCGTCTGCCGCAGGCACATAATTACCCACCCCTAAAACTGATTCAGTGGTCGTACCCAGCCAAGTGCCGGCAGTTGAGTTGATCTGATATTGGTAACCATAGATTCCAGCGTGGCTATCACTAGCCATGGCTCCACCAGAACTTGGCCAGGAAAAATTCATGTCCGCCACATTAGAGAAACTACCCGAGGCGCAGGAAATGTAAGACATATTATCAGGGGCGGTATCATCAAATCTAAACTGAAACTGCGCGCTAGAGCTGGAAAAAACATTTTCAGCATTGTCAATTGCCTTGATATTTAAGTAGTAAGGATCATCAGAGGAAGACAGCCAAGTACCACCTCGATAACTTAAAGTAGCAAAATCAATAGTAGTACCAGAAACTATAAATTCGCAGGGTTCGTTGTCTGCTATAGACACTGGTGAGGTACCAAGTAATCCTTTAGAAGTGGCTGGGTCACCGTTCGGCTCTGTGCCTAAATATAGACAATAGCCTTTTAATCCTACTCCGCCACTATTATCTGCCCCAGCTGTCCAGGAAAAATAAGGTGAAGTGTTATTACTCCAGTCATTACTAGACATAGAGGTACCACCATTACTTCGAGTCATGGTCAGCCCAGATGCATTAGTAACCGGATCAGTAGTATCGGTGGTTAAACCAATCTGCAGAGTGCTGATAGCAGGAGTGTCTGTCCCGCCAAAGCTCATGATAGCTTTAACTGAGATTTTTTGAGAAGCAACGGAAAGCGTCTGCATTGCAGTTTGGTCAAGCTCTGTTGCAGTGTTAGTGTGAGTGGTGGTGTTGCTGGCAGTTTCCCAGGAGTCACCATCCCAATATTTCCAAGAG
>JAYEJP010000025.1:0-4899 GCA_034660615.1 Patescibacteria group bacterium
AGCTTTACCTTGCAAACCAATGGTGTAAATTACTGGAAAGTCTAACTGGCCCTCGTCGTCTGCCAATTGCAAAAATAAGTCTTCAGTTTCTACCAACACCTCTTCAGCCCGAGCAAACTTGCGGTCAATTTTATTGACCACTACAATCATTTTTAACTTTTCTTTAATAGCTTGCTCTAAAACAAATTTAGTCTGGGGTTGAACCCCTTCGGCAGAATCGATGATTAGTAGAGCACCATCTGCCATATTAATGACACGCTCCACCTCACCAGCAAAATCAACGTGGCCTGGTGTATCAATAATATTGATTTTGTAATCTTGATAATTAATAGCTGTGTTCTTAGCTAATATAGTAATGCCTTTTTCTTGCTCCAGCTGATCCTGATCTAGAATAGCTCGCTGTTGCATCTCAGCTTGGTTCTCTCTAAAAACGTTGGTTTGTTTGAGCATGCCATCTATTAAGGTTGTCTTACCATGATCAACGTGAGCAATGACGGCAATATTTCTAATTTTCATAGTTTTTCTATATATAAACTCGCTTTAACATCTGGTGAAATCACTAGGTGGCGAAGTGACTATTATACTGCAAAACAAGAAATATATAAACTCCTAGCAATATTATTGGGGTAGTATTATCGGGCTCCTAGCAATATTATCGGGCAGTTAGACAATATTATCTGCCTTGCCTAAATACAAATTTGTTTTTGAGTTTTAAAATTAAAGATAACTTAATTTCATGTAGGGTTCTAAACCATACATGCTAAAAATTACCAAGCGGGTTAGCCTGGACTGTAAGGTTTAGAACCGCATAGTATAATAGAATCATCCTGAAAAAACCTGTCGTTAATTTGACTCTACTTTTAATCTTTATCCTCGGTCTTGGTCTGCGTTTTTATCGCCTACCCCAACAAGTCTGGGAACAAGATGGCTATGACGAAAGTCGCGACATGTTGGTGGCTAGACATATCGTGCAACACCAAGCTCGGCCACAACGGGGACCATTGGCAGCGGGTGGATTAAATTGGCTCAAGAATTCACCAGTTTATTTTTATTTTGTGGCCAGTATTTGGAAAATAACTCAAAACCCAACACTTTTTATGTACGCTTGGGCTAGCTTGATGTCACTCCAAATTGGTCTCGCTTTTCTCGTAGGACGAGAACTGCAAGATGATTTAACTGGTTTGTTAACAGCGATCTTAGTGGCTTTGCAGCGGCAGCAAATTTACCAAAGTCGGCAGTTATTGCAACCTTTTTTATTGCCTATTTTCAGCCTCTTGTTTGTCTGGTTGCTACTTAAAAACTGCAAAAAGAGAAAGCTCTGGCGCCTACTCATGGCCATTATTACCCTCTTGCTCCCCCTACATTTTCATTACAGCATCTTTTTACTTTTGCCCTTAGGTCTAATCTGGATTTCTTATGAGTGGGGACAGTTAATTGAACAAGAAAATAATTTAGCTAATATTTTCCTGCCATGGTTGACCTTTTTAGGCATGCTCACTAGTTGGCTATTATTAACTTACGTCGACCAACCCTTAGATCAACTTTACTTTTTTATTTTTAATTTTCGGCAACAGACTGAATCATGGTTGGGGAGCTGGCAACAAACAACCGATATCCTTATTAATCAGCTATGGCCACAACTCAACTATAAAAATGCCTGCGGCTTAACATTATTTTTAGTCACTATAGGCGGTCTAAAACTTAAAGACAAAACTCGGCGTCACAAATATACTTTAATCTTGAGTCTGACTCTCTCTTTTGCCTGGGCAAGTCTGTTTACCAAAACCACTGCTGAAACTTATCTGCTAAGCACACAAATCCTATTTCTGCCTCTTTTTGCTCTTGGTCTGCGCCGCTTGATCAAAATTCAGCCAATTGCTGGTTGGATTACTACAATTTTAGTTTTAATTTTAACTATTGTACCCACAAGTAAACTTTTAACCGAAGAAGTGCCAGCTGTCTCTTTCTATCACCAACAACAAAAAATTGCTGAGATCATTCAAAAAGAGCAGGGCGAAAAAACAGATTTTGCTCTAACCGGTCTCAATACTCACAACTCACTGCCCTTTGATGGCTGGGCCATGAGTGGGATTTGGTTTCAGCTAGAAAATCTATATCAACAAAAGTTAGTTAAAGTTACCAACTACGGCGTCAACTTCTCCCCACTCGTGACCCAAGCCAAAAATCTTTATTTTATCTGCGACCACCGGATTAAGCCGGAAAAAGTTGAGACCGAATGTTTCAAACGCTTTAAACAAGCTAGAGACTACCTATTACCAAATGAAAAAATTATTTTTGAAAATAAAAATTACACTGTGTGGCAATTTGAGATTAAACCAAATTCAAAAGTAGGGCGCTATACCCAGGTTTATTCAGAATTGTTGAAAGTTTATAAAAATGTCAGTAGAACAAAAACCAAAAGTTCTAATTATCGAAGATGATCCCAGTTCAAGCCAACTGCTTCTTAGGATAGTTGAGTATATCGCTCCAGCAATTATAATCAATAATTTGAGAGATACTTTGAAATATTTAGATCAAATGGCTGAGGAAGGCTCTGCAGTTGGACTGGTATTACTAGATGCTAATCTTAGTAATTCAAGAGATGGCTCAGATGGAAAGCGAATTATGCAAAAAATCAACGATCTTGGACTTGGTTTAACCGTCCTTAATACAAGTTGTGGAGATGTCACAATTGAAGGAACGAAGCATATCGACAAATCTGATGTCGTTGGCATACAAGAAGCAGTTAGAAAGGTTTTGCGCGGAGAATAAAATTCCGATAAAGTCAGGGCCAAACGTATCCCTAATCTATAAAAAAATCTAACTCCAATACTGTGGAAAGTGTTTCTTAACAAAATTTCTCCTTTTTTCACCCTTCATCTCAGCAATAAAAGGTCTAAATTTATCAATTTTATCTTGATGATGGCTGGAAGCATTTAAAATCTTGCTTACATAATGTTGCAAATCTTCTGCTTTCTTAATGTTTTCGATATAAAAATATTTTTTATTAACTCTTGAGGGATCGTCTGTAGCAACACCAGAACTGGCAGCACTTGAGCGTGCAATAAAACTTCCCAATTTTAAAAAAGTCTGAATAAAACCCTTGGTATATGCGCCTGTGTCTACAATCATATCCAGAGGAAGAGTTAACGAATAACGACTAACTGGAGTGGTATAAACAAATTTGGTTAGACGCTTTGTGGTAACCAAAACAATACTTTTTTTCCAAATACTAGTCAGCCACCACCACCCAACCACCAAGAACAACCCCGCAATTAATATAGCTGCAATTTCAAACAAACCGCCTATTAAAAAACCTGTTGCTTGAACAATCAGTTTCTTAATTATTAAACCTGTAGTAATTAAAATAAATGAAATAAAAATTACGGCCATTCTACTCAAAGACAAAATCAACTTATTCTGCCTTGTAACATACAAAATCTTTTCATCAGTGGCTTGACCTGGAAAGCTGTATTTATAAGGAAATTTTAGTTTATTGGCCTTAAAAATGCTAATCATCATCTGGATTATATCAAAAAGTGAAGCCCTGCTGGGCTAAAGCCTGGTATTCTCTGCTCAGGCTTTATAGATATAGGCTAATTTGTCGATTACTTGTTTCACTTTTAAATTGGCAATTTATAAAGATTTTAAGTTCTGAATTTCTTCAATTGTTAATTTGACATGACTTGCAACATCCAAATCACCCAACTTGAGACTCCCCATTCTGGTTCGCATCAATCTAGTTACCGTCAATCCAGCTACAGCTGACATCCTTCTCACTTGCCTCTGCCTTCCCTCGGTAATAATAATCTTAAATTTTACCTGATCTTGACGCCGCCAAATCAAATAAACTTGAGCTGGACTAGTTTTTCCATCAGATAGTCTAATGCCTGTTTTTAACTTTTTCAAAGCTTTATCAGTTAAATTACCGTTTGCCCAAACCACATATTCTTTTTCTATTTCAAATTTTGGATGAGTAAGTTTGTAAGTTAAGTCCCCATCATTAGTTAGCAAAATTAGACCCTCGCTATCAACATCCAACCGTCCAACGGGATAAATTCGTGCTTTGCTTTTGACTAAATTTAAAACTGTCTTTCTTCCATCAGGATCTGCTGCTGTTGAAACTACATCAACTGGTTTATTGAGCTTGAAATAGACAAGTTCTTCACGCTGATCGCCAATACTAACAGCTTTTCCTTTAACAAAAATCTTGTCTTTTTCAGGATCAATCTTCATTCCCAGCTCTGCAGGCTGCTTATTGACTTTAATTTGACCTTCTTTAATTAGCTCATCAACCTCTCTTCTGGAACCCAAGCCTGTTTGCGCTAAATATTTGTTAATTCTAATTTTTGTCATAGGTGCCTCATAAATTAAGTCCCAAGGGTTAAAACCCTTGGACAACCGTTAGGGCATTATAAACCCCATTTAACTAAACCAGGCTATCAATTGTAGTTAATACTTGAAAATCATTTTCCAAAGTCTTTTTCATTGAATTCTGATATAAGACAACTGCAGGATGGTAAAGCGGGACTAAATAAACTTGACCATAGTCTGACTTAGTAGAAAAAACTTTTCCATGAAGAGAACTTATTTTCCCCAACTTGTCTTTCAGGCCATAATTTTTCATCATAAAACCCATGGCAAATCTACCTAAGGTAGCAATTATTCTTGGTTGAATAACTTCTATTTGTTTGATCAAAAACGGTGCATAAATCGAAATTTCTTTCTCTGAAGGATCTCTGTTTCCGGGAGGACGATCTTTAACAATATTGGTAATATAGACATCTTTTCTTGATAGACCAACTTGTTTTAAAAAACCATCAAGCACTTTTCCTGCAGCCCCACAAAATGGCCGACCAGATTTAGCCTCATTTTCACCCGGGGCCTCGCCAATAAACA
>JAYEJP010000026.1:0-1952 GCA_034660615.1 Patescibacteria group bacterium
TCTTAACTAATCTTAACTAATGCCAACTAGTCTTAACTAATGCCAACTAGTCTTAACTGGCGATAAAACTTTTTCCTACTCAAGTTTACTTTGCTAAGTTATAATTGACAAAGCATGGCTAGAAAAAACAAGGGCTCTCATATTAAAACCAGAGTTATTAAACGAATTGATCCTGACGCAACCATTGATTCAATAGTGTCATTTTTAAGACAAATCGTGGAAGAGGGTTTGCGGGCGAAAAAAGAGTATCTTGTTCCCAAACTTACAGAGCGAGAGCAGCCTGAAAGCCTTCAATATACTCGCAAGCTTAATAAGGCTTATGAAGAATTATTGACATCCGACCAGTTTCTTAAACTTCTTTTGCCGGCAGACGTAGTTAATTTCTTTATTCAAATAAAAAATTCTTTAAGCTACGAAACTCCGCCTTCAGCGATTGAGTTATTAGAAAAATTAGAAAGAGATCATCAATTAAGCCAAAGCCAAGCGCGTGTTTTAATTTCGTTTGAAAGCGAACGCGCGCTAGCAAAATCATTCAAATCAACGGATGCGAGAGCGGCAGCGCGGTCCTTTCTCAAAAAACTAAGCCCGGATGAAAAAGAAGAGGTGGCAGCTGAAGAAACCGAAGAGTTGGAGCCAAAGGATGCTAAGCCTGAAGCAGAGTCTCCGCCCATACCTTCACCCACCCCAACCCCAGCCAAAGATAAAATAGCTGGTGATGGCGGAGCCCCTACCTCACCCCAAACAGAAGAAGTCAATCTTGAAGAAGTCCAACGAGCCTTACTTGGCCCCAACGCAGATCGCACAATTAGCTCTTTAACAACAATTAGCTTAAATTCAGTTTTATTAGCCTACACCAGCAATGAGGGGTTGGAGGGAATAACTTATGACCGGCTTGATCCAGTCTTACAACAAGCCTTATTTAATCAAGTTCATGCCAAAATAGAAAATTTTATTTTAGGACTCAGTGCTGAAGAAAGAGCTCAGCTTGTCAATCAAGGAGAGTTTGCCCTCAGAGCAAAACTGCTCAGACAAACTCATTTTTTTCTTAAAACCGACCCTCAAGCAAGAATTTTACTACAAACAGCCCTTGAGACTCACTACCAACAATTACATCAAGCAGGTGGAGACACTCATGAACTAGCCCAACAGTTAGAAATAGCGGCAAACACCCCCGACTATATCGACAACCAATTAGCAGAAGAAGCTCAAGGCGAAGATCTTTTAACAGAAATTGAGCAAACTAATTTAAACAACCTAAACAATTCTGATGACTATCGCATTGTTTTTGCCGAAAACTTAAAAATTGTCCTGGGATTGGAAAACGTTGGCGAAGCCGCCCGAGCGCGAAACGCTCTTGACAACTCAATTGCTTCTCTAATTCTTTCTGATCCTCTCTTAAGCCCTCGTTTTGTTGATAATCTCTCACCTTCCCAACTAGAGTTTTTCTTACAAACCAGAGTTGGTGAGGGAGGTTTTTTTGTTGCTAAAGACGGAATTGGCCAAACTCGAATCAAAGCGCTAAGAGAATTGATAAAACAGTACTGGACCATTCATCGCGCCAAATATTTTAGAAAACTTTCTGACAATGAATCCGAAATTGCTGAGGCTAATGCCAACTATCGCCACTTAAAAAAAGATCAAGCTGAAGAGGTCTATACTAAAACTTTTGTTGCGACAGTTCAAAGAAAAGCCCAATCTATTAAAAATTCAAGCGAAGAAGAAGATGGAGCGCACAAAGTTTTAAGCAAACTCTCAGAGGAAGGCGGGCCCGCTCGCCACAAAGGGACAAAAAGTCTTTATTGGAGTCAGCTCTCAAAAGAAAAGAAGAAAATATATATGCGCTACGTCTATGGATCTAGCGAAAATATAGATAACATTTCTGAAAATAAAGCAATTGAAGAATTTCAGTATTTAAAATATCTTCAAGCCTTAAACGAAGCAATAACAATCCA
>JAYEJP010000026.1:2052-7547 GCA_034660615.1 Patescibacteria group bacterium
AGAAAATATATATGCGCTACGTCTATGGATCTAGCGAAAATATAGATAACATTTCTGAAAATAAAGCAATTGAAGAATTTCAGTATTTAAAATATCTTCAAGCCTTAAACGAAGCAATAACAATCCAAGCCATTGCTCAAACGATTGAGGTTGCACGAGCAACCGAGATTGCTCAAGCTGTGGATTTACAACTACTTCTCCAGGAGTCAGCACAAATACAAGCAGCCCAACAAAATGCAGTTGTGGCACACAAATATCAGGTTTTTCAAGCTCTGAGTCAAGCACCAATGCAAGCTCAAACCGACCAAGCTTTAGCTGGAAACCACCTCCAAACAAGAATGGCTCAAGCAGAAGAAATGGGGGTAGCTTTGTTGGAGGAAGGGATGGACAAAGCGATGGATTTCGCCATAAAGCTGGGTCTTAATGCAGCAACTGACGGAGCCTACGAGGGTATTACAAAAATTCCTGTAATTGGGCCAATTATTGACGAACTTGTTAAAAAAATTCTTAAAGACGCAGTTAAAGAACGATTTAGGCAAATAAAAATAGCACTCCAAGTTGCTGCTGCATCAATAATTGCTATCCTCTCTCTCCTATTAGCCTTTTTGGCCAAAGTTATTCCTCTATTGGGTGCTGTTATTGGGGGAATTGGTGGAGCGATACTTGGCGGTCCTGTCGGAGCTGTTGTAGGCGCCACAGCTGGAGGAATTGGCAGTGCCCTTTTTACAGGAAAAGCTGGTGATTGGTGGAGGGGTATAAAGAAAATTGCTGGCAACAAATCATTTCAGCAGTCAGCTAATCAAACGGGAAGAAATTTAAGAGGTACTGCCTCAGATTTGGCAAGCCATGGCAGAAGCGCCTTACAAAGCCCCTCCCAACAAGCTTTAACAAGAGGTCTTAATACGACCCCAGCCCAACAAACCCTACTAACAAACCTTGCTTCAAATCCCTTCGCCGCCTCCCTAACCGCAACCATTTCTGTAACTGCAGGGGGAGCTGCTCTGGTTTTTATGATGATTCAAGCGGCCTTTCTTGCTAACTTTCCCTACACCGGAGTTTTTATTGATCCGATTGCAAAAAATGAGTCGCGCTATGTTCAGATTGAAAAAACAGCAAGCATCAATTGCTCTGAAACAGAAAACAATACTTGTCCTGACCCAAGCTTTCCGGTAAAAGCTGAGTACCGTGTTGAGATTAGACCCAAAGAAGACTATATTCTTACAATTACCAACATCACTGACGAAGTTGCGGTCGAGCATAATAAAAAACATTATCAAGACAATGGAGAAACCGTACCGTTAATTAATAGAGAACCAAAAACCTTTGATGACTTTAGTGTTTCAGGTGATGATCTAACGGTAAATCCCGACGAAACCCTGGTTCTCACCTACTCTGAAAAATATAATTCCGATTACAATCATGCTAACGTTCGCAACAAAATCTCAATTGAATTTAACTATTCTAATTCAGGAGGATCTGGCCAAGATTCTGCCAGCACTTTTGAAGTAATTAGGTTGGGAGAATACCCCAAGGGAAGAATATGTTGGCCAACCAGCGGAAGAATAACACAAGGCCCCTATGACAGTTTTTCTCATAGTGTGTGCGATGCTTATGACGTTGCTCCACAAGATGGAGTTGCAGCAGTACACCCAATATATGCAGTTGCTGATGGAGAGCTGTGTGCTGGCAGACTTGTTGCTGGAGGAAGATCGGATTTGTATAATTCTGTATATGGAAACCACCTATCTTTACAGACTGAATTTGATGGAGAAACCTACGTTTTTATTTATGGACACCTAGCGGATGGAACCGCTGTTATTCAGGATGGTTGTGAACAAACTTCAGCTGGCACTATAATTGGATATATGGGAAACACAGGAGAATCAACTGGAGTTCATCTTCACTTTGAGCGCAGGGGTGGCTACAACAACAGCTATAGCCTCACTCGCTTGCTCCCAGGAGGAGATTTAGTTGAGAAATTTCCAAACAACCAATATGTTACGAGTTGCTACGAGGGAGGCTTCAATGATTAGTAAAAAACAAAACGTCCAAAAAACGACAGGCTTATTGTGGTGGCAAGCGTTGTTAATTTTGGCTGGATTGGGAGTCCTGGTTACCACTATTATTAAAGTCATTACCCCAAACAGATCTTCGCCACCCACTCCCAACATTGTAGATGGATCAAAAAAAGATATGGATTCTGATGAAGTTTTTTCTAACATTGTTTATGAGGGCCCTAGCTTAGCCATTGATCGTAGTTTAAAAATCTATCAACCGAAACAAACCTCCATCACCCAGGGAAACATTAAAGAAATTCTCTTGGAAACCTATAAACTAGAATCTCACAAATCTGCAAAAAACGTTTGGGTTGGACCCGATTACTCCCTTCATAAGCCAGAAGGAAAAAGTGAGTATCAGTTATCTTCTACTAGCTCAATTAGTAGTGTTACAAAGATTAGACCGCTGGCCGCCATAAATGAGGCAGAAAAAATAATCAATTCTCTATTTGGAAATTATAAATTAACCCCCTTTGAGAAAAACGTTGAATATTTTAAAGGAAGCTATCATTTAGAACCAAGTTCAGAGGAAGAAACTCAGTGGGTAAGTGTTCCTTTTACCCATCTGATTGAAAACAGATATCCAGTTTATTATGAAAAAAACATAGCTGCGATTGTTGAGGTGCTAATCGGCCCCAAATATACTCTTCAAAAGGCAACATTTTCCTTTCCTTTGTTGGAATTTGAACAAAAATACGAAAAAAGCACTCTATCAGTTGAGAATGCTGTTCAAAATATTAATAATAACAACCAAACAACAATTGTTACTGCTTTAACTTCTCAAGCCGGTCAATTAGACTTAAGTAAAATTAAATCAGGAAAGCTTGAAGAGTGCCAGCTTGAATATAGGTTTGACGCAAGCACTGGTCTTCTTTATCCCTTTTATAGGTTTAAAGGGGAGCTTATTAATCAAAACAACAAAAAAATCTTTGCTCAAATTATTACGCCAGCTATAAAAATATAAATAAGAATATAAAATGAGAGAGCATCCAATTCCACAAGATATTACTGGTTATAGATTCCATCTGGTAGGAAGCATGACCCTTAAACAATTTGCCGAGCTTGTAGTTGGAAGCTTGATTGCTTTATTTATTTATAAGACCAGCTTGCCCGGATTTATTAAATGGCCTTTAGTTTTTACTTCTGTGGGTCTTGGCTTTGCTGTTGCCTTCGTTCCATTTGAGGAAAGGCCGCTTGATCATTGGTTGCTGACCTTCTTGAAGGCGCTTTACAAACCAACCAAATTTTTTTGGCAAAGAGAAAACGTTATCCCTGACGCTTTTAATTACAAGGCTTCAAAAGAGCCTACAACTGCAGAATTTCAAGCGGATCTTAGTCCAGCCAGAAAAAAAAGAATTCAGGAATTTATACAATCAATTGATCAGCCAGGAGTTAATACAGATGATTTTGAAAAAGCCGCTCATCAAAAAATTGACTCAATTTTAGCTAGTTTTGACACGGTTAAGGTTCCAAATCAATTAAAAGAAAGCGCTGTTCCTCAAAAAAAACAAAAGCCCAATCTAAAGGTGAGGGTGAGAAAACTAAAATCTTTCAATGAATCTCAATCAGCTTTTGATCAACAAACACTAAAATCAACTACTAGCACACCGCATAAAAAACCCACCATCAGCACCCTCCAACCATCCTCAAATAAAAACACCTCTAAACCAAAAATTGTCAATCAACAAGCTAATCAAGCTCATCAAGTCAAACAACAAACCAATCAAATAAGCATTAAAACACCATCAAAAACACTGTCTTCTGCAAACAAAATCAAAAAAACATTAAAAACAAGCTTATTGTCTAACTCTTCTAGCAAAAAACAGGGCTCTAAAAATCAGAGCTCTCAGGAGGAAAAAACTTATAATCACACCGCCCAACATATTACAAAAAACAAGAGCCTGCCATTTCCATCTCCTCCAACAAAACCAAATAAATTGGTCGGCATGGTAATAAACCACCAAAAAGAAATGGTGGGTGGAGTAGTGGTTGAAATTAAAAACGAACAAGGACAAGTAGTAAGGGCAGTTAAAACAAATTCTTTGGGGCAATTTTTTATATCAACCCCTCTTAAAGACGGCACTTATTTTATTGACGTTGAAGAAGAGGGTCTTAATTTTCAAACTCAAAAACTAGTTTTAAAAGGAAAAATTATTGATCCTTTAGAAATTAGGGCTGAAACAAGTTAATATTTTTTTTATACTATCTTCATGGCTGCCCAACAAAATATTCAATCAACCACTCAAAAATTTTTAGACATTTATGATGTTGCGAGTAATTTAGTTGTGCTCAAAGATGGCTCTGCCTCTTTTGTTTTGTCAGTCAGCGCAATGAACTTTGGCCTTCTAGCTGAACAAGAGCAAGACGCAGTTATTTACACCTATGCTGCTCTGTTAAATTCTATCAATTATCCGATTCAAATTGTCATTCAATCCCAAACAAAAGATGTAACAAAGTATTTAAACCTATTAAAAGAACAGGAACAAAAAGCTAGTAGCGAAAAAAAGTCAAAAATGATCGCTCGCTATAGAGGTTTTGTTTCACAGTTAATTAAAGAGCGAAATGTTTTAGATAAAAAATTTTATGTAGTTGCTTCAGCTACTGCTATGGAGCTGGGTTTATTTACTCCAGAAGGATTTATTCCTGGAAAGAATCAGTTTGATATTACCAAATATGAAAAAACTGTAATTTTAGAAAAGGCTCAAAGTGTTTTAGAGCCCAGAAGAGATCATTTAATTAGTCAGTTCGCTCGAATTGGTCTTTTTGCGAGACAGTTGGCGACTCAAGAAATAATTAAAATTTTTTACACAAACTACAATCCTGAAGCAAGTGAGGGGCTGGAAATTGCTAACACCGACGAATATACCACCCCTCTTGTTAGAGCCAATCTAGTTAGAAAAAGAGCGGCTCAAGCTCAAAAACAACCCGTAACCAACAAGCAAAATTTTACTGAATATTATCAAAAGCAGAATTCTTCCAACATGCAGCAAAACCAACAAAACACATCAGCACAAACAGGTCAAGCAGTCTCTACAAAAAAAACACTACAGCCAAAGAACCAACAGACCTCGCACAATCAACAGGCAGGTGATCCAACCCCTTTGCAAAATCAACAATCAACTCAAAAAAATCAGCAAATAAAAACCCCGGGCCTTAAACAGAAGGCAAGTGATCAGGCGCCAACAAACACCCCTCAACCAACCCCTTCAATTAAATCAAGCAAAGGCAGTGTGCAAGCCCCCCTCAACCCAGTTCCAAAGCCAAATAAGAATGATTTGGCTGAAGATATTTCTTCTTTTTCCACTCCCGCAGACTCAGTAAAGCCAGGGCAGCCCAGTCCTTCAGCCCAACAGGCAAAACCCGCCAACCCAACTCAGCCCAGTCCTTCAACTCAGCAGGCAAAGCCCGCCAGTCCGACTCTTCCCTCTGCAAAGCCCG
>JAYEJP010000026.1:7647-23538 GCA_034660615.1 Patescibacteria group bacterium
ACAGTTGAAAAGTTTGACCAACCCGACCAAACACCTCAAGCAACAAAGCAAACAAATACTAAGCTGAAAACTGATTCTCAGCCAGTCAAACAAAAACAACCAGTCAAACAAAAAATCGAGAAAATTCCAGAAATCAAATAATTATGATTAATCTGCCGAAAATAAATTTACCATTTTTAAACAAAAAAACTGATCAAAAGAAGCAACCTTCTCAGGAACAGCAAGAAATGGAGCAAGTAAAAAAGTTTTCAAGAGGGTTAGTAACGGTTCAGGATATCATTGCTCCGGAAGCAATTGAGGTTAATTTTACTTACCAAAAAATTAATTCAAGTTATACTAGAACTCTTTTTGTGGCAGGTTATCCTAGGACGGTGCCTGCAAACTGGCTATCCCCTTTAATCAACTACCCCCATCAAATAAACGTCTCGATGTTTGTTTTTCCCATGGATTCCTCGGAGATCTTAGACAACCTTAAAAGAAAAATTACTGAAATGGAGGCTGAGATTCAATCTGATATAAGATCTGGGAAAATCAGCAATATTAACACAGAAATTAAGCTTAACGATGCTCGTGGAATTAGAGAACAACTCGCAGCTGGGTCAGAAAGATTTTTTCAATTTGGTCTCTACATAACAATCAAGGCTAGTAATAAAAAAGAGTTAGACAAAATCACTAAAAGCATTCAGTCTACCCTAGGATCTCTTTTAATTATTTCTAAAAAAAGCACTCTTCAGATGGAAGAGGGTTTTAAGACAACCCTTCCTATGGGAATTGATCGATTGAATATTACTAGAAATATGGATACCACCTCTCTCGCAACGACCTTTCCCTTCACCTCTAGCGAACTAACAATGGACACTGGTGTTTTATACGGAATTAATGAACATAACGACTCTTTAGTGATTTTTGACCGTTTTAAAATGGAAAATGCCAACATGCTAATCTTGGCTAAATCAGGGGCTGGAAAATCTTACACTGTTAAATTAGAAATCTTGAGGCAACTAATGTTTGATACTGAGGTAATTGTATTAGACCCAGAACATGAGTATGAAGAATTATCAAAAATGGTTGGTGGAGAATACATTAATTTTACCTTTGGCTCTGAAGCAAAAATTAACCCCTTCGATCTTTCAAATGTTTATGAAGAGGGGCAAAATGAACTTGGTCAAAAAATTATTTCCCTTCACGGATTATTAAAGGTAATGTTGGGAGAAATGAATGCTGAGCAAGAAGCCCTTCTTGACAGGGCTTTGGTTGCTTCATACAAAGCCAAAGGAATTACTCCAGACCCCGCAACTCAAACTAACGAACCACCTTTAATGGAAGATTTATATAAGGTTTTAGTCGGAATGGAAAACAAGGAAGCTGATGATTTAGCAGCTAGGTTAGAAAAATATATTAAAGGATCTTTTAGGGGAATTTTTGACCACCCCTCCAACTTTGATATCACTAATCAATTTACAGTTTTTTCAGTGAAAGAAATGGAGGATAAGCTTAGACCGATTGCAATGTATGTAATTCTTGACTTTATTTGGACTAGAATTAAGAAAACTCTTAAAAAAAGAATGTTGATAATTGATGAGGCTTGGTATTTTATGCAACATGAAGATAGTGCTAATTTTATTTATTCGATGGCAAAAAGAGCAAGAAAATACTATTTAGGTATCACCACCATCACTCAAGACGTGGAAGATTTTCTTAACAACGATCATGGAAAAGCCATTGTTTCAAATGCATCAATTCAGTTCTTAATGAAGCAGTCAACCGCCTCAATTCCTGTTTTGGCCAAAACATTTTATCTTTCGGAAGGTGAAAGGCAGCTTTTAGTATCAGCGGATGTTGGAGAGGGTGTTTTTTTCGCTGGTCAAAACCACGTGGCTTTGAGAGTTGTTGCTTCTCCTGAGGAGCATAGCGTCATTACGACTAATCCAGAGGAGATCGTTCAGGCAAAGCAAAAACAAAAAACAGCAAAAGCAGATCAGGCGCTTCAAAACAAACAACAAAAGCCTACAAATATTCAGGCAGATAAAAAAGAGACTTCAATCTCTCAAAACAATACTAGCAAAACTAAAGAGAAACAAATCCAAGAAAACAAATCCCAACAAAAATCCCAGTCTGGTCAACTTAAAAAGGGAAAGAAAAAGGGACACTTTTCAATTGAAGACTATCACTCCCCCTCCTAAATTTTTACCACTTGAATTAAGTGGAAAACTATGTGTATAACTAAATAGGTTATATCTAATTTGATTTGTTCTTTACTAAAAAAACAAATCTTTTCTCCTGCCTTTTATAGCAATTAATTAGAAAGTTTGGGCTCATGCCTATTCAAAATTTATCGCCAGAAAAAGTTCAAGAGGTTTGGGAAAAGGCTCAAAAAAAATTAAAGGGCCAATTATCTCCCGCCGCTTTTACAACCTGGATTTCAACAAATCCACTTACTTCAATTCAGCTGTTAGATCAATCTAAGGCAGTGGGAACTATTTCTACCCCAACGGCTTTTCATGCAACAAATCTGAAAAAAAACCTCTACTCTCAGATTAAAACATCAATAGAGCAAGTGTTAAACAAACAATTAGATTTAAAATTCAAAGTTCAAAATCCAGCAGATTTAATAGCTCAACAAAAACAAATGAGCTCGAAACAAAAAAAACAAGGGTGGTCAAAATCAAGTTTTAATTTAAAAAACAATCAAGCTGCCTCTTTGGGTCAAAATGAGTCTCAATCGCCATTGGTCGAAGAGCTATTCTCATCTCAAAACATACAATCAGCCCAACAAGACCAAGCTCTAACAGCTGCTAAAAGAGCGGGGCTTCGCTTAGACTATAAATTTCAATCCTTTGCAGTTTCATCAAGTAATGAGTTAGCTCATGCTGCTGCAACAGCAGTGTCAAAAAGACCGGGTCAGGCTTACAACCCCCTCTTTTTATATGGAGGAGTTGGGGTTGGGAAAACTCACTTAATGCAAGCCATTGGCCACGCAATTTTAGAAAGAAATCCAGGAAAAAATCTACTCTACTGCACGGGAGAAGAATTTACCAATGAAATAATAGAAGCTATCAAAACTAAAAAAGCCATTAAATTTAAAAAAAAGTATCGTAATACCAGCGTTTTGCTAATTGACGACATACAATTCATAGCTGGAAAAAATGCAGTTCAAGAAGAATTTTTCCATACTTTTAATGCTCTGATAAAAAACTCTGCACAAATTGTACTCACTTCTGATAAGCCACCTCAAGAAATAAATCCACTTGAGGACAGATTAAAGTCTCGATTTGAAACTGGCCTAATGATTGATATTCAACAACCTTCTCTACAATTAAAAACTGCCATTGTGTTAATTAAGGCCAGATCTAATAATATCTCTCTTCCTATTAATCTCGCTGAAAAAATTGCTTCCAGAGCTGGAGGCGCAAGAAAAATAGAAGGGATAATTACCTCTTTAAGGTCTTCTGTCGAATTAAGACACCTAGATGTTGACGAGGAGCTTATTAACACTATTATTGAAAGGGAAACACCTCAATTCTCTCCAAAAATTAGGTTGAAACCACAGAAAATTATTAAAAAAGTTTGTTCTTTTTATCAGGTCAATCCTTCTGTAATAAAAGGTAAGAGAAGAAATAAAGAATATGTTAAAGCAAGACATTTGGCTATGCATTTATTAAAATGTGAATTAGATATGTCTTATGTTGAAATTGGCAGATGGTTTTCAAATAGAGACCACACTTCTGTAATGCATGCAAAAAACAAAATTGACAGGCTGATTAAAACCAATGACTTGATAAGGGAAGACTACGCAATAATAAAAAAGTCTCTTTTAAAAATGTCCAATTAGCTTGTTCACAATTGTGGAAAAGGGTGTAGAGAAATCTGTGCACA
The DNA here is from genome assembly GCA_034660615.1 of Patescibacteria group bacterium. Lineage (GTDB taxonomy): Bacteria > Patescibacteriota > Microgenomatia > UBA1400 > PJMF01 > JAYEJP01. The sequence continues at coordinate 11,524 of JAYEJP010000026.1, forward strand.
AGTAGGTGGAAAGCTTGTGAAAAGATGTTTAAAAAAAATATGTAAAGAGGATATCTTTTGTTTATCAACTTTTTACTAACAATTAATTAACAACGCTTATAAACAAAATAAGCTTACTTTTAAACATTTAAAAAATGCCAAAAATAAGATCTGGAAGCTTTTTTTTCAACATTTCCACCGTTACTACTACTGCTACTACTATTTTTAAATATAATTATTAATACTATTAATAAAACAGGAAAAAAATATGGAGATTTCACTAAAGAAGAAAAGGGTTAAAAACGGTTTAAACTTTTTGAAAAATTCTATTCCCTCAAATCCTCAATTACCAATTCTTTCCAACATCCGCTTAAAACTTCAAGAGAAAACACTAACTCTTTCAGCAACTGATTTATACCTAGGAGTAAAAACAAGAGTTGAAGTATCTTGCAAAGGGGAATTGGATCTAGTTGTTCCAGGATCAACTTTTAAGGATCTCATCTATTCTTTTGAGAATAAGGAAATACACTTAGAAAAAAAAGATAAAAGCATAATAATAAAAGCGGGATCAAGTAAGGTGAATATCCCCTTTCAAAATTCAGATGAATATCCAGATTTTCCAAAAGTTGAGGGAGAAGAATTTAAATTAAAAGCGAAAACTCTAGAAGAAATAAAAAACTTAGTGAGTTTCGCGGCAAGCAGCGATCAAGCAAGGCCTGTTTTAACTACTGTATTATTAAAATGTTCAAAACAAGGTCTTGAAGCAGTAGCAACTGATGGTTTTAGATTAGCAGTTTTAAAATTTGATGAGCTTAAAACTAATAAAGAGAAAGCTCTTCTAATACCAGTAAAAGCCTTAAATGAAGTTTCCAGAATAGTATCTCAGACAAATGCGAGTGAAGCAGTTTTGCAAGTATCTGAGGAGCTTAAACAAATAAAATTTAAAGTAGAAAGCACTGAAATATTTGTAAGATTAATAGAAGGAGACTTTCCACCTTATGAAAAAATTATCCCCTCCTCTTTTTCCAGCGAATTAAAAATTGAAGGAAAAAGGTTTAAAAAAGAGTTGAGTAGAGCTTATATTTTAGCTAAGGAGTCATCAAGTATAGTTAGATTAAAATTTGAAAAAGAGTTGCTAGAGATTAAAACAGCCTCTACAGCTCTAGGAAAATATCGGGGAGAGATGGAAGTAAAAAATAAACAGAAAGACAGTAATGAAATAGCTTTTAATGCTAATTATTTAATAGATTTCTTAAATAACGTAAAGTCAGAAGAAGTTATATTTAAAATGAATGAAAGTTTAAAACCAGCAATCATCCAAGTGAAAGAAAGAGAGAATTACAAATACATTATTATGCCGTTTAGAATTAATGAAAATTAAAACAAGCTTTGATTTTCACATCAACTTAAATTATAATCTCAACCTATGCCAAAGAGAACATATCAACCACGAAAGAAGAAAAGAGCTAGAAACCATGGATTCAGAGCTCAACAAAATAAAATGAGTGGAAAAAAGGGAAAATCTAAGGTGAGTGGAAAAAGTATTGCCAGAGCCAGAGCTGCAAAAGGAAGGAAAAGACAAACTCACTCCAACCACCCAAGATATAAATAATGCTACCTAAAAATAAAAGGCTAAACTTAGGTAAAAAAGAAGGATATAGCATCTTCTCATCCTCTTTATCAAAAAGTTTTAAGACTACTCATTTCAAGATTTTTTACAGAAAAGCAAAAGTTTTTAAAACAGCAGTAATAATCCCCAAAAAAAATGTTCAAAAGGCGGTTCTTAGAAATAAGTTAAAGAGAAAAATTTATGGAATTATTGAGGAAAATGAGGATGTCGACATAAAAGTAAGCCTTGTTTTGTTTCTAAGGAGAAAAGACTCGAATTTAGAAGAGCTGAATCAAGAGATAAGAAGAATATTTAAAAAAATAAATGAAAAAAGTAATTTCTAAAAGCTATTTATTTTTAACCAATCTTAAAACACTTTTTTTGAAAGGGAATTTTGGAGTTTTAACAATTTGCAAGCATAATCCAAGTTGTGGAGAATATTTTTTAGAGACCTTGGACAAAGAAGGATTTTTAAAAGCCTTTTTTAAAGGGGCTTTTAGAATACTTACTTGTTGGTAAAATATAAATCCTGCCAGAAAAGAAAATTCATAGAAAGTAATTAGATGGAAAGTAATTAGAATGCTTCAACAATTTTTTACGACACTACTAGTCTCTTTATACTCATTGGTGCAAGATTTGGGTTTGTCGATTATTGTAATGACAATCTTGATTAGAAGTCTTCTTTTACCCATTACTCTTCCCACCCTTAAAGCAAGAAAGAAGTTGGAGAATATTAAACCAAAGCTTGACAAACTTAAGAAAAAATATGGAAAGAATAAAAAGAAAATGCAAAAAGCTCAAATGGAGCTTTATAAAAAATATAACATTAATCCCCTATCGGGATGTTTGCCTCAAATATTACAAATAATTATTCTCATTGGTCTTTATAGAACTCTAAACGATTTTTTAAATCAATCTCAAATTCAGGGTCTTATTATTAAACCAAATTTTTTATGGCTAGATTTAACAAAACCTGATCACACCTACATTTTGCCGGTTTTAGCAGCAATTATACAATTTGTTTTAGCTCTTATGATTGCTCCTGGAGGGGAAGTAAGGGATATTATTCCTAATAAAAGCAAGAGTAAAAAGAAGCAACAAGAGAACAAAGAGGAAGAAGACACTGCAGAAATGGCTAAAACAATGCAGCAGCAAATGATTTTTATTATGCCGTTAATGACAGGTTTTGTAGCTGCTAAGTTTCCAGCAGGGCTAGCTCTATATTGGGTGATTACTAATGGATTTAGCATTATCCAGCAGTATTTTGTTTCTGGGTGGGGTGGATTGGAAAAATATTTATATAGAATTAAACTTAAACTAAATCTATGAAAATTAAAGAATATTTAAAAAAAATGGCTTTATTTCTTGGAATAGAAGAAGACCAATTTGATTTAAAAGTTGAAGAAAATAGTAATGGGTTCAAAGTTAAAATTTATATACCCGATGATAAGGCGAGTTTATTTATTGGGAATGGTGGACAAACCCTCTACTCTATTCAGCATATGATGAGCATAGTTTTTAGAAAAGAATATGAGGGAGTTAGGATAGTGTTAGATGTTAATGATTATAGACTTAGAAAAGAAGAGAAGTTAGTTGTTAAAGCTTTTTTAGCTGCTGAAAAAGCTTTAACAACTAATAAAGAGCAGGTTTTAAGAGGGCTTAATTCTTATGAAAGATATCTGGTTCATACAGCAATTGCTGAAAAAGAAAAATTTGAAGATTTGATGACAGAGTCTTATGATGAGGGACAAGAAAGATGCTTAGCTATTAAGTTTAAATAAACAAAAAAATGAATTTTTATATTTATACAGATGGTGCCTCAAGAGGAAATCCTGGATTAGCTGGAGCGGGAGCATATATTAAATGTTTACAAAAAAGTGTAAAAAAAGAGGTTGAAATATCTATTTTTTTAGGAATAAAAACAAACAATGAAGCTGAATATTTAGGGGCCTTAGTTGCCTTAAAATGGTTGCAGAGACAAAATCTAAGTGAAAAGGATGAAATCGTTTTTCATCTGGACTCACAACTAGTTGTAAAACAGCTGGAAAAAGAGTGGAAAATAAAAAGTAAGAAATTGAAAAAAATAGCTGAACAATGTAATCAAATTAAAGACCAATTCCCCTGTTTAGTAGAATTTAAACATATTTTAAGAGACAAAAACTCTTATGCTGACAATCTCGCTAATCAAGCCATTGATTTAGCTAAAAACTAATATCTGTACTTATCCTCTACTCTGCCTTAAAATGTTTGTATTAAAGGCCCTCTACTCTGCCCATGAAACCCATATCTACTCAAGCCACAAACCAGAGCCTAAAGATATTATTAATATCCGGCTCTAATAAACTTAGTGATGAACTAAGAGATTTTTTACAATCAAAAGCAATTAATGTATTTGAAGTTAGCATATTTGATTTACTCAATAATCAAAAAGTGTTGAAGAAAATCAATAAAGAAGAATTTTATAAAATTGTATGGGTTTGTGGCTTTAGCGATCAACAGATAGAAGACTATAAGCTTGTTGGGGATATTTTAAAAAATAGAAAAGAGACTAAAGTAATTATTGGTCAACTTTTAACAAAAATTGACAACAAAACCGAATTACATGAGTGGGCTGCTTTTGCTGAAAGAAAAGAAAGACTAGCCCTTTACATCAGTAAAACTTTTAGCAAAGAGAAGATAATTTTTGTTAAAAATCTTTGCGGTTACAATAATCAAACAAATTTTCCCATAAAATCTATTTTAAGAGAAGTAACCAATAATTACTTAATAGACTTAAAAGAACCAATTTCATTAATTGGTTTTGAAAAATTTGTTGATTTGGTTAAAAAAGAATTATTTAATCCGACAAAAACGAAGTTGATAATTGAAGGAAAAAAAATTGAGTCTGATAAAATTTGCAAACAGCTAAAAACTCTTCACAGTGCCTATTATCGGTCTAATTTAAAAATAAAAAAAATTAATTTACATCCGATTCCTTTGTTTTTTGATTTAAAAAAATGGAAAGTAAAAACAATCGAAGAAAAAGTGGATAAAATATTAGACCAGCAGCTAAGGGCAGATCAGTCGCTTAAGACAACCGCGCATTCTTCAAAAAAGTATGATGATGGGGTGGAAAAGCGTAATAAAAAAGCTTTTATTACTCAGGTTGTTGAGAGCAAAGAAGAGAAAAACAATGCAACTAAAAACAAATCCCAACATCAGTTCATAAGAGAGTCGATAATTTTAATGAATAAGAGAAAAAAGGAAGGGGGTGAGGAAGAGAAAATAAAAGACGATTTGAAAAAAATTTTTGATAATAAAAGGGTTGAAAAAAAGACTGAAAGAAGGGCTAAAACAGTAGGTATCATTTCACAGATACAACGTAAATCCAAACATAAAAAAATGATTTTTTGGTTGGGGTTGGGGGTCTTATTAACGGGCTTTCTCGTAGGGGCAAACCTAGCAATTTTATCTGTTAATTATAATAAAACAAAAAAACAACTGATTGTATTAACTGAAATTTTTAATAGTAGAGAGAAGAGAGATGAAGTGCTGCTTTCAAACAACTTATTTTTTAAAAAACAACTTGATCTCTTCGATAGGTTTTTTGATATTAATATTGTTAAAAATAGCAAAAAAATATTGACTTTAACTGAGAAAACCAAGAATGTTTATAAGCATGTTTTAAAAATAGACAAAATTAGAAAAGATATATTTTTAAGACTGTTGGGCAAAAAAAATGAAGAGTTAAGTGAATTGATTAGCGGATTTGGTCAAGAAAACTCCTTTTTATATCAAGAGTTATCACTACTACAAGCAGAAACTAATTCTATTGAGAGTAATATTTTTAATCCTAAACAACAAAAAAAGGTATCAAATTTTAAAAAGGATTTAATTGAATATAAAAAGAGCGTTGTGAAGAATAAACAAATAATTCCTCTGCTCTCCCCTCTTTTAGCAAGAGGAGATCAAAGAACTTACTTAATTGTATTGCAAGATAATCAAGAATTGAGGCCAACCGGAGGATTTATTCAAGCTTTAGCGGCAATTACTATTGAAGATGGAATAATTGCAAGTCAAGAGGTGGTGTCAGCTAATGAAATCGACAAACAAATATCTGGAAAAATAGCGACTTCTCCAGAGATGAATAGGCTGTTGGGAGAAGAAAATCTATATTTGAGAGATGCAAATTGGGATCCTGACTTTCCAACCACGGCTGAGCAAATTACTTGGTTTTATCAAGAATCACACGGGCGCAATGTTGACGGAGTGATAGCTATTAATTATTTCCTAATTGAAGATTTACTTGGTGAGTGGGGGGGGCTGCTAGTCGCTAATTACGAGGAAGAAATTAGCAAAAATAATCTTTTTGAAAAACTCAACATTCATGTTTCTGAGGAAAAAGAGCAAGGATTAAAAGAAAACTTTCAAGTATCGTTGTTTGAAGCAGTTTTAGATAAATTTATAGAGTTAAATCAAGAGGAGATTACCCCTACACTAGAAATAATTGCCAACTCAATAAAACAAAAAGAGACCCTGATTGCTTTTAATCAAGAATCTGAAAATGACGTTTTCGAAACTTTGGGCTGGACAGGATCTATCATAAGCCCAAGTTGTCCTGCTGAATTTAGTCAAGAAGGGGTTTGCATGGTTGACTCTTTTTACCAAGTGGAAGCAAATGTTTCCATTAACAAAATAAACACTCAGGTAAAGAGAAAAATTACGCACGAGTTTGAGATAATTGAAGATAAGGAAATAAAACATCAAAGGAAAATAAGCTATAGAAACAATTCTCATTCAAAGTTTTGGCCTCTTGGGTCATATAAATTTTACTTAAGAATTTATCTGCCAACTGATGCAAAGCTGATTAGTATAAAAAGCAATGAAGAAAGGCTTTCTGAGGATAAGATCGCAACCTATGTTGAACATGGTAAGAAGGTTGTTGGAGTGTTGTCTGACGTTGCACCTCAATCTAAGAGAGAATTAGTAATAGAGTATGCAAATCCCTTTAAAGTTTTACCTGGAGATAGTTATTTGTTTTTTAATCAGAGTCAGCCAGGAGTTAAATATGAATCCATTAGTTTAATTGCGCGCTACTCTCCCACTCTCTCGCCAAGCTTAGTTGCACCTCAGGCTGAAGTGGGCGATGGTTTAATATTGTTTGAGCAAAATTTACTAGACCACGTTTTTGCTGGAATTAGGTTTTAATTCTACTCTCTCCTCTATGCGGTTGCGTCAGCAACAGAGCATCCTTGTTTTAGCCGGAACAGCAGAGCATCCTGGCTTTAGCCAGGTGTGAATAAGTATTCCTCTCGTTCCTCGCGTTAACCAGATCACTCCTCTTAGGCGCAGGGTGCCCAGTGGTGTCACGGGCTGCCCCTGGGGATCCACGTGTTTAATCGCAATTTATTTTTTTTGTTTATTGATAGGCTTGTTGTAGGCTGTTTTTCTCTAATTTTCTCTAATCTTCTCGAGTTTATCATGTCAGTTTGGTGTCAGTTTAATGTCAGCTTGGCGTCAGTTTGGCGTCAGTTTTCTCTTCATCAGCACGTGAAAGAGTTGTGTTAATAAGTAGTGAATATGTATTAATCTCAATTGCTATATCTCTGTGCTATATCTCTACAATAAATGGTTTTAAGCTGATCTGTTAAGTTTTAAATAATTTGTTATAATAATGAACCTTGAACAAAAGGGATTATTAGTGAATTTAGGTTGGTGGTAAATTAGCAGTGAATTTAAAATGAAAAAAACACTTTTTAGCATTAAATCTAGGAAATTGTCAACCAAGCCCAAAAAATTGAGGGGAGAAGGCATTCTGCCAGGAAATTTGTTTGGTCCCAAATTCATTTCTCAAGCTGTTAAGTTTGATTTAAAAAAATTTATTAAGCTATATAAGCTTATAGGGGAGGCTGCGATTGTTTATCTAAAACTTGAGAAAAAAGAGATACCCGCCATGATTGATGAGGTTCAACTAGACCCGGTAACGGATAAGCCAATTCACGCTTCTTTTAAGGTGGTAAGTCTAAAAGAGAAAGTCGAGGCCAACATCCCTGTTCGTTTTGAAGGGGAGTTTGAAGTTGCTGAGGCAGTTTTGGTACGAGTTAGAGATGAAATTGAGGTAGAAGCTTTGCCAGTTGATCTTCCTGAGGAATTCGTGGTTAATGTTGCCGGGTTAAAAGAGGTGGGGCAGTCTATTACCATTGCTGATTTAAAATATGACGAAGCTAAAGTTGAGATTGTTATAGGAGAAGAGGGTGTGGAAGCTCCAATAGTACTAGTCCAAGAAATGGAAGAAGAGAAAGAAGAAGAGGAAGAAGAAATTGAAACTAAGATTATTGGCGAAGAAGAAAAAGAAGAAGGTTTAGAGGAAGAAGGCGGAGAAGATAGTGATGAAAAGCAGGTTGTAGAAGAAGATGGCGGAGAAGAGGAGTAGTTGCTTTTCTACTCTTTAAAACCAGCCCAATTTGGATCTAGCCTTTTCGCTTTTAAATAACTCTTTTTACTATCCTGCTCTTGATTAAGAGCAGATTCCAACAAAGCTTTGTTAATTAAAAGATCGCGATGAGAAGGTTGTTTTTCCAAAAGCTCGTTAATCCTTACTAAGGAGGCGTTTAGGTTTTTAGTACTAGTTTTTATAACCTCGTATTGTCCTGAGATCAGCCTCTCTAAATTAATGTTTTCTGCAGTTGTGACTTGATGCCCTGGAGGGTCTTTTTTTTCGTCAGATATTATTGGGCTGTGATTATTGAGAATTAATATTGCTTGGATAAAAAGAAATAAATATAAGATAATAATCGTGGTATATTTATTCAACTTTAGACGCAAAAAAGAAGTAAGAGTAGCGAGCAATAAAACTAAAAGTCTAACGAGGAATAGAGGAGTTTTGAGCAAAATCATTATAGCAATATTTTAGCAGAGCTAAAAATTAAGGCCAGTTGCTTAAAGCCAGAGTCTGATCCTCAACTAAGTTTTCCTGTTTTAGTATCTGCCACAATTTTTCAGTAACAAAGGGGGTAAAAGGGTGAAGGAGTTTGAGAAAAGTAGTTAGGCCCTTTAATAATAAGCTTTGTGAAAGATCTTCTTTTTTACACTTTTCAATACACTCATCGCAGAACCAGTGCCAAAATTCGTTGTAAAGAGTTTCGGCAGCTAGGCCAATTTTAAAATCATTAATTTGTTTTGTAATGCTTTCAATAATTTGTTTTAAGTGTTCTTCAAAAACCTGATCATATTTTTTATCGGTTTTCTCTTTTAAAGATTTTTTATCAAGACTCATCAAAATATATCTGGCTGCATTCCAGATTTTGTTGGTTAGATTTCTAGCAGCCTTAAAATCAGGCTTTCCCACAGATTTGTCTAAACCGGCTGATGATCGAATTACTAAGGCCATTCTAAGAGCGTCAGCACCGTATTTTTCGGTTGTTTGCAATGGATTAGTGACATTGTTCTTGCTCTTACTCATCTTCTCGCCTTTATCATCTCTAATCAGTCCGTGAAGGTAAACGTTATTAAAAGGAAGTTTGCCGGTAATAAACTCACCCATCATTAACATGCGCATTACCCAGAACATCAAAATGTCATAGCCAGTTTCCATTACTTGGGTGGGGTAGAAGCGATCAAAGTCGTCTGGTTGGTTATTTTTTAATGTTACTACAGGCCATTGGCTAGAAGAGAACCAAGTGTCAAAAGTATCTGTTTCTTGGATATATTTGTTACCAGGACTTACTTTGCTAATTTTATATTCAGAACCTAGCGGAGCACTGAGTGTTTGCAATCCCTGTTTAATTGTTTCTAAAGAATCATTTTTCAACAATTTGCTAATTTTTCCACTATGTTTTTTACCATTCTTGCCCAGATAAGTTGTCTGAATGTCTGGGCATTTCTCAACGTTATACCAAACAGGTATTCTAATTCCCCAGACAACCTGACGACTAATATTCCAGTCTTCCAATATTTCCAACCAGTGTTTGAGTATTTTGTCATGCCCGGCCCCATGAACGACTATTTCTCCTTTGTCTAAAGCTTCTAGGACAGGCTCAGTCAGAGGTTTAACCTTTACATAAAACTGAGTGAGGGGCAGGGGTTCAATCGGTTTTTTACAGCGATAGCAGAGTCCCATGTTGTTTTGATAATTTAAATCTACCTTTTCAATTAAATCTGCCTTTTTAAGATCTTTAACTAATTTTTTTCTAGCTTGGCTAGCTTTTAAACCTTTGTAATTTTCTCCTGCCTCTGTAATAAAACCGTCATAGTTTATGGCTTTGGTTGGCTTTGTTTTGATTTCATCTTTATGTCTTTGCCAGAAATCAAAATCATTGTGGTCATGATAAGGAGTTATTTTGACTACGCCTGTGCCAAACTTAGGATCAACAAAGTCATCCGCAATAACTGGCAAACTATAGTTTTTAACTACTCCCTCAACCTGTAGAGTTTTATCAACATATTTTTTATAACGTTTGTCTTTAGGATGAACTGCCAAAGCTACATCAGCAAATCTGGTTTCAGGTCTGGTGGTAGCAACAACTAGCGGTCCATACTTAATGTAATAAAGGGTAGATTTTTGTTCTTGATGAAGAACCTCGAGATTGCTAAAAGCTGTTCCGCAGTTGGTGCAATAGTTTACCAAGCGGTTAGCCCTGTAGACCAACCCCTCGCTGTCTAGTTTGCTAAAAGTATTTAAAACATCATCAACAACATCTTCGCCTAAAGTGAATTTAAAACGACTCCAGTCAACACTAGCGCCAAGTTTTTTGATTTGACTCATTGCCACATCGGATTTCTCCTGCACATAATTCCAGATGTTTTGATAGAGGGTCTCTCGATCAAAATCAAAACGAGACCGGCCTTTTTTCTTAAGCTTTTTTTCGTAAACATACTGAGTCTCAATTCCGGCATGATCAGCTCCGGGTAGCCAGAGAGTGTCGTCTCCAAGCATGCGATGGTAGCGAACTAAAATATCTTCGATTGAAATAAACATGGCGTGTCCAACATGCAAAGGATCGTTAGCATTTGGTGGGGGCATAATAATTGTGAAAGGTTTATTGCCTCGATTATCTGACTTGTCAGGATTAAAGGCCTCAAGAGTTTCCCACAATTTAGTCATTTCTTCTTCATTTTTGAGGTGGTCGTAGCGACTATCCATGTTCATATGAAGCAAAATTATAACACGCCAAGCCTGGTTTGTTAAAAAGAAAAAATCTACCATCAGGCTTAACAAATTTGGTTCTTAATGATTTTAAAATGTGGAAAAGTTGTGTAAAAGTTTGTTTATTTCTTGATGAGTTTGAATGATTTTTCCGTTTTTATGCGACTAATACACTGCCTGCGATTTATTGAATAAAAATAAAAGGTATTAAACCCCAGGGCAAGAGGGCAAGCCCTTGACCCAATATTTCGAGGCAAGCCTCAGGGTGTTAGACCATAAAGTTTTAATAAATAAAATGAAATTTTATATAAAAAAAGATTTGTCTGAGTTGAAAAAAATGAAATTAAGACAACGAATGTTGAAAGATTCTGGTCGTAAGGCATCTGATTTGTTTGAGATTTGTGTTTTTGATCCTGAAAAGGTGGGAAAAAAGAACTGTGAAAATTTAATTGGTGGAATTGAGGTTCCAGTGGGTGTAGCTGGACCTATGGACAAACTTGAATTTTATGATTTAGGAGTAGAACAGGGGGGTGAGGGAGACTATCAAAAAAGCTTTGATTTAATAAAAGAAAAAAGAAAACTACTCAAACAGATTATCTTCCCTCTTGCTACCACCGAAGGAGCTTTGGTGGCTAGTGTGTCTAGGGGGATAAAAGTGTTAAATTCATCGGGCGCAGCGCGTTGTATTGTAGTGAAAAAAGGGATGACTAGAGCCCCTGTTTTTAAGTTAAGAAGTGGGCTGGAAGCAAAGAAGTTTTGTTATTGGCTAAAAATGAATTTTTCAGAAATTAAAAAGATAGCTGAAAAGACAAGTGGCCACTTGAGCTTAGTAGACTTGAAAACTTGGTCTCAAGGGCCAAGTGTATTTGCGCGCTTTAGTTTTGACACAGATCAGGCCATGGGAATGAATATGGTCACAATTGCTCTTAAGCAGGTTTGGCAAGAACTAGTCTCCGCACATCCAAATGTTGAGCTAATTTCTATTTCTGGAAATATGTGTGTTGATAAAAAAGCTTCGGCCCTTAATCAATTGTTGGGCCGTGGTTATCAGGTTAAAGCGGAGGTGGTCATAAGCGAAGATATGGTTAAAGAATTATTGGGGGTGAGTGTAGAAAAATTGGCACTAATTCATTATTGGAAAAATGTAGTGGGCACAAATTTGGCTGGTTCAAATTCACAGAATATGCATGTGGCTAATATGGTGGCGGCTATGTTTTTAGCAACTGGTCAGGATATAGCCCATGTGGTCGAAGGGTCGCAAGCAAACACCATTATGGAAAAAAGAAAAGATGGGCTGTATGTG